>DATFVI010000132.1:0-4018 GCA_035260405.1 Candidatus Dormiibacterota bacterium
GCTCATCCGCCTAGGCGGCCGAGCTCGGCGTTGCCGGCTGCGCTACTCGCTTACAGGTCTACCGACATGCGCGCTGCGTTGCTCGCCGGCGCCTTGATCTCGGCCGCCGATGCGGCGATTTTCCGCCGAACCTCCGGGGCACGACACTAGACTCCGGTAGGTGGGAGACCAGGAACAGCGCGCGCTGCGAATCACGGGCGGCGCGCAGCTGGCCGGCAGCATCTGCATCAGCGGCTCGAAGAACGCGGCCCTGCCCGAGATGGCCGCGGCTCTTCTGACGAAAGAGACGGTCACGTTGAGCAACGTGCCAAAGGTCCGAGATACCCACCTGATGGCGGAGATCCTGGGCGGCCTCGGCGGCTCGACCGAGGGCGACGGCGTCGTGTCGCTGAACATGGCTGGGGCCCAGGCAAGCGATGTGCCCGCGGACCTCGGCCGGCGGATGAGGGCGACGATCCTCCTCCTCGGCGCCCTGCTCGGGCGGTTTGGGCGAGCCCGCCTTCCTCGGCCGGGCGGTGATGACATCGGGGCGCGACGCGTCGAGCAGCACCTGCGCGGGCTGCGGCAGATGGGAGCTCAGGTCACGGAGACGGAGACCGAGATCATCGCCGAGGCCGGCCGGCTGAAAGGTCAGCGGATCGTGTTCGACCTGCCCACGGTCACGGGCACCGAGAACATCCTCCTGGCCGCTGTGCTCGCGGAGGGGCGCACCGAGATTTTCAACGCCGCGCGCGAGCCTCACGTTCAGGATCTATGCGGGCTCCTCGTCAAGATGGGGGCGCAGATCGAAGGCATCGGCACCGAGCGGCTCGTGGTCGATGGCGTGTGGCAGCTCGGAGGCGCTGAGCACACCGTCATCGCGGACTACCTCGAGGCCGGCACTTACGCCCTCGCGGTGGCGGCGACCGGAGGCGAGGTTCGCCTGGAGTGCAGCCGGCCGGAAGATCTCAACATGGTCCTGCTCAAGCTCGAGCAGGCCGGCGCGCACGTCGAGTCGGGCAACGGGTGGTTTCGCGTCGGACGCCAGGTCAAGACGAGGCTGAGGCCCAACGACATGTCGACATGGACGTTTCCCGGGTTTCCGACCGACCTGCAGGCTCAGTACATGGCGTTGATGACCCAGGCCGTCGGCAAGACGGTCATCTCGGAGTACGTGCATGAGAATCGCTTCCAGCACGTTGCTCAGCTCGCCAAGATGGGGGCGGGGATCACAGTCGAGGGACGCCTCCACGCCGTCGTGCACGGTCCGTGCCGGCTGCACGGCACGGACGTCGCCATCCCTGACATCCGGTCTGGCGCCGCGCTCGTGATCGCGGCGTTGTGCGCGGAAGGCGAGAGCTTGCTCCGCAACTCCTGGCACGTCGAGCGCGGATATGAGGACATGGCCGGCAAGCTGGCATCCGTCGGCGCCAGCATCGAGTCGGTCACGCTCGACGAGGAGTCCACCACGACAGACTCCACGTACGAATAGGTGCTCTCCAAGAAGATAGGAATCGACCTCGGCACGTCGACGGTCCTCATCTACGTGAAGGGTGAGGGCATCGTCATCAACGAACCCTCGTTGGTGGCCGTCAACCGTGACGGCACGCGCATCCTGGCCGTCGGCAAGGACGCTTTCGAGATGGTCGGCCGGGCGCCGGACACGATCCAGATCGTGCGCCCGATGCGCGAAGGGGTCATCGCGGACTTCGTCGTGACCGAGGGGATGCTGCACCACTTCATCGGCCGGGTCCAGGGCCGCCAGCGAATCTTCAAGCCCGAGATCATGATCTGCGTCCCGTCCGGGGTCACGTCGGTCGAGCGGCGGGCGGTCACGGAGGCGGCGATCTCGGCCGGCGCGCGGCAGGCGTGGCTGATCGACGAGCCGCTGGCCGCCGCCATCGGAGCCGGACTTCCGATCTCGGAGCCCCGCGGCAACGCGATCTGCGACGTCGGCGGAGGCACCACGGAGATCGCCGTGATCTCGCTTTCGGGCATGGTGGTGGCCCACTCGATACGCGTGGGCGGGAACCGGATCGATGACGCGATCACGACCTTCATGAAGCGCAGGCACAGCCTGTTGATCGGCGAGCGGACGGCCGAGGAATTGAAGATCGCGGTCGGTTCGGCGGTATTGATGAAGGAACCGCTGGTGACCGAGGTGCGCGGACGCGACCTGGTGTCAGGCCTGCCCAAGAACGTGGAAGTCACCTCCAACGACGTCACCGAGGCGATCCAGGAGCCGCTGCGCCTGATCGTGGGTGCGGTGCGCGACGTGCTCGAGGAGACGCCGCCGGAGCTCGCGGCCGACATCTTCGACCGGGGCATCGTCCTGTCGGGTGGCGGCGCCCTGCTGCGCGGCCTGGACCGCTACATCGCGATGCACACGGGGTTGCCGGCGGTCGTGGCGGACGACCCGCAGACGACGGTGGTGAGGGGCACCGGCCTGGCCCTGGAGAACTTCGAGGTCCTGAAGCGAAATCAGTCTTATCTTCGCTAGCGGCTATTTGGGTCTCCCCATCCGGCGCTGCGCGCCACCTTCCCCGCCAGCGGGGAAGTGACCTTTTGATTAGCCGCCAGCGGGGAAGTGACTTTTTTGATTAGCCGCGCTCGGGGAGACATCGGCTTGCAGCTCGTCGTCGACGGCTCGGGGCTCGAGCGGCCTCGCGCGGGTGTGGGCGTCTATACGACGCAGATCCTGCGCGCGCTTCACGTCGATCGGCCCGACTGCCGCATGACGGTCTTCGGTCCACCCGGCGGGTTCGTCCACGTGCCTGACGCGGGCTACCGTCCGATGCCTCGTACCCGCCTCATCGGCCGTCACATGCAGTGGCCGGCACTCATCCGGCAGCTGAAGCCCGACGCGTACTTCGGCGCCGCGGGTGTGCTTCCGCTGGGTGACGTGCGGTGCCCGTCTGTGATCACCGTCCACGACCTCGCCATCTATCGCAACTCCGGCTGGTTTCCGGGCCGGCAGCCGCTCAGCACGCGATACGTCGTGCCGCGCTCGGTACTGCGAGCCGACGTCGTGATCGCGGTCTCCGAGAACACCGCCCAGGATGTGGTCGACATCTTCGGCATACCGAGGTCGAAAGTCGAGGTGGTGCCCCATGGTGTCGGCGCCACCTTTTCTCCGATGAGCGCCGAGGACCTCGCCGCGGCGCGCGCGAAGTTGAAGCTGCCCGAGCGATTCATCCTGTTCGTGGGAACCATCGAACCGCGTAAGAACCTCGAAACCCTGCTCGAGGCCTGGGCGATGATGCGCGACCGCCCCGACCTGGTCGTGGTCGGCGCCTGGGGCTGGCTCTACGAGCCGATCCGCGCGCGCATGGAGCGCATGGGTCCAGGGCTGCACCACGTCGACGGGCTCGACCCGGCCGACCTGCCGGCGGTCTACAACCTCGCGAGAGTCCTCGCCCACCCCGCGTGGTACGAGGGCTTCGGCCTGCCGCCCCTGGAGGCGATGGCATGCGGCACACCGGTCGTGGTCTCCGACCGTTCGAGCCTTCCCGACGTGGTGGATGGTGCTGGTCTCGTGGTGCCGGCGGAACAGCCGGACGCCTGGCGGAAGGCGCTCGAACGCGTCGTGGGCGACACCGACCTGGCCGCCGACCTGAAAAGGCGTGGCATCCTGCGCGCCGCCCAGTTCAGCTGGGCGCGAGCCGCCACCCTGACCTGGCACGCCATCGACCGAGCGATCAAGGTATGAGGGAAAACCCGGATGGTTTTCCCTCATCGCACGTGCGGCTTCGCCGCAGGTGCTGCTCCCATTCCGGTATATCGATGGGACTTGTCTAAGTAGTCACTCCACGCGACGCTTAGCGACATGCAAGCTCGCCAGGGACGGCCGGAGTGAATCCGGCCTAGGCGCCGCGCTGGGTTAGATCGTTAACCCAGTTCTACCCGGGTCAGGCCGGGGGCGATGCGGTTCCTTGGCAAGGCCTGATCGGGCGATTGGTTTCGGCGCCAGGCTTCTACGCAGCCCTCGCACGAGCAGCTCGGCCCGTACTGTTCCGTCGGCTCGGCCAGCGATCCTCCG
>DATFVI010000133.1:0-32476 GCA_035260405.1 Candidatus Dormiibacterota bacterium
TTTCGGGAGGTCAGCGCCAGCGAGTGGCGCTCGTCCGTGCGCTCGCGCCCGACCCGCGCCTGCTCCTGCTGGACGAGCCCCTCGCCGCCCTGGACGTGACCACGCGAGCCGAGGTCCGTCGCGACCTGAAACGCCACCTCACTTCGTTTCAAGGCATCCGCCTGGTGGTAACCCACGACCCGCTCGAAGCCGTGGCTCTCGCGGATCGCCTGATCGTCATGGAAAAAGGGCGCCTCGTTCAGACCGGCGCTCCCGCAGACGTCACCGAACGCCCGAGGTCGCAGTACGTCGCCGACCTGGTTGGAGTCAACCTGCTCAGAGGAGAAGCGGACCATGGTTCCGTGCGAATGCCGGGCGGTCCGGTGGTCGCAGCCGCGGGAGCGGAAACCGGCGAGGTGTTCGCCGTGATTCACCCTCGGGCCGTCGCGATTCACAAGAGTCGCCCTGAAGGCAGCCCGCGCAACGTGTGGCCAGGTCGGGCCAGCCACATCGAGCTGCTCGGCAACCGCGTGCGCGTCCGGATCGACGGTGACGTCCCCCTTGTGGCCGAGGTGACCCCGGCGGCCCTCAAGGAGCTGGACCTGGTCGAGGGGGGAGAGGTATGGCTCTCCTTCAAAGCCACCGATGTGGGGGTCTACGCGGCTTGACCACTGCCGTCCACCGATAACCTGGAGGAGACACGATGCAACTAAGCGCGCGGAATCAGCTGAAGGGTCAAATCACTCGTGTGAAATCAGGGAGCGTCATGGCCGAGGTCGAGGTCAAGATCAAGGCCGGAAAGGTGGTGGCGGCCATCACCGATGGATCGGTGAAGAGGTTGAAGCTCAAGCCGGGCGATCGGGTCACTGTGGTCATCAAATCGACCGAGGTGCTCATCGGGAAGTAGTTCGTTCGAAACCCAGGAGTTGGCCTGCTTATCGCCTTGTGGCGTATCTCTTGGTCCCGCACGAAGCTCTAGTGGCTTTATCCCGTGAAGTAGTTTTTAATGTGTCCTTAAGTCGTGAGGGGTGCTCGCGAGCCATCGGTTGATTTGATCCATCCAGCTGGGACGAGGGGGAACTAATGTCCAGACTGATCGGCTTGCTCTCGTCGTCAGCCGTCGTGGCCACGCTCCTTGTGGCGGGCCTGGGCGCCGTGGCGCCAGCTGCCGCGGCCGGCTGCACTCCGACAGGCTTCTTTCGGGACGGCATCAACATGACGGCCGCGCAGATCGGCGGTGACGTCACCGGTTCGCTCGACGCGACCGGCTGCAACATCGGCGTCTACTACGACAACACCACGTCGGGCAACGTGTCGGGCGCAAACATCTTCGGCGCGAATTACTTCGGTGTAGTGGTCAACGGCGATGCCGGAGCTGTGTCGGTCAACGTCACCGGCAGCGCCGTCCACAACATCGGTGAAACGCCCTTGAATGGAACGCAGCATGGAAACGCGATCTACTACCGCGCTTTCGGGGGCAGCGCAAGCGGCGTCATCTCCGGTAACGCGGTCACGCACTACCAGAAGAACGGCATCACGATCAACGGGAACGTCTCGGCGACGATCGCGAACAACACGGTGACCGGCGAAGGCGCAGTTCCTTACATCGCACAGAACGGGATCCAGGTCGGCTACGACACCGCGCCGGTGACCGTTACCGGCAACACGGTCACCGGGAACGCCTACTCGGGCGCAAACGGGGCCAGCTCGGGTGGGATTCTCGTCGTCGGTGGTCCTTGCTTCGGCCCCGCCCTTCCCTACGCGACCGGCCTCAGCATCACCAGGAACACCCTGACGACCAACGACGTGGGTGTCTTCCTGTTCAATGGCGACGCGAGTTGCGCAGCCCCAGCCAGCCGGACGGACAACTCGGTGAAGCTCAACACGATCTCAAATAGTGCGGTCACCAACACCACCGGCCAGACCATGACCCCGCCGTGCGGGTATCAGGCGGGAATCTCGGACGTTGGTACCAGAGATCTCATCGTCAACAACGAGATCAGCGGCGCTGGTTACACGCCGGTCAGCGGCGATTGCGCCGGCACCCCGGCCGCGATTGTCCGGGTCGTCGACGCCGACCCTTCAGCTCGCGGCGTCAGCAGCAACCACTAACTCAGCGAACAGGGTGGAGGAGGCATGGCCCTCCTCCTTCTTCTTGCGTTCAGGGAGTTTGCCGTCAGGCTTTGGCGGACACCACCAGCACGGGCTGTTTCGAATGAAGAACGAGCTCGTGGCTCGTGCTTCCCAGCAGGAGCTCCGCGACCCCGCCTCGACCGCGCCGGCCGACCACGATGACGTCTGCCTTCTCGCGGTCGGCGACGTCAGCGATCACGCTGGCGGCCCGGCCGTCTTCCATGACCGTGCGATATCTGACGCCGGCGACCTTCAACGGCTTGCACCATTTGTCTTCGAACTCCGATTTCATCCCGGCACGCCAGTCGTCGTCGAGCACGAATGGGAGCTCTTCCGGCTCGGGAAAGTAAACAGGGATGTCGATGGCATAAACGGCGATCGCCTGGGAGCCCGTCGCTTTGGCCAGCCGGATCGCCCATTTGATCGCGGCCGCGGACGACTCCGAGCCGTCCACGCCGATTGCGATTCGCCGGATGCCGGTCTTGCTTGCTGCCATTTGCGACTCCTTTCGTACGGATCAGCCGCCCAGGTGCGAGACCACCTTGCCCACGCGCGAGTCCTCGAGCGTCACGTTCAAGCCTGAAAGGTGAGTGCCCACCCATTCGCCGCTCTTCTGGATGACCTTCTCGAGGGTCTCCTCGTCCTGGCAGGCCGTCATGGAGACCAGCTCGTTGCCGGCCGTGGCGACGACGTGATAGCTGAGGAATCCAGGCTCGTTGCGCAGATGATCGACCCAGCCTTCATCGACGAGGGATACGGCCTCGTCCAGCTGGGCGGGATCCACCCGATATCTCCTGATGCTCATGAACATTCGTTTTCCCCCTCGGTCTGGAGTTGCCAGGAATCACTGAAAGTCTGCGCCAAGTTCGCAACGCGCTGTATCGAGGACGCCAATGGTGCGGCGCCCAGCGTCGGAGGCGCTATCGTGCCGCCATGGCGAGGCGCAGAGCGATTGCTGCTTTCTTCGTATGGCTGATTGCTAACGCGGCTGCTGGCGAGCTGTTTGCGGTCGCTGCGCAGCCGTTCCTCCCACTCCAGTTCTTTTACGTCGCCGCCCTTCTCGCGGGTTGCGCCTTCGGGCTGGCTCAATGGTTGGCCCTCCGACCATTCTTTCGAGATGTGAGGCTCTGGGCCCCGGCCACCATCGTTGCGTCGCTCATCAGCTGGCGCCTCGCGTTGATGTTCGCCGTGGGAACTGTTGGCTTCGGGGGCTGGCTGGGTGGCGGATTCTCGGCCGTGGTTCAATCCGTGCTGTTCGCCCTTTCCGCTCGAAATGACGACCTCTCCTTAAGACTCTCCTTCCTCTGGGCTCCGGCAAGCCTGATCGGGGGCGCGGTTTTCTACTTCTGCTACTGGGGCGCACTCGCGGCGGGCCAGCCCCACAACCACACTGGGCTGTCACCATCCGAATGGATCTTCGTGGGCAGTCTCGGGTACGCGGTTGTGACTGCGCCTGTCGTCGCCGTGTTGGTCGCTGTGGCCGGGCGCAAATCAGCGCCGACGGCTGCGCTCACTACCCCGTGAGGGTTGGCGGATGCAATCACGTCTCAGCTGCTGAGGCCGGGAAATCTGGCGGATCGTGTCCTACGTTGGGCACCGTGCCGGTGCGCCAGTAGGCGCCGCGCCGTCGCTGCATCAACTCCTCATCGACCAGGTAGCGGCGGAGTGTCGCGAAGTCGGGGTGGCGCCGCGAGATGACCTGGTTGACCTCCGCCTCGGGGTAGCGGCGGCCGGGTTGGAAATCCTCGGCGAGCCAGCGCAGGATGGCCATCCTCTTCTTGTGCTGCGCAGGAATGCTCAACAAGCGATCGTCCGCATCGACGAAGTTCTCCCTGACGCGAGCGTCGTAATCGGGGTCAGGTGTTGGCGACAAAGCAGCCCGCCACAAGTGGCACTCTGAAGCTTCCTTCGGCGCGGATGATCTCGTCGATGCGCGGCCGCATCGCCGCCTCGAGCTCGGGGCCGTCGCGCATGGAGCGCCAGTAACGAAGGGCGGGCTCGGCTTCGGGAAACCGAAAGGCGTTCTCGAAGATGTCTACAAGAACGTTGGGAAATACGGCTCGAACTCGGTCCACATCCTCGAGCCGGAAAGGCGACCAGCGAGGGAACCGGTCGGTCCGTCCAAGGTCCGAGGCCGCAAGCCTCGCGACCTCGTACATGCGCTCGTTGTTGCGCGCGCCGTTGGTGGCCATCACCACCCGACCGCCAGGTCGCGCCACCCTCCGGAGCTCTCGCATCGCCTTCGCCTGGTCCGGCACGTGGTAGAGGACGTGATTGCACGCCACGCGATCACACACCGCGTCGGGCAGGGGTAGAGCCTGTGCGTCGCCCACTATTGGAAGGCCATCCTCGCCTGACCCTTTGAGCATTCCGAGCGACTGGTCGATGCCTATGACCCTGGCACCGCGCTCTCTGAAGAGCGGGTGATAGATTCCGCGGCCCGAGCCAACGTCCACGACGGTCATGCCCGGTCGGATGTCCATCCGCTCGGTCACCCACTCGAGGAAGCTGACGCGCGGCTCGGTGTAGAGCCGGTGCGTTTCCTGACGGACGCGGAGCTTGCTCGCGTCTGAGTACTGTTCGGCGAGGCGGGCCGGGCTCGTGTAATCGTCCACTGGCTCAGTCTGGGGTATCACCGAAAGGTCGTTTGCATCCGAGCGCGTTACCTGGTTGCGATCGGGGTCGTTGGCGTGACAAGGAGATTGCCAAAAATGACCTCATCGATTCGAGTCGCTCTGGTGTCAGTCGCCGGCGCTTTGCTGGTCGCCGTGGTGGTTGTCGTGGCCGCCGGCCGGCCGCCGGTTTTCATCGCGTCACCCGCTGCTTCAACTACGACGTCCTCGTTCCAGTCAGGCCTATTCACCAGTGGTGATGCCAGCGTTTCGAAAAAGCCCGACACCGCCTTTCTTTACGCCGCCGTCGACTCGCAGCAGTCCACCGCCTCGGGCGCTCAAAGCGACCTTGCGAACAAGGCGGCGAAGCTCATCGCCCGGGTCAAGGCGCTGGGAGTCGCGGACAAGGATCTCAACACGTCGGGCTACGCGGTTGGTCCGGTCTACACGCCTTCCGGCCAGACCGTCAGCGGCTACCGCGCTTCTGAGCAGCTGCAGATCACATGGCACGACGTCAACACTGTGGGCAAGGCGCTCGATGCCATCGTCCAGGAAGGCGGGGCGACGAATGTCGGTGCGAGCTTTGGCCTCTCCGACCCGAAGGCAGCCCAGGCGGAAGCCCGGACACTTGCGATAGCCGATGCCCGCTCGCGGGCGCAGGCGATGGCGACGGCTGCCGGCGTCAGGCTGGGACCGGTGATCCGCGTGAGCGATCTCAGTTCGTCCGCGCCGCAGGTGCGTTACGACATGGGCGCCGCGGCGCCGGCTGCGACTCAGCTGCCGGTCGGCGAGCTCACAGTGTCGGTCACCGTCGAAGTGGACTTTGCGATCGCCTAGAGACCTATGCGGCGCCTCGATGAGGCGACCGGCTGGAAGTTGAAGATCGCGACCCTGCGCCATCGTTCGCCTCGAGTGGAATCCTGTCTGATGGGACCTGTTCTGGCGCCTTTGACTTATCGTCGCGGGTAATGATCAAGGTCTACCCGGATCGGCGATGGCCGGCTTTCCTGCGGGTGCTGGCGGACACGGTGACGGTTGCGTGGACGATCGTGTGGGCGTATCTCGGCTTTCTGATCTACCAGACGATCATGGGCCTGGAGGCGATCGCCGACGGGATCACTTCGACAGGTGCGACTTTCAACGGGTGGATCGCATCGTTCCGGCACGCGGTGCCGGGCGGCATACCTTTGCTCACGCAGTTCCTTTTGGATACGGCGGACGCTTTGAAGAAGTACTCCGGCGACCCGCTGGTTTCGGCGGGCCAGAACATCCACCAGGCGATCTTTCAGACCGCTGTGGTCCTTGCTCTGCTGGTGGCGGTGCCGCCGATTTTGCTGGTGCTGCTGCCTTACGCGGGGTGGCGCTGGCGGGATATGCGGGAGACGGGGGCGGCGCTGGCTTTTGTGCGGATTGCTTCCATGACGGGGCGGGCGGAGCAGGCGCGAGCGGTGCTGGCCTATCGGGCCGTTTCGACGCTCAGCTTCCGGCAGCTGATGTCGGCTTCCGCGGATCCTGTCGGGGACATCGCGGAGCGGCGGTACGACCGGCTGGCTGACGCCATGATCAAGCGGGCCGGGCTGGATCCGACGCGGCTGGCGCCGCATGACCTGCCGGAGCTGCCGCCGCATCGAGGTCGGTAGGTTCTTGGCTCGGCCTCGCTATCGTTGTGGGCATGTGTCGAAGCATCAAGACTCTGCGCCAGGCTGACGTAGTCGCCACCGACGAGGAAATCCGCGCTGCCGCGCGCCAGTTCGTGCGCAAGGTGAGCGGGTTTCGCGAGCCGTCGAGCCGCCACCAAAAGGCTTTCGAGGGGGCGATCGATGAGATCGCGCTCTCATCGCAGCGGCTGCTGGAGAGCATCTCGGAGACCCTGGCCGCGCGGGCTTCTTAACCGGCTGGGTTGACTGCCTCCGTACGCTGAGGCCGGTTGGCCGGCGGGGGAGGGGCAGGCTGCTGAGGTAGGGAGGGCCCGCTAGAGGTATGCCCTTTTAGAGCTGGCAGCCCCGGCAGAAGTTCAGAGGCTCCCGGTTGGAGCCGAGCTGGCTGATCCGGTGGCCACACCGCGGGCAGGTTTTGCCGCCCTTCATATGCACCTTCATGAACGATCGGTCCTGCTTTGACTCGTCGTAGTTCGGGTTCGCGAGTATGGACTCGATCGCCCGCGTCAAGACAACCGGGATCGCCTCGCACAACGCCGCCTCCTCGGTGGCCTTGAGGGACGCCCGCCGGCGCAGCGGAAGCAGGCGAGCTTCGAAAAGGATCTCGTCGGAGTAGGCGTTGCCGATACCGGCCAGGAACGCCTGGTTTCGCAGCAGATCCTTGAGCTCGTCGCGAAACCGGCGCAGGCGCTTGCGGAACATCTCGAGGCCCATCTCGGGAACAGAGTCGGCTTCCGGCCCGAGAGCCGACCATCCGGGCACCTCCCGATCGCAATCCCCGACCCAGTAGATGCGTCCCATGTCCCGGAAGTCGAGGTAGCGCAATTCCTGGCGTCCCTCGATCCGAATCGTAAAAACCTCCGTCGCTGGGACCGGGGCATCGCCGGCCACGATCTGGAACCTGCCGCCGAGCATCGGGTTGATGACTAGCCACCGTGGCGACCCGCCGCCGCCGCCCAGCTCGGTTCCAAAAACGAGGTGCTTCCCGCGTTGGACAAGCGAGACGATACGCCGGCCGGGGAGCTCGTTCGCGAAATTCTCGACGGGGTATCGCAGCATGTGCGCCTTTTTTGGGTTTACAGTCGCGGCCGTGATCAGCTTGTTCTCCAGGCGGGGAGCGAGGCGGATCCGGAGTGCCTCCAACTCAGGTAATTCGGGCATGTCGCCACGATACGGGGTGGCAGTTTGGCGCTAGTGGCAGACGGTCCCCGCCGCGGGGAGCGACAGATCGATCAGGTACGCATCGATCAGCTGCTTGGCGCACGCGCTCTTGTCGTACGACACGTGCCCGTTGCCGTCCCGCGTGAGAAGGATTGAACCGGCGATTTGCTGGTTTGCCGCCTGCGCCCAGGCATAAGGAGTTGCGGGGTCGCCGGTGCCGCCGACGAGCAGAATCGGCGGGGCTCCGTCAGCGGTGAGCGGGCCGACTGTGCCTGATGGTTTGACCGGCCAGTACGCGCAGACGAGGTTGGAGTACTGGAACGCTGGTCCGAAAAGGGGCGATGCCGCCGCGAACTTGGGACCAAGCGCGTCGTAACTGGCCACGTCTGCTGGCACCGGCCGGTCGTCACAGTTGACCGCAACGTTGGCGTCGGTCTGGTTGTCGTACGTGGCGTCTGCGTTCCGGCCGAGGTAAAGATCTGAGAACCGCAGTAGAAGAGTGCCATTGCCGCGGTCGGCTTGCGTGAGAGCCTGGTCGAGGTAGGTCCAGGTGCTCGGGTCATAGAGAGGCGTGAGCACCCCGATCACGGCGAGGGCGCGTGTCAGTGAGCGGTTGCCAACTGCAAGCGGCGTCGCATCCAACCGGGTCATCAGGTTCGTCAGCTTGGTCCCGGGATCACCGGACTGTGCGTAACCGCAGGGCGTGGTGGCGGCCTTCCTCGCCCGGCAGTCACTCAAGAACGCCTGGAGGTTCTGTTCGAATCCGACGAGCTGCGCATAGAGGAGGTCGTTAGGTGAGAGTGCTGGATCGATCACACCATCGAGCGCCAGGGCGCGAACGTGGGTGGGAAAGATGTGAGCGTAGTTCTCGCCGAGAAATGTGCCGTATGAAAATCCGAGGTAAGTCAGCTTCTGGTCACCGAGCGCGGCTCGGATCACGTCCATGTCTTTGGCTGCGCTGATCGTGTCGACGAAGGGAAGGACCTGGGCGCTGCGCTGCTTACAGCCGGCGGCGAAGCTCTGGTCCGCCTGGATGCCGGCCTGCTTCTCAGACGGATCGTCGAGCACTGGATCCAGCGCATTGAACGTGTCCTCTTGAGGACCATCCAGGCATCGCACAGGGGAGCTCTGGCCAATGCCGCGCGGATCGAAGCCGATGAGGTCGAATCTTGTGTTGAGGTTGGTCATCGCGCCGACCTCGCCGCGAAGGAACTGGATGCCGGATGCACCCGGACCGCCCGGATTGGTCAGGACCGAGCCGATCCTGTGTGCGGTGTCAGTCGCGGGCTTACGGCTGATCGCGATTCCGATCGTTCCGGCGTCGGGATGGGCATAGTCCAGCGGCGCCTGGACCGTGCTGCACTGGAAGCCGCCGCCGCAGTCCGTCCACGTGAGCTTGGTTGGCGAAGGGCTCGGAGTGTTTTTCGTCACCGGATTCGCGGACGGCGCGCATGCGGCCGCCGCGAACGCGACGAGAACAAGGACCATGGCGACCCGACTCGTCACGAAAGGAGTCTACCGGGCGACTGTTAGCTGACGAATTTCACAAATCCGAGCTCGGAAACATCCGGGTGAGCTTTGATCGTTTCCAGCAGGGACGGACCATCGAACTCACGCACGTCGTACTGGCAGATAGCAATGCTTGGGGAACGCGCAAGGATTCCGCCCACCAGGCGCTCGAAGACGAGCATCTCATGAATTGTCTCGAAACTCGCCTTCACACACGCCATGTCGCCGACGATGCGCACGATGGTCGTTCCGTATGCGGAAAGCGCTGCTGAGATCTTCTCGTCCCAAAAAGCAAGAGCTTCCTCTACGGTGTGGCCGGGATACGGCGCTGTCGCGAAGAGGCCACGCCGCCTGGCCTCGGCAAGCTCTGGTTTGACGTCCTTCTCGAGGGCTTTGACGTAGCGGTCGAGGACCTCCCCGGATGCGATCAAAAAGCACGGCTGCCCGAGCGTGATTCCTTCGCGAAGGAAGGGAACTGCAATACGAAGCCGGCCGGCTTCCGTGCTGAAGTAGGTGGCCAGATGCGAGCCAGGTTGCACCATCACGTCGGCCAGCCCGACGCCATTCGATTCCGCCCCCCGCTCGGGATGGTTACCCAAAGCCCTACCCTCAGCTCGATAGTAACGCTCGAGCTTAGGATTGGTTGAAGAAGTGACACGTGGCGGGGAAGGCGAGATTCGAACTCGCGAGGGAGCTTTACACCCCCTACCCGCTTAGCAGGCGGGTGCTTTCGGCCACTCAGCCACCTCCCCGGGAAGTCACGATCGTCGTTCGATTTTAATCTGACCTAGCCGCTCTCCATACTTAGTGCCCGATGGAGGCTCCAGGAGGACCGGGCGCGCCGCCGATGTGGGGACCCGGACGCAAAATGGCGTTCGGAGCCGCACCGGGTCCGAGGAGCAAGCTCTGGTACACGCTTGCGGACGGGTCGCTCAGCGAGGTCTTCTTCCCGTTCCTGGACCGCGTCGCGCTTCACGAGTTGCGTTTCTTCGCGTCCGCCGGAGGAGCGCCACCAGTCGATGACGCAGCCGATGGGCAGCATCGCATCACGTGGATGAGCCCTGGCGTGCCCGCCTTCACGGTCGACAGCACCCATCACGAATACCGACTGACGAAGGAATATTTCTCCGACCCCGAGGAGAACGCCCTGCTCATCGCCGCCACGTTCACGCCCGAGCTGCCGGACGTCCGCCTCTACATGCAAGCGACGGCGCACTGGCAGCCTGGCACTGAGGGCAACTTCGGCCAGGTTCTGGACACGCATCCGCCCGCCCTCCTCATGCGCCAGCAGGACGTATGGATCTGCATCGTCGGGCCGTTCAGCCGCGCGACCGCGGGCTACTACCGAACCTCGGACGTGCAGATCGACCTCTCAGACGGCGACGGCTACCTGACCAATGTCTACGATCGCGCCGGCCCAGGCAACGTGTCGGTTGGGGCCGAGATAGGAATCCGGGCCGGCTCATTCCAGATCGCCGTCGGATTCGCGCACACGCGTGCCGACGCCGAAGAGGTCGCACGGGCGGCGCTGTCACGTGGCGCAAGCAACATCCGCCAGGCTTTCGAGCGAGCATGGCGCTCGCAGCTCGACATGCCACAGGCATTGGCCAAAGTCAGCGGCGACGAGGGACAGCTCGCCCGCGCATCTCTCACCGTGCTGCGGTGTCTGGAAGACAAGTCGCACGCGGGAGCGTTCATCGCTTCTCCCTGCGCGCCGTGGGGGGAGACCAACCACGACGGCAACCACGTCTACCACCTCGTGTGGCCGCGCGACCTGTGTCGCATAGCGACGGCGCTGCTCGACGCGGGCGACAGCGCCGCCGCCCTTCGCGCCTTCCGTCACCTGCAATCGCGCCAGCGTCCCGATGGGGGCTGGTACCAGAACTGGTTTTTGGACGGTACCCCTCACTGGACGTCGACCGAGCTCGACCAGGTGGCGCTGCCGATTCTTCTCGCCTGGCGGTTGGGCGTGGCGAACTGCCTCGACCACGATCCTTACCCGGTGATGGTGCGCGCCGCTGCTCAGTTCATCATCCGCGAGGGCCCACTCACTCAGCTCGATCGCTGGGAGGACCTTGGTGGATTGTCCCCGTCGACGCTTGCCACATGCATCGCCGCCCTCATCGTGTCCGCCGAGTTCGCCCACGAGGCCGGCGAGCACGTCGCGGCCAGTCACCTCCGCGCGGTTGCCGATTACTGGAACGATCGCGTGGAGACATGGTGCTCGACGGCCGCCGGCCAGTACGTGCGCCTGGCGGGAGACCCAGACCATCGCCCGACTGAAGGCGCCATCGCCCCCGAGTTTCTCGAGCTCGTACGGTACGGGCTGCGCCGTCCCAAGGATGAGCGCATCCTCCGCAGCCTGCAGGGCGTTGACACGACGCTGAAAGTCAGCCTGCCCGCCGGCCCAAGCTGGCGGCGCTACGTCGGAGACCGGTACGGCGAACACGAGGACGGATCGCCCTGGGACGGCAGTGGTCGCGGACGGTCGTGGCCCGTCCTCACCGGGGAGCGCGCGCGCCACTTTTTCTCGATGGGGCTCCCTGCGGCCGAGCTGATCCGCACCATCGAGGGCTTCGCGGGACAGGGGTTGATGCTGCCCGAACAGGTTTGGGACCAGCCGGACATCCCCGCGCGCGGCCTGCAGCTAGGCCGTCCCAACGGTTCCGCGACGCCGCTCGGCTGGGCGCACGCCGAATACCTGGAGCTTCTGGTCACCATCGCGTTGGCCGGATTTCCCGACATCGTGATGCCAGCCCGGCGCCGCTATACCGAAGGTCCCGCTCAAGAGGCGGCGTTCGTCTGGTCTCACAAGCACCAGATCACCCGCATCGCCGCGGGCCGGCGTCTGCGCGTGCAGCTGCCGCGCCCCGGCGCCGTTCACTACACCTTCGACGAGTGGCAGACCTATGAGGAGGTTGAGGCGATGGATACGACGCTGGGGGTGTGGGTGGCGGAGATTGCGTGCAACCGGCTTTCGGCCGGGTCAGAGTTCTCGTGGACCGCGCACTACATGACCGGCTGGGAAGGCAAGAACTTCACCCTGACGGTCGGCTAGAAGCGACGCGGCTCAGCGCTCTTCCGGTGGCTCCAGGTCGTCAAGCCGCAGCTCGTTCCCGGCGTCCTCGTCGAACTGGCTGTGCAGCTCGCCGCAGTCCGCGCAGCGGTAGTACTCGCCCACGAAACCCTTGTGCCAGACCGCGTAGCTGACGATGCCTGGCTCCTCGACCAGGATCTCCTGCTCCAGGCGGTAGATCACCTGCTCCCATCCGCCGGTCTCGATGTCGTCGTCCAGCACCACGAGGCAATACGGATGCGGTTCGCCCCAGACCACGGTCACCTCGCCGCGACGCTCGTCGTCAGCGTTGACGATCGACCACGCTTCCGCTGCCTGCGCCCGGGTGCTCCGAACCAGCCGCAGGTGCGCCCAGAACCGCTCGGCGGACTCGCGCTCGGCCTTGTCGTGCTCGGCCTGCGCCTCCTGGAACGCGCTCCACATGCGCAGCAGGTGGTTGCGGAAACGGTGGTAGGTCGAGAGCAGCTTGGGCTGCTGCTTGGGCGATCCGATGAGCTGCTCGAAGGCATGCTCGAAAGCAGACTCCACCCGCTCCTGGCGGTCCGCCACGTCCGGCGCCCACGCCTCGTCCTCGGAGAGCCGCATGCTCTCGTTGAGCACGATCTCGAAGTCGAGCCAGTCGTCGCCGAACTCGGGCACGAAGACGCTCTCCACCAGGTCGGCGAGCCGGTGCTCCTCGAGCAGGACCGGGGTCACTTTTCCGCGAGCCTCGGGCCAACCCTTCCAGCCCATCACGTTATGGATCCAGTAGTCGAACACCGTGACCGCGTACTGCAGCGCGGCGGGCGAGGTCCAGATGCCAGTCGGCCAGGTCCGCTTGCCCGTCCGCACCTTGTTGTAGAGGGCGATGACCTGCTCTTCGTCCAGGTATTCAGTTTCCACGGCCATCCACTATAGGAATAACCGCAAGACCACCCTGGGTATATTGACTTGCAAGATGCCAACCCCCAAGTCACTCACTCCCGATCAAGTCGCGCGCTACGCCCGCCACCTCATCCTCCCGGAGGTGGGTGGGGCCGGCCAGCGCAAGCTGCTCGGCTCGAGCGTCCTGCTGCTCGGCGCCGGCGGCCTGGGCTCACCCGCGTCGATGTACCTGGCGGCGGCCGGGGTGGGGAAGATCGGCATCGTCGACTTCGACGTCGTCGACGCCTCGAACCTCCAGCGCCAGCTGCTGCACGGCCACGACGACATCGGCCGCCCCAAGGTCGAATCGGCGGCCGAAACCCTTCGAAGCCTCAACCCCGACGTGGAGGTTGTCCCGATCAACGAGCACCTGAACTCCGAGACCGCCATGCGGATCTTTGCCCCGTACGACGTGATCGTCGACGGCACCGACAACTTCCCGACACGCTACCTCGCCAACGACGCCGCCCACTTCCTGGCCAAACCGCTGGTCCACGGCAGCATCTTCCGGTTCGAAGGCCGCCTTGCCATGTTCGACTCGGCCAAGGGCACCGGTTGCTACCGCTGCCTGTTCCCCGAGCCTCCACCGCCCGGGTCGGTGCAGAGCTGCGCGGAGGCCGGCGTGTTCGGCGTTCTTCCGGGAATCATCGGCAGCATGATGGCCTTCGAGACGATCAAGTACTTGATTGACATCGGGAAGCCGATGATCGGCCGCTACCTCCTCTTCGAGGGCGAGGACATGAGCTTCCGGGAGCTGAAGCTGCGCCGGAACAAGGCGTGCCCGCTCTGCGGCGAGCACCCGACCGTGAATGGGCTGATCGACTACGAAGCGTGGTGCGGCACCCCGGCGATGGAGCCTTCCGAAGCTCGAGCGTCCTAGAGGTCCCCGCGAAATTACGGCGCAGCCGCTGATTTCGTGGGGATTAGCTAGGCTGAAGGCTGGATGATGATCCAGCTCGACCACCACGACGCCACCCGCCTCGAACAAGCCCGTGCCATCGTGCGCGAGCTCGGTTCCGTGCTGATCGCCTACTCCGGCGGAGTCGACTCGACTCTCCTTCTCAAGCTCGCGCTGGACGAGCTCGGCGAGCACTCGGCGGCGGTGCTCGCGAGCTCACCCGCCTATCCGGAATCGGAACAGCAGGAGGCGCGGGTCATGGCGCGCTCGCTCGGCGCGCGCCTCGTCGAGGTCTCGACCGACGAGGTGGAGCTGGACGCGTACGCGCGCAACAACCCGGACCGCTGCTTCCACTGCAAGGAGGAGCTGTTCGACAAGCTTGAGCCGATCCGGCAACAGCTTGGGCTCGCGCACCTCGCGTATGGGGCTACTGCCGACGATGCGGGCGACCACCGGCCCGGCCACGGCTCCGCGGTCCGCCGCGGCGTCCGCTTTCCGCTGCTCGAGGCGGGGATGGGAAAGCCCGAGATCCGCTCCGCAGCACGTGAGCTGGGCCTCCCCAACTGGAACAAGCCGTCGTTCGCCTGTCTGTCGTCGCGCATCCCGCACGGCACGCCGGTCACCGTTCAGGCGCTGCGCCAGATCGAGGCCGCTGAGGCTGCGCTGAAGGCGCTCGGTTTCAGCCAGGTCCGGGTGCGCCACCACGGCGACGTCGCGAGAATCGAGGTCGACGGCGCAGACATCAACCGGTTGATTGAACAGCGCGCGCGGGTGGTTGGCGTGGTCCGCGACGCGGGCTACAAGTTCGTCTCCGCTGACCTCGAGGGCTACTCGACCGGAAGCCTCAACCGAACCTGGCAGCCGCGCCAGTAACGACGCGTGCCTGAGCGCGGGGTCGTCTTGAGCCTCGACGAGGGCACCACAGGCGCGACTGCGGTGGTCGTCGGGCTCGACGGCGAGGTGCGCGCGAAGGGTTACCGCGAGATCGCGCAGCACTATCCGCAACCCGGCTGGGTCGAGCACGACCCGCTCGAGATCTGGTCCGCGGTGCAGCGCAGCGCCAGGGAAGCGCTCCACAACGCGGGAGTCTCTGCTAATGACGTGAGGGCGGTCGGCATCACCAACCAGCGCGAAACCCTGGTCCTCTGGGACCGCCGCACGCTCGAGCCGATCAGCCCCGCGATCGTGTGGCAGGACCGCCGCACCGCCTCGGTCTGCGACCAGCTCCGCGAGGCCGGCCACGAGCAGCGAGTGCGCGCGGTCACCGGCCTGGTGCTCGATCCTTACTTCACCGCCACCAAGCTTGCCTGGGCGATCGAGCACGTACAGGGCGCGGCGGATGCCGCCGTGGGCACCGTGGACAGCTGGCTCGTCGCGCGCCTGTCCGCCGGGCGTGACCACGTGACCGACGCGTCGAACGCTTCGCGCACCCTGTTGTTCGACATCGGGCGAGGGGAGTGGAGCCAGGAGATGGCTGATCTCTTCGGGGTTTCGCTCTCGAACCTGCCTCGGGTCGTGGATTCGTCGGGCGAGATCTCTAGGACCCGCCCAGAGGTCTTTGGCGGTATCTCGGCGCCCATCACAGGAATCGCCGGCGACCAGCAGGCCGCCCTCTTCGGCCAGGCCTGCACGACCGCCGGCATGGCGAAGAACACGTACGGCACAGGCTCGTTCGTGCTCATGCAGACGGGAGGGGGACGCGTGGATTCGACGTCGGGAATGCTGACCACGGTGGCCTGGCGTCGCGACGGCCGGCTCAGCTACGCCCTCGAGGGCGCCATATTCATCACCGGCGCGGCCCTTCAATGGCTGCGCGACGGCCTCGGAATCATCGGCAGCGCGGCCGAGGCCGGACCGCTTGCATCATCGATAGCGGACAGCGGCGGCGTGTTCATGGTCCCGGCGTTCGTCGGGCTGGGGGCTCCGCATTGGGACCCCTATGCCCGCGGCACCATCGTCGGGCTCACGAGGGGCACCGGGAGGGCCGAGCTGGTTAGGGCTGCGGTCGAGGCGATGGCGTACCAGACGCGCGACGTGGTCGAGGCGATGGAAAACGACCTCGGCTCACGGATGCCGGAGCTCCGTGTCGACGGCGGCGCCGCCGTGATGGACGTGCTGTGCCAGTTCCAGGCCGATCTTCTGGGCATCCCGGTGCGACGGCCGCGCAACACCGAGACCACCGCGCTCGGCGCCGCTTTCCTGGCCGGCCTCGGCGTCGGAGCCTGGACGGACGCCGACCTGAAAGACCTGTGGAAGCTGGACCGGGAGTTCCAACCGAAGATGTCTCGGGATGAGGCGGACAGCCTCCAAAAACGATGGCGCGACGCCGTGGATAGAAGTAGAGGCTGGGAGCTTCACTAATGCGCCCTGCGCGCGCCCGGCTCGATAATCAGTAGGCCTTGAGCACCCAAGCGCCTCCTGGGCGCGTGCGCCACCAGAACCTCCACGCCCATCACCTGTGGCGGCAGCAGCGCTTTTTCGCCGGCTTCCTGATCGCAGTCGGAGCGGTGATGACCGCCTTGCTGGTCTACCAGCACCAGATCACCCACACCGCGAACCTGATCTGGATCCTGTACGTCCCGAGCGGCCTCCTGCTAGGCGGAGGATTTCTCTACTACCGCTATCGCAGCCACGTTTCGGTGCAGGAGGATGGCGTCAAGGTCTCCACGCTCATGAACAGCGTGCTGCTCGAGTACGACTCCATCAAGTCGGTGAAGGCGCAGCCGCTTCGCCAGCACTTCATGGACCGACGCAGCCGGATGATCGCGCCCGTGATGAAGCAGTACGTGGACAAGCCGGCGCTCTTCATCAGGATCCGCGGCGACGAAACCGAGCTCGCCGCGATGCACAAGCGGCTCGGGTCCAGGCTGATGAACGAGGACACCATCGCAGTCCCGGTTCCGGATGCCGACGCGGCCGCATGGGAGATCAGCTCGCGCCTGCCGTACCGACTGGGTCAGAACCAGGGCGGCGGCAAGCGCAAAAAACGGCGGCGGTGAAGGGGCCCCGCGCCTACGAGCTAGAAGAACCGGAAACCGCGCAGGGCGAGCGCGCAAGAAGCAATTTCGACCGGTGGGACCTGGTCGCGGTGCTGGCCCTCACCGCGGTCGCATTCGTCCTTCGCTTTTATAGCCCGATCATGCCCGACTTCTTCGTTCATCCCTTCCAGGGCCCCGCGATCACCAACTGCGTCCCGAACACTCCCATCGACCCGAAAGGTGACCCCGGGACGATCTGCGGTCTCGCCTACCCGTTCAACCGCGGCTACGCCGACTCGAACGGAGTGCTGTCGCCGCCGAATGGCCAGGTCTTCGACGAGATTTACTTCCCGGTCGACGCGTACGACGACGTGAAGGGCATCGAGCTGTGCAGGCCGAGCACGGTCAGCTGCAAGTACAACTACTTCGACCCCGAACCGCCGCTCGCCAAGCTTTTCATCGCGTCCGGCGAATGGGGTTACGGCTGGTACCGCGCCCACTTCCTGGGCGCGACCGGGGATTACGTCGACCTCGGGTTCAACACCTTCGGCTGGCGCATCGCCGCTTGCATCTTCGGAACTCTGTGCATCCCGATGATGTACCTGTTCGCCCGCCGGCTCTGGCCCAACCGGTTGTTCGCGATCTCAGCCGCGGCCTTCGCGTGCTTCGACGGCATGTTCTTCATCCAATCGCGGATCGGGATGATCGACATCTTCCCGGTCTTTTTCATCCTGCTCGCCTACTTCCTTTACCTCGTTCACATCCAGAGCCGCACGCCAACCTCGTCTTTGGTGTCGCTCGTGGCGCTGGGCGTCGTGCTGGGAATCGGTATCGCTTCGAAGTGGATCGTGCTCGCGGCCCTGGCGAGCATCGTGTTCCTGATGGTCGTACGGGCGATCCGCCGCAACGTCGACATCCACATCGGCCCGCCGGGAAACCCGCTCTGGTCGTGGGGACGAGGGGACGGGCCGGCGATCCCGCACGGCCTCCACTGGCCGACCTACGTTGCGGTCGCGGCGGTAGCGCTCGTCGCGATCCCGCTCGCGATCTATGTCGAGTCCTGGTACCCGTTCTTTGCGCGCGGCCAGTTCCACAACCTGGCCGACCTGATCGCCTACCAGCAGCAGTCGTACATCTACCACGCCACGCTCAAGGCGACCCACCCCTACGGCTCGCCGTGGTGGTCGTGGCCGCTGCTGTCGCGACCGGTCCTTTACTACGCCGAGTACACGAACCTCGGCATCGACCACTGGACCGGGCAGCAGCTGATCTCGCGCATGGCCAACCTCGGCAATCCGTGGATCTGGTGGACGAGCTTGCCCTGCGTGGCGTCCCTGCCCTATTTCATCGTCCGGCACCGCAGCTTCCCCGCCACGGTGATCCTGCTCGGCTTCGTGACTCAGTGGCTGCCGTGGGCGCCCATCAGCCGGGTGCTCTTCATGTACCACATGTTCGGCGGGCTCATCTTCATGGTCCTGGCGCTTGCCTTCGTGCTGGCTCAAATCGCCGAGCAGCTGCGACCTCCTGGCAGGGTTGTCCTGGTCGGAAACTTCCTCGGCGCGGCGGTCCTCTTCTTTTTCTACTTCTATCCCATCTGGACTGGGCTGCCGATTTCAGGACCCGCGTACTTCAGTGGACCGCAGACTCCTCCGTGGGGCCCGAAGACCTGGCTGGTCAACTGCCGCAACGACCTGCCGCCGAGCCAGCCCCAGCTGTTCTGTTGGAACTAGGCCCGGCAGCATTCCTCGCCGCTTGCGTGGTGGCCGGCTGCGGCCTCACGTATCTCTCCGGCATCCGCCTTCTGCTCGAGGAACGGATCGCATTCGGCGCCGTGCTGGGTGCGATGGCCGTCGCCGCCGTCAGCTTTCTGCTTTCGCTCGCAGCCCGTGATATCACCGCGGCGACGGTGCTGGCGGCGACCGCTCTGTCCCTGGTTGCCGCCGCGGGATCGAGTTTCCGGCACAGGATGCAGGTGCGCGCCGACCTGGCGGAGGCTCGAGATCGATGGCTGGCGTCACCGCGCGTCCCGGGCCATCCGTGGCCGCTTGCAGCGGTGATGCTCGTATGTGGCGCGTGGACAGTGCACTTCTTGCACCAGGCCTACGTGTACACGCCCGACGGGCTGTACGCGGGCTACGTGAACATCTGGGGGGACTGGGCTGCTCATCTCAGTTTCACCGGGTCTTTCGCGTACGGGCACAACTTTCCACCCGAGTATCCAATCGACCCCGGCCATCGCCTCGGCTATCCCTTCATGGTCGATTTCCTCGCCGCGAACCTCGTGCCGCTGGGCAGCCGCCTCACCTCGTCCCTGGTGATGACGAGCGGCCTGCTCGGCCTTGCTTTTCCAGGCGTGCTCTACCTGGCCGCCCAGAGATTCGTTTCCAGCCGCGCCGCGGCCGCACTCGCCGTCTTCGTTTTCCTGCTGAGCGGAGGCCTTGGCTTCGTGTACCTGCTCGGTGACCTCGGGCACCTCGGGCTTGGCGCCCTTGTGCATCTTCCACGCGAGTACACGCTGAATCGCGACGCGAACTACAACTACCAGTGGCTCAACCCGGTTCTGGCGTACCTGGTGCCGCAGCGCTCGGCGCTGTTCGGCTTCAGCCTCGCCTTGATCGCACTGGTGATCCTGTGGGCGGCGGTTCGCAGCGCAACAGGTTGGCAGCCGTTCCTGTTCGCCGGCATCGTCACGGGCGTCATGCCGGTCTTCCACGTCCACGCGTACGGCACGGTGGTCGCGCTGTCGGTCTTCTGGGCGCTCTTCAGCCGACGGATCCAATGGCTCGGCTTCTTCATCCCGGCGCTCGTGATCGGAATTCCGATTCTCGTCTGGATGTGGCCGCCGGCCAACACCAGCGTGTGCGGCAGCAGCCCGAGCGTGCACGGCTACTGCGTCGAGGTGGGCTGGCTGTCGTATATCGATTGGCAGCATGACCTGCCGATCTGGTTCGGACGCGACTGGATCTGGTTCTGGATCAAGAACACATCAGTCTTCATCCCGCTTCTGATCGCGGGCCAGATCCTGCGCCGCTGGATTCCCACTTCGTACCCGAACTGGTTCGCGCCGATGTGGTTGTGGTTCGTCGTTCCCAACGTCATCGTGCTGCAGCCCTGGGACTGGGACAACACCAAGTTCTTTGTCTTCTGGGCTCTGCTCGGCAGCATCCTGGTGGGAGCCGTGCTGGCGCGGATGTTTCAACGCGGACCCGGCTCGGCGATCGTCGCGTCGGGGCTTCTCGTCGTGCTCGGCCTGGCCGGCTCGCTCGACCTCGCTCGCGCCTCCGACTTCAGCGTCAGCGCCGTCCAGTTCACTGATGGCGGCGGCCTGAAGGTCGCCGATTGGACGCGCGCAAACACGAGCCCGACCGCCCTGTTCGTCGTGGCGGACGAGCACAACAATCCAATCCCAACCCTCGCCGGCCGGCGCGTGCTCATCGGCTACCCGGGTTGGTTGTGGACTTACGGGATGCCCGACTACATCCAGAAGGGGGAGGACGAAACGCTGATCCTGAAGGGCGCCCCCGCGGCGATGGACCTGGTGCGCCGCTATGGCGTCGATTACGTGATGATCGGCCCGCAGGAGATTCCGCGCGGCGCGAGCCGGGCTTACTGGGACCAGCACGGCAAGCTGGTCTACGACGACGGCGAGTACGCCGTCTACCGGGTATTGAAGTAAGGCGCCGGCAGGGCCGAAGATTACGAGCCGTGCCCGAACACTCGATTGACCGCGGCGCCCTGAACGACGTGCTCCGCCTCGTAGAGCGTGAGGCTGAGGCATACCTCGAGGCCGTCGATACGGCGTTGGTTCAACCACCCGGCACCCAACTCCGTGACGGCGGGCTGCCTTCGGAAGGCGTTGGCTCATTGCAAGCCGTCACCGAGCTGATCGCGGCTTCGCTGGACGGAGCGACCAGGTCAACCGGACCGCGCTATTTCCACTACGTCACCGGCGGCGTGACGCCCGCGGCACTGGGGGCCGATTGGCTGGCGTCGGCGCTGGACCAGCACGCTTACAACTGGGTCGGCTCGCCTTTTGCCTCGCGACTCGAACAGATCAGCCTCGGCTGGCTCAAGGAGCTCTTTGGCCTCCCGGCCGAATGGAGCGCCGTGCTCACGACCGGGGGAACCGCGTCGAACTTTGTCGGCCTGGCGGCCGCCCGGCGATGGTGGGGACTGAAGCATGAGGTGGACATCGACACCGAGGGGTTTGCCGGACTGCCACCCGTGCCGGTGTTCGCGAGCGGCTACCTCCACGCCAGCGCGGTCAAGGCGTTGGGGATGCTTGGAATTGGCCGCCGGCAGCCGCAGACCTTGAGTCGCGACGCCGCGGGACGCCTCGACCTCGACGCGCTTGCTGCTGCCCTCGAGGGATTGCGTGGAAAGCCGGCGATCTTGATCGCGACCGCGGGTGACGTGAACACCGGCGATTTCGATCCGCTGGCCCAGATGGCCGACCTCGCGGGCGGTCGCGCTGCGTGGCTGCATGTGGACGGGGCGTTCGGGCTTTTTGCCGCGACCTCACCTCTGACCCGGCACCTTGTCGAAGGGATCGACCGTGCCGATTCGGTTGCGGTCGACGGGCACAAGTGGCTCAATGTGCCCTACGAGAGCGGCTTTGCCTTCGTTCGCGACCCGGTCATCCACGCGGGCGCGTTTTCCGCCACCGCGGCGTACCTGCGCACAGAGCCAACGGCCCGGCCGGTTTTTGGCAACCTTTCGGCGGAGATGTCGCGTCGCGCGCGGGCATTGCCCGTGTGGGCGACGCTTCGAGCCTACGGACGAGATGGTTATCGGGCAATGGTCGAGCGACATCTGCGGCTTGCACAGCGGGTGGCGCGGCAGGTGGATGAGGCGCCCGATCTCGAGCGCCTGGCGGAAGTGCGGCTCAATGTCGTGTGCTTCCGATTCCATCCGCCCGGTGTTGCCGAGGAAGCGCTTGACAGCCTGAACCGAAGGCTGGGCGAGAGCATCCTCGAGGATGGTCGCGTCGTATTCGGCACGACCGAGTACCAAGGCAAGGTGGCGTTCCGACCGGCCATCGTCAACTGGCGCACCGAAGACGAGGACGTGGACCTGATCGTCAGGGTCGTACGCGAGCTGGGCGCGCGGCTCGCCGCCTCTACGGCGCTGGAAGGCTGATCGGCGGCCGTTCGGGCTCAGGCGCGCGCGGCGTCGGGGGATTGGTGGTCGTCTCGATCACCACCTCCAGGTGACGGGCGATCCGCTTCATCTCGCGGTCGCCGCGGTCGAGGCGGTTCACGATCTGCAAGAGGATCTCGTCCTGGTGCATGAGGTGGTTCATCAGGGCCTTGAGCTCTTCCTCGGCTTTGACGTCGAGCTCGTAGTCGTGCTGAGCGCGCAGGCGGTCGCGATCCGCGATGCGGTTGAGCGCCATCAGCACCACGGAGACCCAGATTGCGGCCTCGAGGCTGAGGATGAAGTTGAGGAAGAGGAAGGGATAGCGATCCCAGGGATGGATGAGGTTGAAGGCGTTCAGGCCGACCCAGAGGACCATGATCCCGACCTGCGCCAGGACGAAGACCCAGCTTCCGACGAGGCGAGCGAAGTCGGCGGCGACGCGATCGGCGAAGGTGAGCTTGCGCTCCACTTCGCGGTTGAGGTCTCGGACCGGGGGGTGGTCGTGCTGGTGCTTGATGAGGTCCCGCGCGATGTCTTCGATTTCTCGGCCGATCGACATGGATCCTTCCTTTGGGGCTGCTGCGTTGAGTGCCGCGGCTTAGTCCGAATGCATAGCTTCGCTCAAAGGACCCCCATCTGGCTACGGAAAGTAAGCCTTGGCGCTTCGCCTTCAGCGGTAGTCGTGCGATTTCTGGGGCGGGCGCGGCACGCCGAGGAGCGCTTCGATATGGCTGGCCAGTATTGAGTAGACCCCGTCGTTGCGCTGCATCACACCGTCGATGACCAGGATCGGCTGGCGGTTGGCGACCTGCCGGTAGCGTTCGTAGACGTCGGGTTTGATGGTCACGTTGACCTGACCGAACTCGTCCTCGAGCGTGAAGAAGCGAATCTTCTTCGCGGTCGAGGGAGCCTGTCGCGTGATGACCAGGCCGGCGACTCGCACCTTCCGGTTGTTGGGGATGGCCGCGAGCTTGTTGCTCTCCAGCGCACCCATCTGCTGCAGGCGGTCGCGACAGAAGTGGATCAGGTGGTGACCGGTCGAAAGGTCGGAGATGCGGTACTCCAGCTGGTTGGCGTCGAAGTCGTCGATGTCCGGGAGGGCCGGAGAAGTGCCGTTGAGGCGCAGCTCGGATTGCTGCGCGATGCCTTTGCGCAAGCCTTGCCCGTGCCACCTTTCCTGCCAGCCCCAGAGGAGCTCGCGGCGCGGCTGGCCGAGCGCGTCGAAGGCGCCGACCATGACGAGGTTGCGGACCGCGCGAGGGCCGACCGGCGCGCCGCGCAGCCGGTGAAGGAAATCGTCGAAGGAGGTGTACGGCCGGTGGGCGCGCTCGTCGACGATGGCCTTGCGCCCTTCCTCACCAAGGTCGCGGACATAGTTGAAGCCGACGCGCATGGCATGGGTCATGGTCTTAACAGGCTGGGTTGACGCGCTGGATACGCTGGAGTCGGTTGGCCGGCGGGGGAGGGTCGGTCTGGTGGAGGAGGGAGGGCCCTCGGAGAGGTGTGTCTTTGCCTGGAAACGCGCCGGTGGGCTCAAACGTGCGGAATTCGGGGGTTGATAGAGAACGGTTGGCGCCAGACGTGCGGAATCGGCCGAATTTGTAGTCCAGGCGGCCGGCAGGGGTTCGGGCAGGCATCGAACGTCGGAGCGGTTGACGTCGACCGGAAGGACGGTCACCCCGTGGCGCTTCAGGTCCTCGACCAGGACGCTCGGGTGGTAAAACCCCATCGGCTGGTTGTTGAGCAGCCCGCAGCCGAACTCGACCGCATGGTTGAGCTTGAGCCACGCGGTCTCATACGCCGTGCGAGCGAACGCAGCCGCGTGCGAGCGGCAGAAGCCGTAAACCGCAAATCCCTGCACCGCCGCGAACAGCTGGTCCGCCACCTCCCGCGGCACGCCGTTGGCCAGGCACCCGCTGATGAAATCCCCCTCGAGCGAAGACATCTCGACGTGGTTGAGGTGGCGGGTCATCGCGCGCCGGAATCCATCCGCACCGCTGGGCGACATCCCGGCCACGTGCATCGCGATCTCGATGATCTGCTCCTGGTAGAGGATCACCCCGAGCGTGTCCTTGAGGATCGGCTCGAGCAGCGGATGTGCATACGTGACCACCTCGCGACCCTGCTTGCGGCGGATGTAAGGGTGCACCGCGTTGCCCTGGATCGGACCAGGCCGGATGATCGCCACCTCGACGACCAGGTCGTTGAAGGTCTGCGGGCGCGTGCGCGGCAGCGTCTGCATCTGCGCCCGCGACTCGATCTGGAACACCCCGATGGTGTCCGCCTCACCACACATCTCGAAAACCTTCGGATCGCTCAGCGGCAGCTGGTCGAGGTCGGGGCGCACGCCGGTTGCATCCTTGATCAGCTCGAGGCACTCGGCGACCACCGAGAGGGTGCGCAGCCCGAGCATGTCCATCTTGATCAGGCCCAGGTCCTCGACGTCATCCTTGTTGAACTGGACGACGCGGCGTCCTTCCATGGTCGCCGGCTCGACCGGCACGATCTCAACAAGCGGCTCCCCTGTGACGAGCATCCCCCCGTTGTGAATCGAAAGGTGACGGGGAAACTCGATCACCTCCCGGCAGAGCTCGAGGAACTGCTGCCAGCTCTGCGGCCTCATCTCCGGAGGCGGCACTGCGTCCAGCATCGAGTCGGCCACGTCCTCCGTGAACCATCGGTCGACGCCCTTCGCCAGCCGGTCGAGCAGCTCCGCGGAAAATCCGAGCGCCTTGCCCACCTGGCGGATCGCCATGCGCGGCTGGAAGGTCACCACGTTGCACACCATCCCGGTGCGCTCCCAGCCGTACTTGTCATAGATGTACTGGATCACCTGCTCGCGATGCTCGGTCGAAAAGTCGATATCGATGTCCGGCGTGCTCGTCATCTCCTCGTGCAGGAAGCGCTCAAAGAGCAGGTTGTGCTCGATGGGGTCGACCCGCGTGATCCCGAGCACGTAAGCGACGATCGAGTCGGCGGCCGAGCCGCGGCCCTGACCCGGAACGCCGTGCTCCTTCGCAAACCTCATCAGGTCCCAGTTGATGAGAAAGAACTCGGCAAGCCCCGTCTTCTCGATCACCTCCAGCTCGCGCTGCAGGCGCCGCGTCACCTCGACCGTGATGGGCCGGTAGCGCTCGCGGACGCCTTCAAAACAGAGCTTGTAGAGAAACGAGAAAGGCGTTTCACCGGTCGGGACCGGGTAGCCGGGGAACCGCACCTTGCGGAAGTCGAGGTCCACGTCGCATTCCTGCGCGATTTCCCACGGCGTCGCCAGCGCCTCCGCATGTCCCTTGAAAAGCGGCCGCATGTCCGCTCCGCCTTTCAGGTGATGCTCTGAGTTGGGAAAAAGATGCTCGCGGGCCGACTCGAGGGTGGCCCGATGGCGGATGGCCACCAGCACGTCATGCAATCGCCTCCGCCCCGGCACGTGGTAGTGCACCTCGTTGGTCGCCACGACGACAGCTCCACATCGTTTGGCCATCGCCGCACGGCCCTCGAGCACCCACTGGTCCTCAGGGCCCAGGTGATGGTGCAGCTCGCTGAAGACATTCTCCTTACCCAGCGCCATCTGCATGTCGCGCAGCCTCTGCTCGTCGTCGGTGGCGCTGAGATAGAAGAGGTTCCCTTGATGCTCGGCAACCTTAGCCAACGTCGCGCGCGCCTCCCCCTTGGGCTGGTCAGCGTGCGCGAAGCTCAACAGCCGGCAGAGATTCGAGTAGCCGTTGAGGTTGCGGGCGATCATAACGACCTCCTGGCCGTCGACCTCCAGCGCCGTGCCGATGATCGGCTTCACACCGAGCTTGCGGCAGGCCTGTAGAAACTTCACCGCGCCGTAAACCCCGCCGCGGTCGGTGATCGCGAGCGCGGGCATCTCGAGCTCGGCGGCCTGTGCGGCCAGCTCGGCCGGATGCGACCCACCATCAAGGAACGAGAAGTTGGAGTGGCAGTGCAGCTCGACGTATGGGTTCACGACCGCATTGGCAGACCTATGCTTTTGGCATGGCCAGGGTGGTGGATCAGCGATGCAACTTTTGCGGCAAGAGCAAAGACCAGGTTCGAAAGCTCGTCGCCGGCCCGGGCGTCTTCATCTGTGACCAGTGCGTCGAGCTGTGCAACGAGATCATTCACACCGAAGGCCCGCCAACCCCGGGGCCGTCATCTGTTCGAAGTCAAATCAAGAGCCGGCCGAACCTTACCGGCTGGTTCCGCAACCTTTTTCAAGCGCACGGCTACACGACGTAGCCTGGCGACCAAGATTGGGGATTGCCAACCTTTCGACGGCCGCGATAAGTTAGTCCAGGCCCCGAAGGAAACGTTCGAGGGATCTGGCACCAGCCGCAAGGCAGGGGCCGGAGCCCAAGAGGCGAGCCGGCGGGGTCATTTCTTTTTCTGAGGAGGCCCATCAGGCCATGACTCCCGACGATGTGTTTCTGCGCGCCTTTTTCGGTTTGACACTTCCGAACTCTGAGTTCCACCACCGCGACCACGTGCGTCTCGCGTGGCTTTCCGTCCGGCGCCATGGCGCCGGCGCTGCGGAGGCTGTCGTGACAAAAGGCATCCAGAGGTTCGCCGAACACCACAGCCACGGCCCGGCCTACCACGACACCATGACCAGGTTCTGGGTGCGCCTGGTCGCGCACGCCGTTTCCCGCCGTCCCGAGATCGTGGACTTCGAAACATTCCTCGACGAGTACCCTCTGCTGCTCGACAAGAACACTCCGCTGCGACACTGGAGTCGCGAGGTGATGTTCGCGCCTGATGCACGAGCCGCTTGGCGAGACCCGGACCTTGTCGCTCTGCCGTTCTGACCCGTCAGTCATAGACCCGCTCCACGAACCATTCGTCTCGTGAAAGATCGTGGTACAGCTCGCAGAGAAGGTTGCTGTTGAGCAGCGCCTTCCAGTACTCGCGGATCACGGGCTGCTTCCACCATTCGGTCTCGACCTTCCAGCGCGCGATCGGGTCGATCGACCCGCTGAACGCGCCGGTGATGAAGGCGGGCGTGCCCGAATCACTGAGCGTCACCTCAACTGCGGCCGGCGGCGACAGCAGCCTGGTCATGAAGCCTCCAACACCCGCATCCGCATAGCGAATGCGGGTTTGAACACGGAACGAAACCCGCATGAACCTGGTGAATGCGGGTTTGAACCGGGTCGCGGTCGCATCACGCGAAGCGCTGCGAGGGGAGGGGGGAGGAGAGGAGCGCAGGTCGTGGCTTGTGGACCACGCCGTCGCCCCATCGTTCCTGCAATCGCTCGAGCGCGGCGGTCACCTCCTCGCTGGTTCCATCGCCGCCCGCCCAAAGCCGCAGCTGGCGCCGCCCAGCGCCTTCGAGCACCGGAAGCTCGATCCACAGCTCCGTGATCGGCGCCCGCGGCTGCCATTCCTTGATCCACGAGCCGATCAGGCCGAACAGCTCCGCTGCGCTGCTCAATGGATGGCGCACGACCGTCTCACGCTGTTCGGTATCTGATTGAAGGGCGCCCTGCGCGCGCCCGGCCTCTTCGAAACTCAACCGCACCCGCACTTGCTTCGCGCCGGCGCCGCGCAGACCCAGCTCTTCGGCAAGGTCGCCGCAAAGCGCACGCGCGACGAACAGCATCGCTTCGCGATCTTCGACCGGCTCCTCGAACTGTCGATGCGCGCTCGTGAAAAGAGGAGGACGCCAGGGCGTGAGCTGGTCGGGCTCGAGGCCTCGCGCGAGCAAGACAGCATGACGCCCGTCGCGGCCGAGCTGGCTCTCGAGCTCGCGTGGTCCGATTGCCGCCACCGCGCCCAGCGTGCGAAGACCAAGCAGGTCAAGGCGTTCGAGCTGCTCAGCGTCGAGCGGAAGCTCGTGAGCGGAGAGGGGAGCGAGGAAGGTCTTTGCGATGTCGACCTGAACGAGACGGCCCGGACGCGCGCGCGCCGCGGCGAGCCGGGCGGAGAACGGTCCGGGCGCAAGACCCAGTCGCGGCTCGCGGCCGATGGCGGCGCGCAGCCGGCGGCGAGCCTCTCGGATCGATTCGCCAGGGTTGACGACTCCACTCACGTCCAGCCACGCGACTCCTTCGATGCGGACCTCGACCGTCGGGGCCAGGTCGTAGAGGGCAGACGAGACGAGCTCTCGTAGGCGGGCCGCGGATTCCGGATCAGGGGGGAGGAAAGTCGCCTGCGGGCAGAGGTGCTCCGCCTGGCGCAATGCCATGCCCGGCGTCACGCCGAACGGCAGCGCCTCCTCCGAAGCAGCGATGACGTGCTCTTCCCAGAGTCCGACCACGACTGGACTCCCGTAAAGGTCCGGGCGCCGGGCCAGCTCGAGGTGCCCCGTCAGACCACAGCAGATTCGCACGTCAACTCTCGAGGAACCTCGACGACCTGGACCGGAAGGTCGGACAGCGTTCGCGCTCCAAGGGGATAGCGGATCTCCAGCTCGGTTTCCCCAAGCGGTGGCGCCACGCGGTTCTTCACACAGCGCGCGGTGGCGCGAAGCCCGACCAGCTGCCCCCGCTCCCAGATCCAGTCAGTGCGGGAAAAACCAACACTCAAGCTCGAGGCATGGGCGAACGCCCGCCCTGGCGCGTCGACCACTCCCACGATCACCGTTCCCGAACGGTTGGCCCCCGACTCGAGGGGTCCCAGCGAGTGCTCCGGGATCTCCCCCATTAATAGGATGAAGCCCGCTCCCGCCCTGGCCAGCGCGATGGCCGCCTCTCCGGCTAGATCAAGAGCCGGCGCGCGGACCACGGTCAGCGCGCCAAGCTCGGGATAGAAGGGAGTCAACGTCCACGGATCGAAACCGGAACCGGTGTCGATCACCATCGCGTGCGCGAACTCGCGGGTCGCGCCCGCCAGCAGCAGGAGGGCGAGCGTGAGCTTGCCGCACGTTCCGCTCCCGCTCAAAAGGGTGAGCCGGCCGTGAGGGAGCCCGCCGATCCCCGTCAGGCGATCGATCGGAGTCCGGCTTGGCCAGGGCTGAGGGGGCGGAAGCTCCGCCGCCCTCGTCAGCGCCTGGCTGCCGAAACGGACCCGAATCGAGTTGATCGCAGTGTCGAGTGCCCCGACCTCGAAGTTCCTTGCATCTTCGCGCCCTAGGCGGCCGGGCGCATGCCCACCCCACGAAATCTGCGATTTCGCGGGGACCCCGGGCGGCGCTGAAGCCGGCGTCAAGGGGCCCGGCGGCGCGTCGTCACACATCAATTGATGCGCTCCTAGCGCCGCCACCCTTTCCTTGGCTCCGGCCGCCGAGGTCGCGAATCTGCGGCGGAAGTCGAGGTCGGGACACTCGTCAAGTGCTATTTCCTGCATCTTTGGCCGCCTCGTGGGAAGAAGACGCAGGGGAGAAGTGGAGGCAAACGAACCATATCGAACAGATGTTCGGGTGTCAAGCCTCTTTACTGGGGCTGACCATCTTTCTTATATGTCGAGGGCCGTCGTGGTCGGCGATGGTGTTGTTGGAGGCGACCCAATCGGCAAAGCCACCACCTGTTTCCCGAGCTCATCGCCGTATCAAGAAGGACAGCGCGATTCTTCTCGCTCCGCCTGCGGCGATGCAGCCGCGCGATCGCCCTGGCCGGGTAAAAGAGTGCCGGGGCTCCACAGAACCCCGGCACGGCGAACTATTGAACGATTGAAGAAGTAGTTGCTACTTCTTCTTCTTTGCGGCCTTCTTGGCTGCGGGCTTCTTCGCGGCCTTCTTCTTAGCTGCCATTTTCAATTACCTCCTTATCCGATGATCCGCACCCGAGGTTTCTCAACCCCAAGATCTCGCGCCGCGGCGCCTCACTGACGTTGGCGGTTCTGCGAAATGGTGTGCTGATCGGTTGCCTCTGTGGTGGCCAAGACCATCAGCAACGCCACACAAGTTGTTGTGATACCTGAATGAACCCGCTCACGTCAAGGTTCGCCTGAAGTTTTTTCCAGCGGACATGTCATCCCGCATCCGAAAGCGAAGTGTTGCTGCGACAGGTCAGGTCGTCGATGGCTGATGCAGTGTCTCTGCGGATGCGGTCGCGTCCTCATCCCGTCCGCAATAAAAAAGCGCCGGGGCTCCACAGAGCTCCGGCGCGGACGAACTACAAAAGCAATGAAGAAGTCGTTACTTCTTCTTCTTCGCGGTGGCCTTCTTGGCTGCGGGCTTCTTCGCGGCCTTCTTCTTAGCTGCCATTTTCATTTACCTCCTTCTCCGATGATGCGGACCCGAGGTTCATTGACCCCACGGGTCGCGTCGCAGACCCTCACTGACAAGGACTCCGCGACGTTGGCGGTGGTTTGCAATGACACGCTGACTCGCGTCGGGTCCGTCGCCTCTGTGGTGGCAACCACGAGCAGCATCGCCATACAGTGCGTTGTGATACCTGAATGAACCCTCTCACGTCAATGGTTCAGGAGAAATATTTTTTGCGGGCTGTCCCGAAAATTTTCTCCACGCGCGTCGACGAAGACCTCGCGCGGCGTTTCATTGCGCGCCGCGCGACCATCACTTCGTCCATCAGCGCGGCCGGCGAAAGACTGCGACGATAGGCGCGTGAGAGTCGTCCTCGGACACGGCGCATCTGGCAACGCGGCGTCGATGAAGCCCTACGTCGACGGCTTCAAGCGTCGCGGTATCGACGCTGTCGCGGTGGATCTTCCTCGTGGAGGAGCCGAGAAGGCGGTCCCAGTCTTCATCAAGACCTCAGGACGTGGCCACGAGGTCATCGGAGGCGGTCAATCGTTTGGAGGAAGGGTCGCGAGCATGGCCGCGGTCGAGGCGGACTTCGGCGGCCTCGTGCTTTTTTCATATCCGCTTCATCGACCGGGCTTCACCGACCAGCTCCGCATCGAGCACCTGCCCGCGATTCGCTGTCCGACCCTGTTTCTGAGCGGCGACCGAGATCCATTCGCACGCCTTGACCTCTTGAAGCAGTACGTCAAGCTCGTCCCGCGGTCTCAGCTCGAGATCTTCAAGGGCCAGGGGCACGGGCTGCTCAAGGTGCTCGACCAGGCCCTCGACGTGGCGACCGAGTTCATCCTCAAGAGCTGCAAATGACCGCGTCGCAGCACATGATCCAGGCGAACGGCCTTCGCTTCCGAGCCATGGTCGATGGACCGGCCGCCGGCGAGATGTTCATCCTCCTCCACGGCTTCCCCGAAGGCGCCGAGTCCTGGGCGAAACAGGTAGACGCGCTCGCGCGAGCGGGTCACCTCGCCGTGGCGCCAGATCTTCGAGGCTACGGGCTCAGCGATGCGCCGGAGGGTGTGGAAAACTACGCGATCGATCACCTGGTCGAGGATGTCGCCGCCATCATCAAGTCCTTCGGCCGTTCGCAAGCCCACGTGGCCGGCCATGACTGGGGCGCCCTGGTGGCATGGTTCTTTGCCGGTCGCCATCAGGAGATGACGAAGACGTTGACGGCGCTGTCAGTCGCCCATCCCGCCGCCCTGGCCGAAGCCAGCCGCGTCGATGAGGAGCAGCGCGAGAAATCGCGCTACGTGGGGTTGTTCCTACAGGAGGGCAAAGCAGAGCACGTGCTGGCAGACGACGATCACCGCAGGCTGCGGGCGATGTTCGCGCTCGGTCCCAATCCCGATGCGGTGCCGCAAGGGGTCATCGAGCACTTCACGAAATCGCTCAGCCGCCCAGGACGCCTGACCGCCGCGCTCAACTACTACCGCGCCAACCTCGGCGCCGGTGGAGGCGCGTGGGCGGCGCTCACGCAGCAGGTGAAGATCACCTCACCCACCACGTTGCTCTGGGGTCACGAGGACCCCGCGCTTGGCCGCCACGCCGTCGACGCCACCGCCGCCCGCGTCGAAGGACCCTATGAGCTCGTGGTTCTCGAAGGCGCGGGGCACTGGCTGCAGTTCGAACGACCAGACGAGGTGAGCGGCGCTCTCACACGCGCCGCGCAACCTCATTAAGCTGTCTGCGGTGCTCAACCGCTCCGATCAGAATCGGCGTGGAGGCCTGCGCCGGCTGGATGACATCCTCGAAACGCTGGAGCAGCTGAACCTCCACGACAAGACAGAGCTGCCAGATCCAGTGGCAGAGGCTCTCGTATTGCTGGGCATCGACAAGCCCCACAGCGTGCCGGTCCCGCAGCTCATCGAGCGCGTATGGGCGATGCAGCAGCCCTACCTCATCACCATCGTCGTCGAGCGCCGCCGCCGCCGAAGGCGAAAAGTGTCGCCCGACTCCGGCCTGGCCTGAGCCCCGCACTGATCGGGCACCGGCCGGGCGCGCGCAGGGCGCCGAAAATGAGACCCGCGCGCAGGGCGCACCGATGAAACCCGCCGGGCGCGCGCAGGGCGCACCGATGAGACCGCCCGGCGCGCGCAGGGCGCACTGATGAAACCCGTCGACTGGATTGAGCTCTTCCGGCGCATCGGCGCCGGCGTGCGTGGCGCGGTCCTTCCGATTGCGGGAACCGCGGCAGGCGGCGTGCGTTTTGAGGTCGGCGCCGGAGGCG
>DATFVI010000134.1:0-2042 GCA_035260405.1 Candidatus Dormiibacterota bacterium
CGAACAGCCACTTTAGCCTCGACGCGGACCATAAGGTGTCCCGGAGACCGACACGGCAGACCAGGAGCGTGATCACCTGGATTCCTAGCAGGGTGGGGATCACGAACCACCGAACCGGACGCGTCAGCGAGAGGGCCGGCACCGCGAACACGACCACCGTCACCGCGAGAAGGTAGGACACCTTCAGCACGGCGATCTTGGCGCTCTTCTGGTGCGCCTCAGTCAATTGGCCCACTCCACAGAGATCGGGGTGGCGAGGATCGCCCTGCCTTCGCGCTCCATCCAGCGCCCGCAAGGGTATAGCGCGCCGGTTGCGAGCGCCATCTCACATGTCACTTGTCTGGGACTGCTCCGGTTGCAGGCACAGGCGTGTCCGAGGTCGCCCATGCGAAGCGGCTCCGTTTGGCGGCCCCGGGCCGCAGCCGGTCGAGCGCCAAGTACACGACCGGGGTTGTGAAGAGGGTCAGGAGCTGACTCGCCACAAGCCCGCCGATGATTGAGATGCCGAGCGGTTGGCGTAGCTCCGACCCGATGCCGGTCCCGACGGCCAGCGGCACCGCTCCGAGAATCGCGGTGAAGGTCGTCATCATGATAGGCCGGAACCGCAGCCGGCAGGCCTCGAAGATCGCCTGCTCAGGCGAGCGGCCGCGCTCGCGCTCGGCGACGAGTGCGTAGTCGATCATCATGATGGCGTTCTTCTTGACGATGCCGATGAGCAGGATGACCCCGACTACCCCGATCAGATCCAAGGGGCGCCCCGCCGCCCAAAGGGCGAGAATCGCTCCAATCCCCGCGGACGGGAGAGTCGACAGGATCGTGATCGGATGGATTGTGCTCTCGTAGAGAACCCCGAGGATGATGTAGACCGCGACGAGCGCCACCGCGACCAGCACGGGCTGGCTTGCAAGCGAGTCCGCGAACGCGCGCGCGTTGCCCTGGAAGCTCCCCTGTATGTTGCTGGGCACGCCGAGCTCGCGCATGGCCTGCCCGACGATCTCCGTCCCACGCTGGATGGGAAGTCCCGGGCGCATTGAGAAGCTCAGCGTTACGGCCGGCGCCTGGCCCTGATGAGCGACCGCGCTGATCTGAACGCCGTGCTCGACACGCGTCACACTCGCCAACGGAACTTGCTGTCCGCCCGGCCCGGCAACAAACACTTTGGACAACGAAGAGGGATCCTCCTGGAGTCCCGGGTCGGCCTCCAGAACGACGTGGTAGGTGTAGGTGGAAGCGTAGATGGGCGACACCAGACGCTGCCCGAACGCATCGTACAGGGTCTGGTCGATGTCGTGCGGCGCCACCCGCAGACGCGCGGCCGCGTCGCGATCGATGACCAGCATGGTCTGCAGTGCGCCGCTTTCGAGGTCGGTGGTCACGTCACGGAGCTCTGGGGACCGTTTCAGGTTTTCCACAAGCCGTCCGGCCCACGTCTCCAGCTCGCCGAGATCGGATCCGGTGAGGGTGTACTGATACTGCGCCTTGGAGATACGGCCGCCCACGCGCAGCTCCTGGACCGGGACCATGTAGAGGGCGACCCCTTGCACTTCGCGGGTCGCCCGGCGCAGGCGAGCGATGACCTGGTCCATGTCGAGCTTTCGCTCGGCTAGTGGCTTCAAGGCGATGAAGAGGCGCGCTTGATTGGGAGCACCGCCGGATTGGCCCGTGAAGCTGCCCACCCTGGCCACGGCAGGATCCTTGAGCAGGACGCGCATGAGGTCCTGCACGCGCTGGCTCATGGCCTGGAACGAAACGGTGGTGGGCGCTTCGGCGATGGCGACGATGGTGCCAGTATCCTGTTGGGGGAAAAACCCCTTCGGCACTTCGATCCAGAGGACGGCGGTCGCGACGATGGTCGCGACCATCACCCCGAGCGTGAGACCACGATGGCGCAGCACGGTCAGAAGCGCGGTTTCATAGGCGGCGAGTAGTTTTCGGAACAGACGATCTCCGAGGAAGGGCTTCTCCGTCCCACGCTCACCACGGCCGAGATGCGCTCCCACGACGGGGATCAAGGTGAGCGAGACGACGGCGGAGACGGCGAT
>DATFVI010000135.1:0-7777 GCA_035260405.1 Candidatus Dormiibacterota bacterium
GCCGCCGGTCGTGACGACGTCCTCGATCACGGTGACCTTCTCACCCGGCGATAGGTGACCCTCGATCTGCTTGGACGTGCCGTAGCCCTTCGGCTCCTTGCGCACCAGCACAAGCGGCAGGCCCGTCTCCATCGAGACGGCTCCGCCCAGCAAGACCGCTCCCAGCTCGGGCGCCGCGAGGCGCTGCGTCTCGGGTGGAACGAGGGCCGCGAGGTGCTTGCCGAGCCTGCGCAGCAACGCGGGGTCTGTCTCGAAAAGGAACTTGTCGAAATATCGATTCGACCGCTTACCGGAGCGCAGCACGAAATCACCCTTGAGGTAGGAGGCCTTGACCAGGTCGCGTCCGAGCCCCTCGCGGTCGCTTGCCCGGTCCTCGGTCACGCAGTCAATCTAGCGGATAAAAGCAAGCCGCCTTGTGATCGGCGCCTAACGCCTCGAGCGGTGGAACGGCCTCAGCGCAATGCTCGCGTGCCCGCGGACAGCGGGTCCGAAAACGGCACCCGGAAGGCGGGTCAACCGGTGATGCCACGTCTCCTTGCAGGATCACACGCTCACGTGTGAGCTCGATCGCCGGGTCGGGGATGGGCACCGCCGCCAGCAGCGAACCAGTGTAGGGATGCCTTGGCCGCCGGTAGAGCTCGTTGGCCGGCGCGACCTCCATCACCTTTCCGAGATACATCACCGCAACTCGGTTTGAGATGTGTTTGACGACCGAAAGATCGTGTGCGATGAACAGGTATGTGAGATCCAGTCTGGCCTGCAGCGCCTCGAGCAGGTTGATGATCTGCGCCTGGATCGAGACATCAAGTGATGAGATGGGTTCGTCACAAACGATGAACTCTGGGTCGACCGCGAGCGCCCGCGCGATGCCGATACGCTGTCGCTGCCCGCCTGAGAACTCGTGCGGGTACCGATCCACGTGGCGAGCATTGAGCCCTACCAGGTTGAGGAGCTCGCCGATCCGCTCCGTCCGTTCTCGGCCCTGGAAGAGACGGTGGATGTCCAGCGGCTCGCCGACAATGTCTCCGACCGTGTGACGCGGATCGAGCGATGCGTAAGGATCCTGGAAGATCATCGTCATCTTCCGGCGAAGTCGCCTGAGCGACTCCCCATGCGAGCGTGTGATGTCCTCGCCGCGATACGAGATCACGCCTTCGTTCGCATCGAGGAGGCGGATCAGAGTCCGGCCCAGCGTCGACTTCCCACAACCAGACTCTCCAACCAGGCCAAGCGTCTCGCCCTTCTTGATGTCGAGGTCGACGCCGTCGACCGCGTGAACGTGCGCGATGGTGCGCTGCAGGACCCCTGACGACACGGGAAACCATTTCTTGAGTCCGCGAACTGAAACCAGCGGATCCGTGGCCGTCCATGCGCGGTGCAGCGCCGGCGCCGCTGCGATGTCAGGCACGGGGCAGCTCAGTGCCAGCCTGCGTGACCCAACACGCGGCCTGCTGCGTGTCGCCTACAGGTTGCAGCCTCGGGTCGTCATGTGAGCACCGGTCCACCCGAAAGGCGCACCGCGGGTGGAACGAACACCCGGCGGGGGGATCGATCAAATCCGGTGGCGACCCTTCGATTGGCTTGAGAGGCTCGCGTCGGTCTGCGTCGAGGCGCGGAATCGACCGCAGGAGAGACCACGTATAGGGGTGCTTGGGGTGCGCGAACACGTCCGCGGTCGGGCCCGACTCGACGATCCTACCGGCGTACATCACCATTACCCGTTCGCACATTCCGGCCACCACGCCCAGGTTGTGGGTGATCAGGATCGTCGCCATCCCGAACTCGCGGTTCACATGCCGCAAGAGATCGAGGATCTGAGCCTGGATCGTGACGTCGAGTGCGGTGGTCGGCTCGTCGGCGATGAGGACCGCCGGCGTGGTCGTCAGGCCCATCGCGATCATGGCGCGCTGGCGCATGCCGCCGGAGAAGTGGTGAGGAAAATCTCTTGCCCGTTGCTGCGGATTAGGAATGCCGACCTTCGCGAGCATCCTCGTTGCCTCCACGCCGGCAGAGGCATTGTCCTTGGCCTGGTGGATCACCAGCGGCTCACCCACCTGCCAGCCGACCCTGAAGACGGGGTTGAGCGAGGTCATCGGGTCCTGGAAGATCATCGCGATCGATTCCCCGCGGACCTCCTGCATCTCGGCCGCGCTCAGGCCGACCAGGTCACGCCCTTCGAATAGCACGCTTCCACCGACGATCCTCCCGGGCCGCGGAATCAACCTCATGATGCTGAGAGCGGTCACGGACTTGCCACATCCGGACTCCCCCACTATGCCCAGGGTCTCGCCGGCGTGCAGCTCGAACGAAACTCCGTCGACTGCTTTCACCACTCCTTCGGGCGTGAAAAACTGTGTTTTGAGATCTCGCACCTCGAGCAGTGGCGCGGGCATCGCTCAGCGAAGCCTCGGATCGAAAGCATCGCGAACCGCATTGCCGAACAGGTTGGCCGCCAGCACGGTCAAGAAGATCGTCACGCCGGGCCAGATCACGAGCCAGCTCGAATGAAAGAAATACGTCTCTGAGTTGGTCAGCATGTTGCCCCAGCTGGGCGTGGGCGGGCTGATCCCGAGACCGAGGAAATCGAGCGCCGCCTCGATCAGCACGACCTGGCCGAGGTAGAGGCTGCCGAAAACGATCATCACATGCAGCACGTTGGGCAGCAGGTGGCGAAAGATCAGGCGGGCGTCGCTCGCGCCGAAAGCCCTGGCGGCGACCATGAAATCGCGCGTACGGACCGACAGCACCTCGCCTCTGACCAGGCGCGCGATGCTTCCCCAACCCACCGATGCGATGATCAGCGAAAGGGTGATCGTGTTCGGCTTGAAGAGGATCGACATGAGAATGAACAGGAAGATCGCCGGCGTGGCGAGGATCATGTCGACGAAGCGCATCAGCAGGCCGTCGATCAGCCCCCCGTAGAACCCGGCCACCAATCCAACGCACGCGCCGATGGTCAGCGCGACCACCACGGCCAGGAAGCCGATGCCCATCGAGACCTGGGCGCCAAACAGCAACCTCGTCAGCTCATCGCGACCGAGCTCGTCGGTGCCGAGGATGTGGCTCGGCGTCAGCGGACGGGCAAAAGTGTTGATGAGGTCGATCGAACGGTAGTCGGTGTGCGTGATGAGCGCCGCGAGCAGCGGCGCGGCGAGAGCGACCACGACGAAGAACAGGAGGACTCCACCCGAGACGATGCCGATACGGTTCCGCCGCAGGCGACCTCCCGCTTCCCGCCAGTACCCGCGCGACGTGCGCGCGACGATGGCGGTCGACGGAGGAACCGGGGCCTCGATCGGCAGGGGCGAGATCATTCGTATCGGATCCTTGGGTCGAGCGTCGCGTAGAGGACGTCGGCCAGCAGGTTGCCCGCCACGACCAGGAGCGCCGCGAACGTAGTGATCCCGAGCACGGTCGTGTAATCGGTCTGGAGGGCGCGTTCGTAGAGCAGCTTTCCGATCCCCGGCCAGCTGAAGACGACCTCAACGACCAGGCCGCCGCTCACCAGCGAGGGCAGCTCGAGCCCGACCAGCGTGATCAGCGGGATGACCGCATTGCGCAGCGCGTGGAGGTAGACGACGCGCCTTTCGCTCATCCCTTTCGCGCGGGCGGTTCGCACGTAGTCCTGCGACAGGACCTCGAGCATGCTCGATCGGGTGAACCGAGACCAGATGGACAGGTACACGAACGAAAGGACGGTCGCCGGGAGGACCAGGTGAACGAGCCTGTCGAGCGGATCGCCGCCGTTCGTGCCGGGTGTCATCACCCCGCCCGATGGGAGGAAGGGCAGACCCCACGCCTCGAACTGGACGGAAAAAATCAGGATGAGCACGAGCCCGAGCCAGAAGGCCGGGACGGCGAACCCCGCGACCGATAGCGCCGTGAGCGCGTGATCGATCTTGCTTCCTCGTCGCAGAGCGCCGGCGATGCCGAGGGGAATCGAGATCAAGACGCCGATGAGGATGGCGGTGATCGTGAGCTCCAGAGTCGCCGGCAGCCGGTCGAAGATGTGGCTGGACACGAGGCTCCCGTCGATCATCGAGCGACCGAAGTCGCCGTGGGCGATGCCCGCGAGCCAGGTCAGGTACTGCACGTAGAGTGGGCGGTCGAGGCCGAGATAGCGCTTGATCGCCTCGGCGTCCTCGGGCTTCAGGTTGGGGTTGAGGTCGAGGCCGGGGATGTAGCTGCCCGCCGTGGCATGCATCAGCGCGAACGTGATCAGCGTCACGCCGATGACCACCGGAACGGTGGCCAGCACCCGCCTCGCCAGGTACTTGACCATTAGTTGGAGCCGGTCGGGAGGTGAAGCCGCCTCCCGACCGGGATCATCTCCCTACTTGCCGTCTGACACGAACGTGTCCTTCATCCACGGGCGTCCCTGGTATGTGTTGTACGGCCCGACGTTGAAGTTCTTGACGCGGTTGTTGACGCCCCAGAGATAATTCGGGTAGAACAGGATCGGGGCGGGAAGGTCGTCGGCCAGGATGTTCTGGATCTGCGCGTAAAGCGGCTTGCGCTTGCTGCGGTCCGTGGTCTGCAGGGCCGACGCCATCAGCTGGTCGATCTGGGAGTTGCTGTACTGCATCCCGTTGAGGCCGCCTGAGCCGATTCCCTTCGTGGTCCAGAGCGTGGTCTGGTCGGGATCGGTGTCACCGAACGCGATGCCGATCAGGATGACCTGGAACGTGTGAGTGGCGCGGATCTGCGTCACCAGCGTTTGGAAGGCGATCGGTCTTGGCGCCGCCTCGACTCCGATGTCGTGCCACTGCTGCTGCATGATCTGGATGAGGTTCTCGCGAACCTTGTTGCCGGCGTTCGTGTTCAGCTCGAACGACAGCTTGACGCCGCCCTTGGCGCGGATACCGTCTCCGCCCTTCATCCAACCTGCGGCATCGAGCATCTGCTCGGCCTTCGCCTTGTCGAACGCGTACTTGGGCGTGACGGCCGTGTTGTAAGCCCAGGTCGTCGGGGCTTCCACAGAGTCGGCGGGCACCGCCTGCCCGAAATAGGCGGCCTTCGCCATCGCAGTCCGGTCCAGGGCGGTGTGCAGGGCTTTGCGCACGTTCTTGTCCCCGAAGAGCTGTGCTGGGGCGCTTCCCGGGGCGAGGTTGAACTGGTAGTAGACAAAGCCAGGGTTGATGAAGGAGAACGCCGCGATGTTGGTGGCCGTCTTCAGGTTGTCGAACTGGCTGGCGTCCGGCTGGCCGACGTCGAGCTCGCCGGTCTTGAGCTGCTGCGCCAGCACCACCGCATCGGTGACGACCTTGAAGATGTACTGGTCGAGGTTCGACTTGCCCCCCCAGTAGCCGTCGTTGCGCGCCAGCACGACCTGCTGCCCCTTGTCCCACCTGGTGAATGTGAAGACCCCACTGGACACGGTAGGACCCTGGAAGAAGGTGTGCGTGTTGAGCGCCTTCGGCGTCACGCTCCCCAGGATGTGCTTGGGCAGGATCCCATACCGGCAATGCGTGTCCACGAAGTTGGCAAGGACTTTGCTGAACTGGAAGACCACGGTTTGCGGGTCCTGAGCCGTGACGCTCTGCAGGTAGCCCGAGAGGTTGGCGCGGTACCGAGAAACGAAGTCCTTGGTATCCGGCGAGAAGATCAGGTTGTAGGTGAAGGCAACGTCGTCAGCGGTCAGCGGCTGGCCGTCCGACCACTTCAGGTTCGGCCGCAGCTTGAACGTGAACGTCATCTGGTCGGAGGAGATCGTCGGCGCCGCTTGCGCGAGCATGGGTACGTTGTCGCCCTTGGCGCTGATCGACTGCAGGCCATCGAACAGCAGCGTGGTCATCTGTGTGCTGTTGACGTCCCCCGAGTTCAGAGTGTTGAAGGTCGAGATGTCGCTGATCGTGCCCTCGATCAGCTTGCCCCCTTTCACCGGCGTCAGGGACGTCGATGGGGTTCCTCCGCCGCCGCACGCCTCGAGGAACTCGACGACCCCGGCGCTGAAGGCGGCGTAGGCGGCGGCTCCCCCCATCCGTTTGAGGAAGTCCCGCCGCGACCAGTCCTCTAAGAATCGTTCGAACCTGGCAAAGCCCTCGTCGTCATCCCCGGTGTCAAAACCCACTCTTGCAACCCTCCTAAGAAGCGTTCCCGTAAGGTGGCTCCTTTCCCCGGCCATCATATGGTGAGTCCCCTGTAATGGTCAAAAAGGATCTCTGATGGCCTCCCAGCTAGCGATCGGCGTCGCCAGGGTCGTACTCCACCTGCCCGACAGCGGCTCCCTGAAGTCGAAGCGCCAGGTGGTCAGCGGATTGCTGCGCCGCGTCAGGGCGCGCTACCAGGTCTCGGCGGCGGAGGTCGGCGAGCTCGACCGCTGGCAGCTGGCGGAGCTCGCCATCGCGACCGTGAGCGGCGACGGGCGCCATGCTGACGAGGTGCTCGCGGCGGTCCTCACCTACATCGAGTCGCACAGCGACGGGGCTCGGATCACCGACGTGTCCACCGAGTTGGTGCGCCTCTAAATGCGCGCGGCTGACGCGCGAGACCAGTTGGTCGAGTTCGAGGCCGGGCTGCCCTTCAAGCTCGACGGGTTCCAGCGCGAGGCCATCGAGAAGCTGGAGCGAAGCCGCGGAGGGGTCCTGGTCAGCGCGCCGACCTCCAGCGGCAAGACGATGGTCGCCGAGTACGCGATCTTCCGGGCGCTGCAGGACGGCCTGAAGGCGCTCTACACGACCCCGCTCAAGGCCCTGTCGAACCAGAAGTACCACGACTTCGTGCGGCAGTACGGAGAGTCGCAGGTCGGCCTCGTCACCGGCGAAAACACGATCAACGACGACGCCCCGGTCGTCGTCATGACGACTGAGATCCTGCGCAACCTGATCTATGAGGACCCCAGGCGCCTCGATCTCGTCCGCTACGTGATCCTCGACGAGGTCCACTACATCGACGACTTCCCTCGCGGCTCGGTCTGGGAGGAAATCGTCATCCAGGCTCCGGCCAATATCAAGTTGGTCGGTCTCTCCGCGACCATCGGCAACTACCAGGAGATCGCCGACTGGATGGCCGAAAACCGCGGCGGGATGGAGACCGTCTTCCACGACGTCCGGCCGGTCGAGCTGAAGATGTGGCTGGCGATCAACAACCACTTCCTGCCTCTCTTCAAAGAGGACGGCGGCATCGACCAGCGCACCTGGAGCAAGGGCGCGCAGGAGGAGGAGGCGTCTTATCGAATCGGCGGCTACCGGTCGCTGCCCTCGAACGACCTCCTGCACGTGGTGCCCGAGCTGCGCAGCCTCGACATGCTGCCCGCGATCTATTTCATCTTCTCGCGCCGTGGCTGCCGCGAAGCGCTGCAGCGCTGTTCCTACCACGAGATCGACCTGACCACCGCGGCCGAGAAGGAGGCCATCGACCGCGTCGCGGCCGAGCGGCTCCAGGCCTTGACCGACCACGACGAGGAAGCTCTTTTCAGGCGCATGGTCGACGCGCGCCTGTTGCGCCGCGGGCTCGCCGAGCATCACGCGGGTCTCTTGCCGTACCACAAGGAGATGGTGGAGGAACTCTTCCAGCGCGGCCTCATCAAGGTCGTCTTCGCAACCGAGACGCTGTCGCTCGGGATCAACATGCCGGCGCGCGGAGTGGTCGTTTCGTCATTCACCAAGTTCGATGGCGTCAACTTTTCGCACCTCACCACGGGCGAGCTGACCCAGCTGATGGGCCGGGCCGGCCGGCGCGGGATCGACGTGATCGGACACGGCGTGATCCTCAAGGAGTCGGACGTCGAGATCGGGACCATCTACGAGGTCGCGATGGGTCCGACGCTGGTGGTCGA
>DATFVI010000136.1:0-7002 GCA_035260405.1 Candidatus Dormiibacterota bacterium
CGGGGAGTTCGCTGTGGTGGCCTCGCTGGCCCAGACCGGGCATTTCGCGCTGCTGGCGCTTGGGGTGTTCGGGGCGGCGCTGAGCCTGGCGGCGGTGGCCGGGACGATGCGCGTCATGTACCTCCAGAGCCCGCTGGAGGAGGCGCGCCGGACCACGCGGCTGCCGGTGCTGACGGCGTTGTCGACGTTTGGGGCGGTGGCGTTCTGCGTCGTGATCGCGGTGTACGGGATCTTCTCGAGCCCGATCCTGGGCCTCGCGGACCAGGGAGCGGAGGCGCTGGGCCTGCGGTAGACTCCCGCCAACGGTCGCAGCTCGCGTCGTAGTACACGTCCTGGAGGTCCCGCCTGGCCTTGCGTTCCCGCAAGAGCGCGCCCGCGGCGCGCACCCGCCGCATGCGCACGCGCGCCCGTCCGCGGCGCCCCAAGAAGCGCCGATCGTATTTCTGGCTGATGCGGCTTGCCCTGGTGGGCCTGATCGTGATCTCGTCGATGGGCCTCATCGGGACCGCGGGGACGATCGGCGTCGTCGACTACTTCGCGGGCGACCTGCCCTCGATCCAGGCGATCCGGGCAGCGAATCTCACGCAGACGACGCGCATCCTGGACCGCAACGGCACCGTGATCGAGTCGCTGTACCACCAGAACCGTACGGTCGTTCTGCTGGCGCAGATCAGCCCGAAATTGCAGCAGGCGACCATCGCGACGGAGGACCGCACTTTCTACTCGAACTCGGGTGTCGACTACCGGCGGCTGGCGATCGCGATCGGCTATGACCTGACTCACCATTCCTCGACGCTCGGCGGTTCGACGATCACGGAACAGGTCGTGAAGAACGTCGTCCTGGACTCCACCGAAGCGCAGAGCCGGACGGTGAGCCGGAAGTTTCGCGAACTGCTCCTGGCGGAGGAGATGGAGCGGCGCTACTCCAAGCAGCAGATCCTCGAGATCTACCTGAACACGATCAACTACGGCAACGGCGCGTATGGGGCGGAGGCCGCGGCTGAAACGTACTTCCAGGTGCACGCCGGCGACCTGACGTGGGCCCAAGCGAGCTTTCTCGCGGGGCTGCCGCAGGCGCCGGCAGACTATGACCCGTTCGGAACGCCCGACCAGCTAGCCCTGGCGAAATGGCGCTGGCGCTCGGTCCTCGACGGGCTCGTCGCGGTGGGTGACCTGAGCAGGACCGCGGCGGATTCTCTGTACAACGGCGACCTCGTCGCCAGGATGATCGCCGCGCAGAAGGCGCTGCCCGGGTCGCACAACCCGCTGACCGCGCACTTCGTCGACTACATCGAGCGGTACATCATCCAGCGCTACGGCGCGCAGGAGCTTTACGAGGGTGGGCTGCGGATCACGACCACGCTAGACCTCGCCACGCAGGCCATGGCGGACAAATACGTGAAGTCCGGCGTCGCCGCATATGCGAAGCGAGGCGTGAACACGGGGGCGATGCTCGTGATGAATCCCTCTGACGGCGAGATCCTCGCGATGGTCGGAAGCGCCGACTACAACAACGCCGCGATTCGCGGCCAGATCAACCTGACGGGTGTGGATCCGCTGGGTTGGCGCGGCGTCGGATCGTCATTCAAGGTGTACACGTACGCGGCCGCGCTGCAGGCCGGGCTCGTGACACCTGCCTCTGTGTTGAATGACGAGACCGGGGTGATCGGGGGCCACACGTTCAGCGACTGGGACGGCAAGCACGAGGGATGGATCACGCTTCGCACCGCGCTCGCGCAGTCACGCAACCTGCCCGCCCTGTGGACGTATGGAATGGAGGGCGGCGACCGGGTCGTGAGCCTGCTGCACAACCTGGGCGTCACCGCGACGATCCAGAGCCCGGCCGGCGTCGCCACCACTTTGGGCCCGGATGCGATCTCCATGGCCGAGCACCTTGCCGCCTACTCGGCATTCGACAATGGCGGCTATCGGATCGGCCCGCACGCGGTATTGAAGGTCACCGACGCGACCGGCAAGGTGCTCGAGTCATTCGACCCCGCCGCCGGACGCACGCAGGTGATCAGCCCCGAGCTCGGGTACGTGATGACGGACCTGCTGCGCGGACCCGTGAAGCTGTACCTCGGCGACCTGGGGGGCAAGCCCGTGGCGGGCAAGTCGGGCACGACCGAGGCGTACACCGGGTCGATCTTCATCGGCTACACGCCGAACCTCGCGATCGCCGCGTCGCTCATGCACATCGACGCCGGCGCGACCTGCAACTCGGGCTTCGCGTACCTCGCGACGAACTTCCCGCCCTCGGGCTGGCAGTGCCCGACCTCGGTCCTGTTCGGCGAGAACGTCGGCATCACGGTGTGGAAGCCGTTCGTCGAGGAGTACTACAGATCGCACCCGTGGCCGGCGATGTGGGCGCAGCCGGCGGGGGTCGTGACGCGCCAGGTGTGCACCTACGACGGCGGATACGTCGCGAGCGGCGGAGTCAGCGAGATCTTTTTGAAGGGGATCGGCGAGCCCAACTACCCGTGCGGCGCCAACCCGCACGCGGGCCAGGCGCCTTACGTGCCGCCGGCTGCTAGCCCGCCCGCCGCCGCAAGCCCGTCGCCGGGAGCGTCGCCCCCGGCACACTAGGGTGGTCGTGAGGTTCAACCGGCTCGGCGCCGCGAGCGGATTTGTGTATGTGGTGGCCGGTGCGGCGTGGGTGTGGCTCGGGCAGCCGCCGGCCCCGGCGTGGCTCCTGGTCTTGTGGTTTGTCGCTGTCGGCTTGGTGGAGGCGTTCATACCTGGCGAGGCAAACCAGGTGACGCTCGCGCGGGCGTACCTCGCCGCGCCTGCGCTCGCCTACTCGGTGTCGCCGGGCCATCTTGGACTGCTGGCCGTGGTGCTGGCGGTGGCCGGTTTGAGCGACCTGGTCGACGGCACGGTCGCACGCCGCTTCGAACGTCCCTCCTCTTTCGGCGGTGCGCTCGACCCGATCGTGGACGGAATCCTGCTGGGCGCGGTGGTGATGGGACTCTCGCTGAGCGGAAGCTTTCCGTTCTGGCTCGCGCTCGTGATCGTCGCGCGCTACGTGCTGCCGGCACTGGGTGGGTTGGTGTTGATCTCGATGCACCGGCGGCCCGAGCTGCGGCACACGGTGACGGGCCAGATCTCGACGTCGCTGATCATCGTGCTGGTCGGCGGCATCTGCCTGTTCCGGTTCTTTGGACAGGACGCGACCAACGTGGTGATCGGCGCCGAGGTGGTGATCCCGATCGCCACGATCGCGACGTTTTTGCACCTGGCGTGGGTGGCGCGGCGGCCGGTCGTCGCTGCCGAGCCCGGGTAAGATGCTCTTGGTCGCGCTAAGTGGGGTGCTGGCGGTACCCTGAACCGGCAATCCGCCTTAGCCGGACCGAATTCCCGTGCTGAGGTCTGGGTTCTCACGCCTGGCCGCGGCGAACGGCGTTGAAGGTCGGGACCTGCGCAGCTCGGGTCTCTGAACCCCGTCAGGTCCGGAAGGAAGCAGCGGTAAGGAGAAACTCGAGGGTGCCGCAGCCATCCGGGCCGGAGCCGTGGACCGCGGTGCGAGCTGGGGGCCTTCGGTCGAGGCGGGGGTGCGCGGCCATTTTGAAATTGCATGCCTGAATACCAATCGCTTTATCGGAAGTACCGCTCGCAGACGTTCGGCGACCTGGTCGGGCAGGAGGCTGCGTCGCGAGCGCTGCAGGGCGCGATCATCAGCGCACGCGTCGCTCACGCGTACCTGTTCAGCGGGAGCCGGGGAACGGGGAAGACGTCGGCGGCGCGGCTGCTGGCGAAGGCTCTGAACTGCACCGGACGCGCGCGCGATTCCGCGGAGCCGTGCAACAAGTGCCAGTCGTGCATCGAGATGACCGCGGGGTCCGCCCTCGACCTGATCGAGATCGACGCCGCGTCGAATCGCGGCATCGATGAGATTCGCGACCTGCGCGAGAAGGTGAACCTGGCCCCGGCGCTGGGGCCGTTCAAGGTCTACATCATCGACGAGGCGCACATGCTCACCGAGCCCGCGTTCAACGCGCTTCTTAAGACTCTCGAGGAGCCTCCGCCGCACGTCGTGTTCATCCTGTGCACGACCGACGCGCAGAAGATTCCGCTGACCGTGATCGGTCGGTGCCAGCAGTTCGTGTTCCGTCGCCACAGCGAGGAGCAGATCACCTCGCGCCTCACGCACATCGCACTGTCGGAGAAAGTCGCCGTCGATGCGGAGGCGATGCAGCTGATCGCGCGCACGGCGCAGGGTTCGATGCGCGACGCGGTGGGGCTGATGGACCAGCTGGTGCCTCTGGCGTCCGGTCCCATCACTCTCGAGTCGGCGCGAGCGCTGTTGGGGATCGCCGATCCGCGGTTGTTGGATTCGCTGCTGGACGACGTGCTGGCGGGACGCGCGGCCGAGGCGCTCGCGGAGCTGAGTCGCGTTTATGCTGCCGGGGCTGAGCTGCGGCAGGTCGTGCGGGGGTTGATGGAGGGGTGCCGGGACCGGTTGGTGGCGGCGCTCACCCGTCGCGATCACGCGACCGCACGGCGGCTGTCCAGCGTGCTGGATGCGCTGCTGCACCTGGATGGGGAAGTGCGGCGGCACGCGGAGCCGCGGTTCCTCGTCGAGGCGACGCTGGCGCGATTGGCGGTCGAGCTGGGGACGGATGCCGCGCCCTTGCCTGAACGCACCGCTCCACCCGGCGCTCAAGCGCCGACCTCCCCGCATGGCGGGGAGGTGAAAGGAGAGGAGGCTCCCGCGCCGGAACCAGTAGCGGTTGCCGCTGGGGATGTGACGGTGGTGAGTGGGGATGTGAGTGGGTGGTCTGAGGTGCTGGAGAAGTTGAACCGCACCGTGCGCGCCGCTTATCTCGACGCGCAGCCTGAGGTCGACGGGACGCTGCTGGTGTTGTGGTTTCGCTATGGGTTTCATCACAAAAAGGCGCAGGAGCAGTCGACGCAGCTGATGCCGCACGTGCGGGCGTGGCTGGGCGACGGCGTGAAGGTGGACTTCAGGCTGAGGGAGGGCGACGCGGCGAAGGCCGCGCCCAAGCTCGCCAGCCCGGAGGATGATCCATTCGTCCGCGAGGTGGTGCGCCGTTTCGACGGGCGCGTGACGCGGGTGAAGGAGGTGTCCGAGTGAAGGACCCGATGAAGATGCTGCGGCAGGTCCAGCAGATGCAGGACAAGATGAGCAAGGTGCAGGCGGAGCTGGAGACGGACACGGTCGAGGCCACCGCGGGCGGCGGCGCGGTTCGCGTGGTGGCGAGCGGAACGCAGAAGCTCGTGTCGGTCGCGATCGACCCCGAGGCCGCGTCGGACACCGAGATGCTTCAGGACCTGGTGGTCGCCGCGGTCAACGAGGCGATGGAAAAGTCGAAACAGCTCGCTGCGTCCAAGATGCAGGCGGTCGCGTCCGGCCTCGGCCTTCCGCCCGGCCTGTTGTAGCCGGCGATGCCGCAGTTGCCGGAGCCGCTGGAACGGCTCATCCAGGAGCTGTCGCGACTGCCGGGCATCGGACCGAAGACGGCGCAGCGCCTTGCGTTCCATCTTCTGCGCACGGACAGCCAGCGCGCCGCGTCGCTGGCGCAGGCCATCGAAGACGTCAAGGCCCGCATCGGCTACTGCGAGCGCTGCTACAACATCGCCGAAGGCAGCCTCTGCTGGATCTGCCTCTCGCCGAGGCGCGACGCCACGCTGCTGTGCGTGGTCGAGTCGCCGCTCGACGTGCTGGCGATCGAGCGGACCTCAGAGTTCAGCGGCCTGTACTTCGTGCTGCAAGGGGTGATCTCGCCGATCGATGGGATCGGTCCCGAGCAGATCCATGTGCCGCAGCTCCTCCAGCGGGTGCGTGAGGAGGGTGTGCTGGAGGTGATCGTCGCCACCGATGCGGACATCGAGGGCGAGGCGACGGCGCTTTACCTGCAGCGCGCGCTCGAGCCGTTGGGGACCAGGGTGACGCGGCCCGCGCACGGGCTGCCCGTGGGGGGCGACCTCGAGTACGCGGACGAGCTGACCCTGGCGCGCGCGATGTCGGGCCGGCGGGCTTTCTGATTTGTCGAGCCCCGGTCTTTCGGCTCGGCCGGCGCTGCTGTTCGACCTCGACGGAACGCTCGTGGACAGCGTGTACCAGCACGTGCTCGCGTGGCGCGACGCGCTCCACGAAGAGGGGCTCGACCTGTCGGTGTGGCGGATCCACCGTCGGATCGGCATGAGCGGAGGGCTCTTCCTGAAGGCGCTCGAGCGAGAGTTGGGGATGACGCTCGACGAGGACCGGGCGGACCGCCTGCGACAGTCGCACGCTCGCGGCTTGCTCGGCCGGCTGGACCAGATCCGGCCGCTGCCCGGGGCGCGGGAGCTGCTGGCGGCGTTGTCTTCGATGCGTGTGCCGTGGGCGATCGCCACGAGCGGCGCCGCGCCGACGGCCGGCCCGACGATCGCCATGCTGGGAGTCCCGGAAGGCACACCGGTCGTCACCCGCGACCAGGTCGCGTACGCCAAGCCGAACCCGGACCTGTTCCTGGCCGCGGCCGAGCGGCTGGGCGTGCCGCCGGGAGACTGCTTCGTGGTGGGCGACAGCATCTGGGACCTGCTCGCGGCTCAACGGGCCGGCGCGCTGGGGGTCGGCGTGCTCTCGGGGGGCTACGGGCGGGAGGAGCTGGAGCAGGCGGGGGCCTACCGGGTATACGAGGACCCGGCCGACCTCCTGGCGCACCTCGACGAGCTGGGGATCCGGGCCGTCTCCTAGGTCGCCTTGCAATGGCGGCCTGGAGACCGGTACAATTCGCGGGTTGTCCTGACGGAAGGCTTCGTGCGCCCAAAAAGCGCAGGGGGTTGTGAGGGTGACCAGCACTTTGACAACTGAAGAGTGGGAAAGACTCTGAGAGTCTTATGACTCAGGACGAGTGTCTTGGGTCCTCCGTTTTGGACGGAGAGTTTGATCCTGGCTCAGGGTTAACGCTGGCGGCGCGCATAACACATGCAAGTCGAGCGAGGGCTTATTTCTCGCAAGAGAGATGAGTTCCTAGCGGCGAACGGGTGAGTAACACG
>DATFVI010000137.1:0-2276 GCA_035260405.1 Candidatus Dormiibacterota bacterium
GAAACGCGTCGATCGAACGCTGCGTATGGTCCGCCTCGAGGGCCTGGGCAAGCGAAGACCGAACCAGCTTTCAGGTGGCCAGCGCCAGCGCGTCGCGCTGGCCCGCGCGGTGATCAACGAGCCCGAGGTCCTCCTCCTCGATGAGCCTCTGGGCGCCCTCGACCTGAAGCTCCGCCAGGAGATGCAGATCGAGCTGAAGCAGATCCAGAAAGAGGTCGGCATCACATTCGTCTACGTCACCCACGACCAGGAGGAAGCCCTCACCATGAGCGACCGGGTCGCGGTCATGTCCAACGGCCTGATCGAGCAAATCGGAACGCCCGTCGAGGTCTACGAGAAGCCGGCCTCCGAGTTCGTCGCCGGGTTCATCGGCATCTCGAACGTGCTCCTAAGGGATGGGGTGCGGTTCGTGGTCCGCCCGGAGAAGATCCGGATCTACACCGAGGATGAGACGCCCGGGTCAGGCATGCAGGTTGAACCCGGGACGGTAGAGGAGGTCGTGTACGTGGGCATGTCCACGCGGTACGTCGTGCATCTCGACCATGGCGAGCAGCTGGTCGCCGTGCGCCAGAATATGGACGCCGCGGGCGACGCGGCGAGTTTCCAGGGCCGGAGGGTAAGGCTGGCCTGGACGCCAGATCACACGTACGTACTCGGAACTAAGGAGAGGTAGAGAAGATGGGTTTCAGACAGGCCGGTTGGATCCGGCTCGGATGCATGGCCGCCGCTGCTGTGATTGCGGCCACGGCTTGTGGTTCGAGCAACACGCCTGGCGGGCCGACGCTGCAGGTGCCGCCGACCGCGAACATCAAGCCGCCGACCTCGATCGGGGCCGGCGAAGGCGCGTTGAACCTCGTCCTGTGGGATGGCTACGCCGACAAGTCGTGGGTCGACCCGTTCACAACGGCGACCGGGTGCAAGGTCAACCAGCACCCCGCCGGCTCGTCGGACGAGATGGTGAGCCTCATGAAGGATGGAGGCGGCGGCAACTGGGACATGGTCTCGGCATCGGGTGACGCGGACCTCCGCCTCATCTACAGCGGGGACGTCGTTCCGATGAACACCGCGTTGATTCCCGACTGGTCCAACTTCCAGCCCTACTTCCAGGGCCCTCCGTACAACACCATCGCCGGCATCCACTACGGCATCTCGCTGCAGTGGGGACCTAACACGCTTCTCTACAACACCAAGAAGTTCGTCAACCCGCCGACGAGCTGGAGCGTCATCTACGACGCGGCCAACAAGGGCCTGGTCACCGTTCCCGACAACCCGATCCAGATCGCAGACGCGGCGCTCTACCTGAGCAAGACCAAGCCGAGCCTCAAGATCACCGATCCATATGAGCTGACGCAGCCGCAGTTCGACGCGTCGGTCGCCCTGCTCAAGAGCCAGCAGCCTTTGATCAAGAAGTACTGGGGGCTCGCGACGGACGAGATCTCGCTGTTCCAGAACGGCGACGTCACGGTGGGCGCGGCATGGCCGTACCAGACCATCCAGCTCAAGCTGGCCGGCGCGCCGGTCGACGAGACCATCCCGACCGAAGGCGCCACGGGCTGGGCTGACACGTGGATGCTGGCCGCCAAGGCCACGCACCCCAACTGCGCATACCTCTGGACCAAGTGGGTGAGCACCGCGAAGGTCCAGGCCGAGCAGGCGCTTTCCTTCGGTGAGACGCCGGTCAACAGCAAGGCCTGCGCCGAGATGGAGGCGCTCCAGGCCGGTTCGTGCGCCCAGTATCACGCCGACAAGGGCGCCGCGTATTTCGACTCGATCAAGTTCTGGAAGACGCCGATCGCGCAGTGCCCGGATGGCACCACGGTCTGCGTGCCCTACGACCAGTGGGTCTCCGCCTGGACCACGATCAAGGGCTAAATGTCGACTGAAGCGGTAGGACGGCCTCGTCCCAAGGGGGGCGGGGCCGTCCCTTTTCGAGCGCTCCTGTGGCGCCTTCCGTGGCTGCGCCCGCTCTTGTTGCTGACGCCGCCGATGGCCTGGTTCGTGCTGGTGTACCTCGCGTCGCTCGCGCTGCTGCTCATCACGGCCTTCTGGTCGATCGATCCGTTCACCACGCAGATCGTCCAGGTGTGGAACACCAGGAACTTCGAGACCATCCTCGGCGACCCGACCTACCGGATCATCATCGGCCGCACGGCCGGGCTGGCCGGGCTGGTGACCGTCACCGACGTCGTGCTGGCCTTCCCGCTTGCCTACTACATGGCGAAGGTCGCCTCGCGCCGCGTCCAGAGCTTGATCTTCGCCGCCGTCCTGCTGCCGCT
>DATFVI010000138.1:0-2351 GCA_035260405.1 Candidatus Dormiibacterota bacterium
GTGTTCTCGAATGGCAGCGCGATGGCCGAGCGGCTTCAGCGTTCGGGTGTCGATTTCGAAGCTGTGCCTGGGCTCATCCTCGAGCTCGCCGCGCCGGTCATGAGCGGCATTCCGCTGACCATCGAGGGCCGCGCGTCTTCAGTCGGCTTTGGGCTCGTGAAAGGCGCCGAAACGGTGGTGCTGAGACTCGCGTCGGGGTGGTGGGAGTCGGGAATCAGCGCGCTTCTCGCAGACGGCAGGAAGGCATCCACACCCGCTGCATTGATCCTCAACCCGGGGACGCCGGGCCAGCATCGGGTGGGTGCGCCGCTGGGCGAGCTGGCGCGCAAGGCCGCGACGTACGGACTGCGCGGAGACGCGTTGCTTGTGCTCGGGCCCGGCGTGGACATGGCCGAGCAACTCGACACTCTCGCGCAGCGCCCGCTTCACGGCCGGCGCATCCTGATCACGCGAGCTCAGCACCAGGTCGATCCCCTGCGTCGCGAGCTCGTCGACATGGGCGCGGCGGTCGTCGAGATCCCGACGATCGAGGTCCGCGCCATGCCGACGGACGAGCGGGTGCGAAAGGCCATCGCCGGCCTCGACCGGACGATCCTCGTCATCTTCGCCTCAGCCAACGCTGTCGCCATCTTCTTCAAGATGCTCGTCGAGACCGGCGCTGACGCCCGCGCGCTCCACAACTCAAAGCTGTGCGCGATTGGCCAGGAGACCGCCGAGATGCTGGAGAACCATGGACTGCGGCCCGAGCTCGTGACCTCGGAGTACACGGCAGAGGGGCTCGCGAAGGCGCTCGAGGGATGGGAGATGGAAGGGATGCGCGTCCTCGTGCCTCGTGCGGAGGTCGCGCGAGACGCATTACCATCCCTGCTCGCAATGCGAGGAGCCAAGGTCGAGATCCTTCCCGTGTACCAGGCGGTGTGTCCTGCACCCGCGGGTCCGGCCTTGCTCAAGTTGTTCAGCGCCGAGGGCGTCGACGTGATCACGTTTACCAGCTCTTCCACCGTGGCCAACTTCGTGCGCGTTTTTCCCGACGACAGGCTCCCGGCGATCCTCGGCGATGCCGAGGTCGCCTGCATGGGTCCGGTGACGGCAGACACGGCGCGCAAGCTGGGCCTTCGCGTGGATATCGTCGCACGCGAATACACGACCCACGGCTTGGTCCAAGCCATCGTCGAGGCGGCCGCCCGAAGATGAGCAAGGCGAAGCGACGCGTCGACGTCACGCCGACCCCGGAGGCCGAGGCATTCGAACTGCCTGAAGGCTGGAAGAAGCGGCCGTGGGTGCCTTACCTGATCATGGCCATCGTCGTCGCATTGGTGCTGGGATCCGGCCTCGCATTGCAGCAGGCGGTCAAGCAACCGAAGCCGGTGTCGCTGGCCAATTGCGAGACCTCGACGGCGGTAAGTGTCCACGCATTCATCTCGGCGCAGCCGAACTGCATCCTCCCCAATCACAAGTACCGGGCCACGGTTACGACGACCCAAGGCCAGTTCGTGATCGAGCTGCTGCCGGACACGGCCCCGATCACGGTCAACAACTTCATCGTCCTGGCTCTCAACGGTTACTTCACCAACAACACGTTCTGGAAGACCGAGGACTGGGTCGTGCAGAGCGGAGATCCGACCGGCACTGGGACGGGTGGGCCCGGCTACAACCTGCCCGAAGAGCCGGCGTCATTTCTCAAGTGGGACGCCGGGTCGGTGGGCATGGCGCGCATCCCAGGCGGCCCGGTCAATGGCAGCCAGTTCTTCATAGTCAAGGGCGCCTGGCCGGGGGCCGGTCCGACGGCGACGTACAACCGTTTCGGGACGGTGGTGAGCGGCCTGGACAAGGTCTCGGCCCTCACGTCGACCGACAAGATCTACTCGATCACGATCTCGGTGACCTGAAAGAAGGCTGAGCTTTCCCTTACAGACGGCGGACTATAATCCGCCTTGATGCCAATACACCCCTTCTGGATCATCGCCATCATCGTCGTCGTCCTCATCGTCTTCGGGCCAGGGCGGCTGCCCGAGCTTGGCGGGGCGGTCGGGAAGGCCATGCGCGAGTTCCGGAAGGCGACCTCCGAGCTCACCAGCGAGGTGACCCACTCGACCCAGCCGGCACCGGCACCGCCCGTCGCCGCCACACCGCCGGCTCCTCCGCCGGCGCCAACCGAGAGCGCCCCCGCCCAGGGCTCGGAGTCAGCCTCTCCGTCCAACCGCTGAGGCTCGTCCGTTGGCGATCCTAGACAGGGTCCTCCGGCGCGCGCCCCGCCCGGACGCACCGGTCGAAGACCAGCGCATGTCGGTGATCGAGCACCTCGAGGCGCTCCGCCGGATGCTGATCATCATCCTCATCGCCTGGGGCAT
>DATFVI010000139.1:0-2881 GCA_035260405.1 Candidatus Dormiibacterota bacterium
CTGGTCGCCGAGTACTTGATCGACGCCGGCCATCGATCGCTCGCGGCCGATCACCTCGAGCTCGCGGCGATCGCCTCGCTCGACCTCGACCCCAATGACCGGGCCGTTCCCGATCGGGCTGCCGACGCGCTGCTTGTCGCCGGCGACCGCGCCCGGAGGCGCATGGAGATCCGCTCGGCCATCGACCGCTACGACCGCGCCATCGCCATGGCGGGCGCGGAGAGAAGGTGGGGCACCCGCGAGGCCAGGATCCTGGCGGGCATGGGCGAGGCGCGTTACTGGCTCGGCGAATATCGATCGGCCACGGAGGCATTGAACCGAGCAGTGACCCTGGCGGAAGAGCACCAGGATCTCTTTGCGCTGTCGCTCGCGCTGCGATTCCTGGGCGACATCGCGATCAACTACGAGGCCGACGTCGACAAGGCGGAAGAGCTGCTCGATCGCTCTCTCAACGCCGCCGAGCAGCTCGGCGAATCGTGGGCGATCGTGCGCACGCTGCTCTTCGCGGGCTGGGTGCCCTGGACGCGCGAGCGATTCGAAGATGCCGAAGCCATATGGCGGCGAGCCCTCGAAATCGTCGATCCCAAGGACCATTGGGCCCGGGTGCGGGCCCTGACGTCGCTTTCGGTCAACCGCAGCCAGATGAACGACCACGAAGGAGCGCTCAAGCTCATCGACGAGGCCGGCGCGCTCGCCGAGCAGGCTAGCGACCAGTTCACGATCGCCAACACCGCTGTGCAGAGGGCTCGGGTGCTGGACGACCTCGGTCGCCGCGAGGAATCGCTGCCCTGGTTCGACCGCGGAGTGACGATCTTTTCCGACCTCGGAGCTCGCTGGGAGCTCGCCGACGCCAGGGCCGCTCGAGGCATCGCGAAACGGGAGCTGGGCCGGCTCGACGAGGCGGAGGAGGACCTGCGCTACGCGATCCGCATCGCCGAGGAGCTTGGCGACCGCCAGCTGCCGGGCTGGACGTGGCGCGCGCTCGCCCTGGTGGCGGAGCGTCGCGGCGACAAGGCGGAGGCGGAGGAGCGCTGGCGGCGATCTCGCGAGGCCGAGTCACGCGGCCCTCACTGATGCTGCCTTAACGCGGCTTATCGCCCGGGACTTCCCTCACTGATAGACGAGGTTCGCGCCGAAACGCGAGAAGCCAAGCTTCTCGTAGAGCTTTGCAGCCTCCTCATTGGCCGCATCCAGGAAGACGAAGTCGCCGCCGCCGTCGAAATGCCGCCGGACCAGCTCGGAGGTGACGGTGGCGGCCACCCCACGGCGCCGCAGCTTTTTCTCGGTGACCACGCCCACGAGCTCAGCGGCTCCCTTTGTCGAGTGCGAGAGGCCGGTGCCCGCCGCCTCCCAATCCAGCCACGCCAGCAAGAAGACGCTGTCGGGAACCGCCAGCGCAGTCCGCAGCTGATCGATCGGTGGCACGGGTCGCTTGACATCGCCGCCATTCGTCCATCGAATCTGCTGAAAGGCTTCGAGCTCGGCGGCGATGGCCGTTGACCTGAGCTGGGTCAGATGCACCTCGGGGGCCACGAATGGTTTGAACGACTCGGGGTGGCACGCCATCAAGGGATCCTTCCTCGCCAGCTTCATCCCGGCGGACTCCAGCCACGCGCCGACTTTGGGAAAGACCGCCTCGTTGTATTCGATCTCGAGCTGCGCCTTGTGCTTCTTCAGCGCCGCCTTCAATTTCGGCATCGCCTTGAGAGTCTCGGCTTCGCTCGTCGAGCCGTCGACCAGCGTGACCCAGCTCATCGAAGGCGCTTCCTTGTCCTGGGACATGGCGACCCGGAAGGGCCCGATCGTGAGCACCTCAGAGGCGCCCGCGCGTACCTCGAGCACGTCGCGCTGCCAGGCAGCAAAGCGCTCTACATCTCCGGCCACAGTACCCGTAGTGTGGGCTATGACATGCCGGTAGGCAGCGCTGAGAACGAGTTTGCGGTGAAGCTGTTTCGCCACCTGCCGCGGCGATACGACTTGCTCGCCGAGGTGCTCTCGTTCGGGCAGAACGGTCGGTGGCGTGGTGAGCTCGTCAAACATGTGGCGGGCGCTGAACCGCGTCGGGTCCTGGATGTCGCCACAGGGACCGCCGGCGTCGCAGTTGCGATCGCGCGGTCCACCAGCGCACATGTGACGGGTGTCGACGTCAGCGATGAGATGCTCGAGATCGGCCGCGGCCGTGTGGCGGCTGCGGGGCTGGAGTCGCATATCGAGCTCCAATCCGCCCGCGCCGAGTCGTTGCCGTTCGCTGACGCTGCTTTCGACGCGATCAGCTTCACGTACGTCCTTCGATATGTGAGCGATCCGCCCGCGACATTAAGGGAGCTCGCCCGTGCTCTGCGGCCAGGTGGTGTGATGGCCGGCCTCGATTTCTACGTGCCACCCAGCCTGCCCGCCCACGCCGCCTGGTGGCTGTACACACGAGCCGTGCTTCCCGTCGCGGGGTTCGTGCTTGGTGGTCAGGCCTGGTGGGATGTGGGGCGGTTCCTCGGCCCCAACATCTCGGACCACTACCGCCGCTGGCCGCTCGAGCGTCTGCTCGAAGCGTGGGATGCCGCGGGGATGGAGGGCGTCGAATACCGCCAGATGAGCCTTGGCGGAGGCATCGTGATGTGGGGCACGAAGCGTGCCTGAGGCGCTCGCCCCCGCCTACTACACAGCGCTCGGGCGCGGCTGGCGCCGCGACGTGTGGGCAGTGCTGCATCCGCCATACACGGCGTGGCACCTCTCCTACGTCGTGATCGGCGCGAGCCTTGCGCCGAGGCTGAGCGTGTTCAGGCTGACGGCCACGCTGGTCGCCTTCTTCCTGGCGGTCGGCATCGCCGCACACTCGCTCGACGAGCTGAACGGACGCCCGCTGCGAACCGCAATTCCGACCTGG
>DATFVI010000140.1:0-7385 GCA_035260405.1 Candidatus Dormiibacterota bacterium
CTGATCCGCTCGCTGCCGGGCATCGAGTTCGTCGAAATGCGCCACCCGGAGATCTGCTGCGGGGCGGCGGGCCTGTACAGCACGCTGGAGCCGAACATGTCAAACCGCATCCTCCAGGAGAAGCTAGCGGACCTCTCCGCAACACGCGCCGATGTGGTCGTCAGCGCCAACCCAGGCTGTCAGATGCAGCTAGGAGCTGGCCTCCGCGCAAGCGGCTCGAGCATGAATGTGCTGCACATAACGGAGCTGCTTGCGAGCGCCTATTAAATAAGTCACTTCCCCGCTCGCGGGGCAATCAATAAGTCCCATCCTCATCGCCGCTTGCGCGCAAGGTGGCGCGCAGCGCCGGATGGGGAGGCTCGCTAAAGCTTCAGCTTCGGAAGAACGGCCGTTTTGGTGACATCGACCTCAACGCGAGCCACCGCCAGAGTGACATTGTCCGGTGCCCCCAGCTCGCGGCAGCGCTCGATCACGCGCTCGGCGCCGCGATCGAGGTTCCCGTCCTTCAACAGGAGCCGCCCCATCTCCTCGACGCTCACCCCCGCGGTCTCGACTCCGTCGCTGCACAGCACGACGGCGTCACCTTCTTCGAGCTTGAGCTTGTCGGTGAAAGGCTGGATCGCCTCCCACACACCGACCGCCCGGGTGAGCCGGTGCTTGAGCGGATGGGTCGCCGCCTCTTCAGGCTTGATGAGCCCGAGCCTCACCTGCTCCGCGGGCCAGGAGTGGTCTTGCGACACGAGCGTCGCGAGCCCATTGCGAAAGAGGTAAGCAGGACTATCGCCAACGTTCAACACTGCCATCTCCCCAGCCCTGATCGCCGCGATGACCATCGTGCTGCCCATCCCCGACCAATCCGGGTTGTCACGAGCCGCCTCGAACACTGCGGTGTTCGCTTCCTTGGAGGCACGCCTCAGTCGCTCGATGTCCGGCCCTTCTTGCCCGTCTTCCGCGAGGACCCTCGTCACCGTCTTCGACGCGATCGAGCTCGCCGTCTGCCCCGCGGCGTGGCCGCCCATCCCGTCGCAGACCACGAGCAGCGTGTCGAGACCGGCCTTGTTGCGCCAGACGACGACGGCATCCTCGTTCTCCTCGCGTTCGAGACCGGGATCGGTCGCCCAGGCGATCCGAAGCCGCACTAATGCACCTAGGGCTAAGAGCCGATGACCGAGAAGTGCACGGCGTTCTGGCCGATCGTGATCCGATCGCCGTGGGTGAGCTCCTTCTCCTGGACCGGCTCACCGTTGACAAGCGTGCCGTTCGTGCTCCCCAGGTCGACGAGCCAGAACTGATCGCCTCGGCGCTCGAGGCGCGCGTGGTGGCCGCTGGTGGCCGGGTCTCTCAGGATCACGTCGTTGTCCGGCGAGCGGCCGAGGCGCAGCGCGTTGTCTCCGGCGCGGTGGCTGTGACCGGCATCCGGTCCAGTCTCGATCGTCAGCTCGGCCTGGCGGCCCATGCCTGGAGCAGTGCCCGGCGCGGTGCCGAACGCAGGTTGGGCATTGTGGTCGATCGCCACCGTCTCCGCGACATCCGGAGCCGCGGGCGGCGGCTGCCATGCCGGCATGAGCGTGGTGGACTCGCGAGGTTCACCCGCAGCCTCCGACATCATCATCGTGGCGGCAACGTCGGGGACCACCGTTTCCACCACGTCCGGTGGCGGCGGAGCGACCTCTGCCGCGGGGGCTTGCCACGGCAGGGTGGCCTCGGCTTCTGGCGGCGGCGGTGCCTCAACGGGGGACTCGGCCCCGGCGGCGAGGACCGCGTCCGTCGGGCTGGGCTCGGGCGCGTCCGGCGCCGGAGGTGACCACGGAGCAGGTGCGGGGGGAGCGGCGGCGGCGGGCGAGTTCCAGGGAGGAGAGCCACTGGGCGCGGCCGATGGGGCCGACCACGAGGGCGCGGCGGGAGCGGCGGGCTCTTCGGTTTTGGGGACGTCCCAAGCCGCCGGTGCGGGCGCGTTCCACGACGGAGCAACTGTGGGTGGCGCCGCGGACCCCGGCGGCGCACCCCAGTCTTGGGAAGAGGGTGCTGGCGGGGTTGAGGCGGCCGGCGCAGGCGCGTTCCAGGCTGGAGCCGGTGGGTTCCACGACGGCGCCGTTGGAATCGGTGAGTTCGGCGAGTCGGGGGGCGCACCCCAGGTCGGCGCAGGCGGCGCAGATGGCGCGTTCCACGAAGGCGCCTCGGCCGGCGGAGCGGCTTGCGGGGGCGGAGGCGGAGGCGGAGGCGGTGCCATAGGCGCCGGTGCAGGCGCCGGTGCCGGTGGCGGAGGCGGGGCCGGTGCCGGCGCGCCCCACGACGGCGCGGGCGCGGCTCCGCCCCATCCCGGCGCCGCCGCCGGCGGACCGGGCTCCGGCGGCGCGGCTGTGGGCGGCGGTGCGCCCCAGCTCGGCCCTGCCGCTGGCGGCGGAGGGGCTGCGGAAGGGGGCGGCGGAGATCCCCAGGTGGGCGCGGGCGCGCCGCCTGCTGGTGTCGGCGCAGCGGCGGGCGAGCCCCACGTCGGCGCCGGGGCAGCCGGCGGCGCCCCGGGGGCGCCCCACTGACCAGGCTTCGCCGGCGACGCCGCGGGCTGATCCCAGCTTGGCGAGCCCGACGGGGGCACTACCACTGTCGGGGCGATCGGGCTTGGCATATGGGTTGCCATCGCGGGCGGCGCCCAGGTCGAAGCGACTCCCGCGGTCTGGGCTGCAGGTGATGCAGGTCGCACCGGCGGCGCGGACTTCTTTTTCCTGCGGCGTCTCCGGACCCGCACGTAGAGGATGCCGGCGATCAACGCCACCACCGCCAGGACTATGTAGAGGTAATCAGTCGGCATCCGGTGACGAGCCTCCCTTGAGCCGTTGCCGGCCTGAGATCAGTGACGTAAAGCAGCATCGCGTAGTGAGGAAGTATGGCATCCGGGTTACCTGAATCAACGCCACTTGAGGGTAACTCCGTCCTCAGTGCGATCGCTCCGAATCGACCAACCCCTCGATCACCAGACGCCCGGACGCAATCCCCGGCACGGTGATGTCCGCCTCGAGCGAATGCGCCCCGGCCGGCAGTGGATCTCCGCCGAGGACGTGGACCACGACTCGCCTGCCAAGCGGCAGATCGAGTCGCCGTGGCAGAGGTGCGAGCGCGGCATGCGTCTCGATCTGAAGCTGGTGACGCGCGAGCACGACTCCATCGAGGCGCAGACCGGTCACGCCGACGAGCACCGCGGGCCTCGTGCGGTTCTCGAGCACGAAGCTCATCCCCTCCTTCTCCGCGCGCAGGCTCGACACGTCGGCAAGTCTCTCCGCGAGATACCGCGGTATCTCGGGTCGCGGTCGAGTCGATGGAAGGGACGACGTGACACTGAAGAGCAGCTCGGCACGGTCGACCTCGCTCCCGGCCACCGTCAACGTCGCCTCCAGCCTGTAGTCGCCCTCGGCCTGCAGAGGCAGGCTCAGGGTCGTCGCGCTCACGGCCGGCTCGAACGCGGTCGGAATCTCTACGTCAACGGATCCTGAATAGGACTTTCTCTGGATCGCATCGCGAAGACGCTTCACGCCCTTACCGCTTGCGGCACGCTCGCGCGACAGCGACCAGCGGATCGAGCCGCGTCCGGAAATCTCAGGGTCGTCGTTGACAACGACCAGCCGCGCGGCGAAGGGTTGATCGGGCTTCTGCAGGATCCCGAACGGCCGGTCGGGCTCGAAACCGAGTGGCTCGATGATCAGGCGGGTTGGCTGAAACGCGCGGGCCAGCGCGTCAAGGGCGAGCTTCGGGCGCCGCGCCGCGTCGATCAGCCCGAAGCCGATGCCCGGAAATGGATCGATGAGGTGATAGGCGAAGGCTCCCCAGCACGATTCGAATTTGCGCGTACGCATGTGCTCGGCCGCGAAGCGCACGACATCGGCCTGGTACACCTGGGACGCGGCCACGTAAGACTCGAGGCTCTGATGGGCCGAAGGCAACCCGGCGCCACGCTCCGCCCAGTTCACCGGTTGGAAACCCGCGTGGCGCCAGGAGGGTTCGTCATCCGCCGCCGGCCATCGCGCCTCAATCTGCTCCCACACGGTTGAGTCCGCGTCAGGCAGCGACTGCGCTCCGAATGCGCTCACCATCATCGGCTCGACCTCAGCGATGTCGGCCCACGAGCCCGCAGACCAGCCCAGCATCAGGTGCAGGTCGACGTCGCCCGAAGCGGCCAGAGCCGGGCGGCTCGGATCGAGGCGCTCGAAGGACGCTTTGAGCTCCTGGTCGATCGAGTGGTTCTGCCGCACCGCGTGGACCTCGCCGAGGTCGGAATTCGTCGCCAGCCATGGCGGATCGTCGTGAGCTACCCAGACGGCGACCGACGGCCGGTTGTACAGCATCTCGACCATCTCGCCTTGCTGCTCGCGAGCGGCCTGCTCGAAAAACCGAGCGTCGCCGGACGATGCGTGGTAGACGTACGTGCCGGTCAGTGGCAGGTCCTGGATCACGAGCATGCCCATGGCATCCGCGCGCCGGTAGAAGTCGTCGGGTAGGACATTGGCGACCACGCGCAGCGCGTCGACGTTCGCCGACTTCGCGGTGGCAATGTCAGCATCAAAGCGCTCGGGGGTCAGCTCATCGAGCCTGTAGGACGGCGCGTAGCAAGACCCGCGTAGAAACATCGGCCGCCCGTTCACCGACAGAGCCCAACGGCGCGGGCCGATGTCCCACGTGAGCTCGCGAAACGCAAAGGTGTCCTCGATACGAGCCGACTCGATCGCTCCGGCAGTGCGCGTGACGAGTGCGGCGTTGTAGATCGGTTGGCCACCGAGGCGCCATGGCTCCCATCTGCGGGCGCCGGGAAACGCAAGGCGCATGGTCAGCGTCTGGTCCGTGCCGCCGGCCATCCGCACCTCTCGCTTGAGCCGCAACGTCTCTCGCCCCGGCACTGGAATGCTGAGCTCGACCTCACCCTCCATCTGCCGGCCATCGAGATTGCGCAGCCGCGCCTCGACCTCGAGCCGGCCGTCGCCACCCTCGAAGTGCGGCTTGATCCGCATCCAGTCGATCGTGATAGGCCCGGCGTACTCGAGCTCGACCGGGCGCCACAGCCCGACCGGGACCTCCCACTGGTACCGGTCGGGCAGGCTCCCGAACGCGGACGCGGGATACGGCCTGAGGTCTCCGTCGTTGAACAGACCCATGATGTGGCGCTTCTTGTCCGGCTGGCTCTCGACCGGTGCTTCGCAGCAGATCACGAGCAAGTTCTCGGGCTTGAGGTAAGGCGTCAGGTCGAAACCGAATGGCGCGAAGTATCCGTAATGCGACCCCAGCAGCTTCCCGTTCAGCCAGACGTTGGTGGCGAGGAATGCGCCGCCGAAGCGAAGCACGACGCGACCGGAGTGGTCTGGGCGCGGAAACTCGGTCCGATACCACACGGACTGGCGACCTTCTCGCGCCAACAGCTGACGCGGCACCTCGACCGGCTTCCAGCCGGAGCTGCGACCGACCGTCAAGCCCTCCGCTTCCCCTTCGCCGAGCGGCATCCACACGGCCTCCCACCCGCTCAGCTCACGCGCGCCGGCCGAGCGCTGGGGCATGGGCAGGAACAGGCAATCGCTCATCTGGGAGCCACGTAGGCGCCGTCTGCGGTCGCGCAGATCAGGGTGGGCCTGCCAATCGCCGTCACGAAGGTCTTGATGTGAGCACGATCTACGAGGGCGAGAACGCTTCCGCCAAAACCCGCGCCCATGATCCGGGCGCCGTAGCAGCCCGCGATGCTCCACGCCTTCTCGACCAGTGTGTCCACCGTCGGTGTCGACACCTCGAAATCATCGCGAAGGCTCTCGTGCGATTGCTTCAACAGGCGCCCGAGCTCGTTGAAGTCGCGACGGCCCAGCGCGTAAACGAACGCGTGCACACGCGCGATCTCGGAGTCGACGTGACGGCGACGCTTGGGGTCGAACGCCTCCGCCTCGCGGCGCCGCTCGTTGTACGGGGTGTCGGCCAGGGCGCGATGCTCGCCGGAATCGACCACGGCGATCCCAAGCTCGTCAGGAAATGGCACGGCTTGAAATTCGAGGGTGGTGCAGTCGAGGAGCATGGCGTGTCCGCGCCTGCCGAGCGCAGAGGCGAACTGGTCCATCACGCCGACGTGGACGCCGGTCGCTTTGTGCTCCGCACGCTGGCACGCGAGAGCAGCCTCTTTTCCGTCCATGTCGGGGCGCAGCCCAACAGCCACGGCGACAAGCAACGCGGCGGACGAGCTGATGCCCGCCTTGGCCGGCACCTCGGAGGTGACCGTTGTGAGCTGCGGTTTGGCGCCGAGCTCTTCGCCCACCGCCTGCACATAAGCCAGGCCGCCGCCGACGGCGCTGTCGACCGACCAGCTCGTCGCCGGATGCCCAGTCACGGTCGTGAACTTGTCGACGGCCGCGGGGAGCACGACACCACCGAGATAGTCGACGTGCTCCCCGATCAGATTCACGCGACCAGGCGCCCGGCCCGTCCACTGGCCCCAGGCCCGGCTAGATTCCACGCAGCTCCGCCGCGGTGTCCTCGGCCCGAGCGTCGAGGATGAACGCGCCCGCGCCGAGCTCGGACCCGGCGAGATACTTCAACTTCTCCTTCGTGCGGTTGGGCGGATAGAACTCGATGTGAAAGTGGTGATGCTTGCCTCCGCGCCCCGGTGGCCGCTGGTGCATCGCCATCACGTACGGAAGCGGCTGGTTGAACAGGCGGTCGTATTTCTGCAGCAGGCCCTGGAGCGAGCGTGCAAGAGACTCGTCATCCTCTGGGTCGAGGTCCTCGAGGCTTCCTCGATGGGCGATGGGCGCGAGATGGACCTCATATGGCCAGCGTGCGAATGGCGGGACGAATGCGATCCACCGCTCGTCGCGCAGCACGGTCCGCTCGCCGCCGCGCTCGCCCTCGATGACGTCGCAGTACAGACACCGGCCGGTCCTTCGCATGTGCCGCGCCTCGGCGGCCAGTTCACGCTCGATGACAGGGGGAACAAATGGATATGCGTAGATCTGGCCGTGAGGATGGCTCAGGGTGACGCCGATCGCCTCGCCTCGGTTCTCGAACACGAACACGTACCGGACGTTGGGGAGGCGGCCGAGCTCATTGGTGCGATCGCGCCAGACCTCGACGAGGTCCTGGATGTGATCGACGGTTTGCGCTCCGAGCGACGAGTCGTGGTCGGGCGTGTAGCAAACCACCTCACACCTCCCCTGGTCGCCTGTGTACGAAGGAAATCGATTTTCGAAGACCGCGATGTGATAGTCCGGCTCGGGGATCTCCGTCTCTTCCTTGCCAGGACGCGTCGGGCAAAGCGGGCAGTGGTCTGCACTCGGGTGATAGGTGCGGTCCTGTCGCCAGGGAGCGACGGTGACCCACTCCTCGAGTAATGGATGCCAGCGAAGCTCGCTCAAGCCTTCTTTTCG
>DATFVI010000141.1:0-27935 GCA_035260405.1 Candidatus Dormiibacterota bacterium
GACAGCTTGATCACGGTCGTGTCCTGCGTCCTCGCCATCACCACGCGGTAGCCCGCGCCCCGCAGCAGGTCGCTCAGCCGCAAGGCCACCGCCAGCGTGGCGTCCTTCTCCAGCACCTGGTGCGCGGTGGTCCCGGCCACCACACCAGGGTCCAGTCCTCCATGACCGGGGTCGATGAACACGGTCTGTCCCGGGCCGGCACGGGTCGGCTCCAGGCTCATGCAGGCGCCGGACTCGAGGTCGGGAAGCAATAAGTGGTTGGCGACCGTGGTCGACGGCGGAGCCGGATCGAGCTTGACCGCGGTGGCCACTATGACGCCAGTCGAATCCACCAGCCTGAACACACCAAAGGCGAGCGCCATCAGCAGCGCGAGAACGAGCGCTATGCGAAGCAGGGGCACGGAGCCCCGCCGGCGCCGAGGGCGGTGTGGGACGTGGGGAGCGTTTGCGATCGGCCGGGCAATTCTAGCGGGAGCCGCCTCTCGCGCCTACTTGATCCGGCCGTTCTCCGCGAGCGCCACCTTCTTGGAGGCCGCCGAGTCGATGTTGAGGACCGCGAGGATCACCATGAACGCCTTGTTCTGCCACACGGCCACGTAGAACGACTGGGTTGAGATCGAGATGCTCAAGACGATGGAGTTCGGCGTGAGGCCCGTGTTCGTGCCCTCGACGACCGGAGCGCCTCCGGTCTTCAGCTGCGCCGCGCTGAAACCAAAGATTGACTCGGTGGTGTAGCCCTTGCTGGCGCTGGCTTCATCCTTGAACTGGATGACGAAGTTGACCACGAGCTTATACGTCGCCGTGCTGATGTCGGCCGTGTTCGACCCGACCGTGACGCAATGAGGTGCGCTGTCGGTGTAAAAGGCCGCGTACGCAGCCGTGGCGCCTGCCTTCTGCGCCGCGTCCCACTCACTCTTGGTCGAGGCGTAAGTGTTCGGATCTTTCGTCTTCGACTTGTTCAGGAAGCTGTCGATGTCACCGGTCAGGTCGCATTTCTGCATGCCGGCCGGAAGGTCACCTTGTTGAACCGCAACGCTTGCCGCAGTCGGTCCGGTCAGGAGGGTTGACGGCGAGCCGCCACACGCCACGACCGCCAAGATGACGGCGAGCGCCGCGATCGATCTTTTTAGCATCGGCACAGTTTGACAGCGATCCGGTGGAACCGAGCCGGCTAGAAGAAAATCGTGCGACGCCGCGTCCGCAGCCGATTCACCGTGTCCTGGACCCAGCTGCGAACCTCTTCGGTGAGCTCCAGCACGAGCCTGGTGTCGTTCGCACCGTCGGGGCCGAAGCCGGCGACGTCGATCGGCTTGCCGAATGCGATGAACCATTTCGACGGCAGCGGGATCAATCCCGCGAGCCCGAACCAGGGAAGGGTGGGCGTGACCGGAACGGCCGGCAGCCCAAGGATCCTGGCGAGCGGCTCGAGGCCGAACAGCATCGGGTGCAGCTCCTCGGACCCGACGACCGCGACGGGGATGATTGGCGACCCCGTGCGAAGTGCGACCTGGACGAAGCCGCCACGTCCGAATCTCGTGACGCGATAGCGATCGCGATACAGCTTCGCCGCACCCTTGACCCCTTCGGGAAAAACCCCGACGAGCTCATCGCGTTCGAGCAGCGCCGCCGCGTTGTCGGGATGGGCCAGCACGTTGCCGGTCTTGACCAGCAGCATGTTCGTGAACGGCATCGCGAAGGCCCAGTCGACAACCAGCATGCGAGCGTGCCGCGGGTGAGGGTGCTCGGCGATGATCGCCGTGCGGATCATCGCCCCGTCATACGGAACGATGCCCGCATGGTTGGCCGCCAGGAGCGCGCGGCCTTTCGCCGGCACGTTCTGAATTCCATCGACCTCGACGCGCCAGTAGTTGTGGAAGAACCAGAGCGCGATGCTCTGGACTCTCGCCGTGAACTCGGGGTCGAACCCGAATTCGTCATCTCTAGGCTCCAGCGTGTGGCCGGAGCCAATCACACGGAGGGCCCCCACCTCCCACGAGTATGGCAACATGCAGACGGCCTCGACATGGCACTCGATCTGCAGGCCGCCGCCACTGAATACCTCGGCTGGCTTCAGCTCGAAGCGAACCGCAGTCCGAACACGGTCCGGGCCTACGCGTCCGAAATCAAGAAGCTCATCGATTTCCTTGCGGGCCACGAGCATTCGCTCTCAGTCGCCGATCTGCGCCACGACGACCTGCGCGCGTTTCAGCGACATCTCGCGGGCCGGCTTAAAAGCCCGGCGTCACGGGCGCGAGCGCTCGTCGCGATTCGCTCGTGGCTGCGCTGGATCGCGAAGGAAGGCTTGATCGACCGCGACCTTTCGAACGGGATCACGCTGCCCAAGCTCGAGCAGCGCCTGCCCAAGCCGATCGACCCCGACGAGCTCACCCGACTGCTCGGCGACCTCCCGAGACAGACCCCGCATGAGAAGCGCGATCGCGCGCTGGTCCAGTTCCTGATCAGCACGGGCTGCCGGATCTCCGAAGCGCTCGCCCTGGACCGGACGGACTTTCCACGCAGCGGGAACCGCCTGGTCGTGACCGGTAAGGGCTCCAAGCAGCGCTCCGTCTACCTGACCACCGACGCCAAAGAGGCGCTCGAGGAATACCTGGCGGCGCGCGAGGACGCGTGCATGGCGCTTTTCGTCAACTTCGACCGGGCCGCCGCGGACGATCGTGCGCGCCGCCTGACTTCGGCCGGCGCACGTTTCATCGTGCGCAAGCTTCGCGTGCAGCTAGGCGCCTGGTCCTTCAAATCGCCTCATGTCGCGCGCCACACTGCCGCCACGACCCTGCTCGAGGTGACGGGCGGCGACGTCCGCCTGGTCCAGGAAGTGCTGGGCCACGCCAACCTCAACACGCTCCAGGGCTACACGAAGATCGTCGACAGCCGCAAGCAAGACGCTTACCGCCGCTACCAGGAATTTCTCGACGACAAAAAGATGGGGCGTTAGTATCTGGGCTAGTGGTCGAGTTGAAACAGGCGAAGCTGCTCCAAGGACTCCCCGAATCAGAGCTCCGGTCGATCGAGAAGCAGATGAAGACCGTCAAGCACCCGGCCGGTCACGAGATTGTCGTGAAAGGCGAGAACGGGGTCGGTTTCATGATCATCCTCGACGGCACGGTGACCGTGGCGACGGTGCAGGGCAAGGCGCGCAGGCTCGGGCCCGGGGACTCATTCGGAGAGATGGCCCTGCTCGACCACGAAGGCCGCAGCGCGAACATCAAAGCGGACACGGACGTGTCCCTGGCGACCATCCCGGAATGGAACTTCAAGCCCTTCCTCAAGGAGCACCCAGAGGTCGCGTACCGGCTGCTGCAGCTGCTCAGCCAGCGCGTGCGACAGGCGGAAGGCGATAAGTAGCCAACTGGCGCTGAATGGCCCCGTTGGCGCCAAACGCGCGGAATCCGCCGGACGAATACGCACGGTTGGCGCCACACATGCGGAATCGGCGCAAAGAAAAGGCCGGGTCCTTTTCAGAACCCGGCCTGGTTTTAGTCGATAACCGGGGGGTTACTCGTCCTCGATCTGGTTGTACATCAAGCTGTCCTGGATCTCGTACAGGGCGTCCATCGCCTCCATCACGGAGGCGGGTTTGGCCTGTGCCAGGACGGTCACCTCGGGCGACTCCTCGATCACCTTGTTGATGGCGACCGAGAGCACCGGCGGCATCTGGCGCTGGTCGGCCAGGTTCAGCATCTCCAGCTCGTTCAGGAGCCGATCGATGTGATGCATCTTGTTCCGGCGGGCGTACTTGGCCCGCTGGATCCGCATCTCCCGGGCGGTCATGTGCTCGATGGCGCGGCTTGCCTGCTTGATCATGGTCATGTCTTTTTCTCCCGCCGTAAAGTTTACGGCCGCTCTCCAATTTGTCAAGGATGACCTGTAATAAATGCCTCCGGGCTCTGCTAGCATGGCCCCCAAGCGACCGGATGTGCCCCTCATGATCGCCGGCCGTTCGACCCGCATGGAAGTCCTCGAGCTGCTTCGGCGCAGGGGCCGCTCGAGCGCGGAAACCATCGCGGGCGACCTGGGTGTGACCCCCAACGCCGTCCGCCAGCACCTCACCAACCTCGAGCGCGGCGGCTTCGTGGTAAGCCACCCTGTACGCAGCGGCCGGGGACGCCCTTCCTTGCTGTTCTCGCTAACCGAGCGCGCCGATTCCGTATTCCCCAAGCGCTACGGACAGCTCGCCACGATGGTGCTCCAGGAGGTCCAGGAGATGGGCGGCCCGGAGGCGCTGGACGAGGTGTTCTCCCGAGTGGCGGCCCGCCACGCGTCCACCATCGAGCCGGCCCTGGAAGGACTCGACTTCGACGAGAAGCTCAGGAGGGTGGTGACCTGGATCGGCCGGGCCGGCACGCTGGCCGAGGCAACCGAGACCAGCGAAGGCGTCAAGGTCACCATCCACAATTGCCCGTTCCGCAACACCGCCCTGAAGTTTCCCCAGGTTTGCACGATCACCCCGCAGCTGATGTCGAGGCTGCTCGGCACCAGCATCTCGCAGGCCGACTCCATCCACCGCCACGACCCGTACTGCTCCTTTGTCGTCCAGCGACCTTCCGCGGCTGACTAGCCGCCAGGTCAAGGAGGTCGACGCGCTCGCGCAGGCGCGCTTCGGCATCTCAGTCGAATGGTTGATGGAAGCCGCCGGGTGGCAGATGGCTCGGGCGTGCCCCGCTGCGACGGCTGTCGTTTGCGGCACTGGCAACAACGCGGGAGATGGGTTGGCCGCGGCGCGCCACCTTCACCGGTGGGGAAAGCTCGCCGGTGTGTGCTGCGTCGACCGCAGCCGCCTGAACGGCCCCGCCGCCCGCGAGCTCGAGGCGCTGCAGAGGGTAGGGGTCCAGGTGTCGAGCGAGCTCCGGCTCGACGGCGCCTCGGCCATTGTCGACGCGATCTTCGGCACCGGCGTGTCCAGGCGACCGGAGGGTCGGTTCGCGGAATGGATCGAGACCCTCAACTCCTCGGGTCTGCGCGTGATCTCCGTGGATGTGCCGTCCGGCCTCGACGCCGACTCTGGCGTCGCCTACGCTCCCTGTGTGCAGGCGCAGACGACGATCACCCTCGGGCTTCCCAAGCCCGGGCTTGTCAGAGGCGACGGCCCGCGCGTGTCCGGCGACGTGTGGGTTGCGGACATCGGCGTCCCGTTCGAGGCCTACGCGGCGATTGGCGTGACCGTGCCGCCGGACCTTTTTGCCGAAAGGGAGCTGGTCCGGCTGTGACTCGCGAAGTCGTTTGGGACCATGGTGTGTCGCTGCCGGCACACAGGCTGTGGCTCGACCCGCTCGTGGTCAGGACGTTCGCCTTCATCTCGCACGCGCACACCGATCACGCGCGCAGGCACAAGGAGGCGCTCCTTACGCCGCAGACGCTGGCTCTGATCCCAGAGTCGCGCCGGCCCCGAGGCTGGCGCATGCTCGGCTACCGGGAGACGATGCGGCGTGGCCCGGCCACCGTCACGCTCTACCCGGCGGGTCACATGCTCGGATCGGCCCAGCTCCTGTTCGAACACGACGGAACTTCCCTCCTCTACACGGGCGACATCAAGCTTCGGCAGGCGGGCGGCGCATTGCCTACGTTCGTTCCCAGGGCTGATGTGCTGATCGTCGAGACGACGTATGGGCGGCCGCACTTTCGCTTCGGGGATCCCGACTCTACGGTGGAGTCGATCGCCATGTGGTGCCGTCGCGCGCTCGACGGCAACGTCACTCCGGTGCTCCTGTGTCACGCCCTCGGCAAGACAGAAGAGATGATGCTGGCGCTCGCGCCATACGGTTTCGCGTTTGCGCTGGAGAAGCGTTGCGTTCCGTGCGCGCGGGAGTACGCCACCGCGGGTCGCCCGTTGCCGGAATGGGTGGAGCTCGATGGCGAGGCGCCACGCGGTCGCGTGGTGATCGCGCCTCCCGCGGGTAAGGACGAGGTCCGACGCCTGGGCCGGTACCGAACCGCGCTGGTGTCGGGTTGGGCCAAGGACGCGGAGTTCGCGCGCATCTTCGGCGCCGACGCCACGTTCGACCTCTCAGACCACTGTGACTTCGACGAGCTCATGGAGGTCGTCGAGCGATCGGGCGCCGACCAGGTGTACACGGTGCACGGCTTCACCGCGGATTTCGCGCGCCACCTGCGCAAGAAAGGAATCAGGGCCTCGGCCCTGGAGGCGACGGAGCAGCTGGCGCTGGCGCTGTAGGGGCGCGGCCGGACTAGCGCAGGGCCCAGCCCGAGCGCAGGACGGCGCGGCGCAGGTCTGGGTCGACAGCGGCGGCATCGCTCAGCTTGGTGAGCAGCAGGTCAACCCACGCGGTCAGGTGCACGGGCGGCAGCAGCTCGAGCTGCTCGTTCTTCACGCGGGCGCGAAAAGTCCGGCCGGCGATGTCGAGCACGACCTCCGTGATCGGGCCGCGATTCAGGTGGCCGCGCTTCACCTTCGCGGCCGGGATCCGCTCGACCAGGTAGTCGAGCAGCTGGGCCGAGTCATCCTCCTCCCCCGTGATCGGCGCGTGGCAGAAGACACATGCGCCCTCGAGAGGCATCGATGGGGCACCGCAGATCGCGCAGGTCAATCCGTGTAGCGCCTGATGATTTGATCCTCGCGCCCTTTCTCGGCCCGGTACAGCGGGCAGTCCTCGAAGTTGCGCACGCAGATGGGCGGGCTGTCGCTCAACGCGTATTTGCGCTTCGACTTGCGGTCGACATGGCAGTCAAACCGGTACACGCGCAGCACCGAATGCCGCTCCTTCAGGTACTCCTCGAGATACGGACACCTTCGCATCGCGATCTACGATAGGCCACTCGATGCTTGAGTTTGCACATGCAGGGGCGGCGGTCGGATCGACCACCGCCACGCTCGAAAAGGCCCGAATCCTGGCCGCGTACTTTCGCACACTCGATGACGATGACCTCCGGCGCGCGGCGGTGTTCATGAGCGGGCGTGCTTTCAGCCCTTCGAAGCGGCGGACCCTGGGACTTGGCTGGGCCGCCGTGAGCAAGGCCGTGTCCTCTCTCTCCGGGCGCGACGAGGATGAGCTCGGCCGCCTCTATCGCAAACACTCGGACACCGGCGACTGGGCCGGCGAAGCTCTTAGGGGAAGCACGCAACCAGAGCCAGTTTCGCTGAAGCAAGTCGAGGAGACCCTGGAGGCGATTCGGATCGCGCGCGGCAAGGCCAAGGAAGCGCCCCTCGCGTCACTCCTGCAGCGCCTGGATGCTGAATCTGCCCGCTTCTTCATCAAGATCATCTCGGGCGAGATGCGCATCGGCTTGAGCGAGGGCCTCGTCGAGGCGGCGATCGCCGAAGCATTCGACGTGCCTATCACCCAGGTCAAGCGCGTTCATCTCATCACCGGCGACATCGGCGAAACCGCGGTTCGCTGCAAACACAAGCAGTTCGACACGACCACGATCACCCTGTTTCAGCCGGTGCGCTTCATGCTCGCGAGCCCAGTGGAAACCCCGGCGGAGGCTTTCGATCGGATGGGCGCGGCCAGCGTGTGGACGGAGGAGAAATACGACGGCGTGCGCTGCCAGCTTCACCTGGAAGGCGATCGCGTGGAAATGTTCTCGCGCGACCTGAAGGAAACGACGAGCGCATTTCCCGAGCTGGCTGAGACCGCGCCTTCGATCGGCCACGACGTCCTTTTCGATGGCGAGGTGCTCGGGCATCGCGACGGCCGCGTCCTGAGATTTTTCGAGCTGCAGCGTCGCCTGGGCCGCAAGCACGTCTCAGCCGATCTCAGGCAAGAGGTGCCGGTCGTGCTGGTCGTTTTCGACCTGCTGTGGCTCGACGGGCGTGCGCTCCTCGACGAACCGCTCGAGATGCGCCGCCGGCTGATGGAGGGTCTCGCTCTGCGGCATCCGTTCTTGCTGGCCAGATTGGAAGAAGCCGCCGATCCGGACGACCTCGACCGGATCTTCAAGGAGGCGCGCGAGCGAGGCAACGAGGGATTGATGGTGAAAGATCCGCTGAGCCCTTACACGCCTGGACGCCGCGGCCTCGCGTGGCTCAAGTTGAAACGGCCGCTGGCGACCCTCGACGTCGTGGTGACGGCGGTCGAGTGGGGTCACGGCAAACGCAAGGGCGTGCTGTCCGATTACACGTTCGCGGTCAAGGACGCGAGCGCTGGACGGCTCGTCAATGTCGGCAAGGCTTATACCGGGCTGACCGACGCCGAGATTGCGACGATGACCAGGCGCTTTCTCGACATCACCATCGACGACCAGCGCTACGCCCGGCTGGTCAAGCCTGAGGTCGTGCTCGAGGTTGCGTTCGACTCGATCCAGCACTCCGCCCGCCACAAGAGCGGCTATGCGCTTCGCTTTCCGCGCATCGTTCGCATCCGCGACGACAAGCCGGTCGAAGAGATCGACACCCTCGAGCGGGTGGCGGAGCTCTACGAACGATATTTCGGCACGACGACAGTGCCTTCTTTGAGCGACCTTACCGAATTGACCGCCGGCACCCCGGCTTCGCCGGACCTGCCCCGCGAGCGGAGAGGTGGACCAACTTGAAATTGACCTTCATGGGGACCGCCGGCGCACGCTTCATGGTCGCCAAGCAGCTCGCCGCGTCAGGCGGCCTGTACCTCGAAGATGGCAACACCCGCATCAGCCTCGATCCGGGGCCGGGCGCGGTCGTCCAGTACGCCAAGCGCAAGGTCGACCTGACCAAGCTCGACGCGATCGTAATCAGCCACCGGCACCTCGACCACAGCAACGACGTGAACGTGATGATCGAGGCGATGACCGACGGGGGCTTTCGCCACCGCGGGCGTCTGTTTTGCCCCAGCGACGCGCTCGACGGCGACCCGGTCGTCCTCAAGTACATCCGCCACTTCCCGCAGGAGATCGTGGCCCTCGAGCCCGAAACCGAGTACAAGGTGGGCGACATCACGTTCACGACCACGCCTCGCCACGTCCACCAGGTCGAGACGTACGGCTTCAAGTTTGGCAAGCGCCTCGGATGGGTGACCGACTCCGCCTACTACGACGGCATCGCGGAGCAGCACAAGGCGGACGTGATGGTGATCCACCTGGTCTTGATGGATTGCCGGGCGGGGCTCCCACACCTCTGCCTCGAAGATGCCGAGCGCATCATCCGCGAAGCCAAGCCGCGCCTCGCCATCCTCACGCACTACGGGATGACGGTTTGGCGCGCACATCCGTGGGAGCTCGCCGCGGACCTGACCCAGCGGCTCGGCACGGAAGTGAAGGCCGCGCGCGACGGAATGAGCCTCGAGCTCTAAGATGACCGACCGCTGGCGCTGGCGTGGGTCTGTCGCAATGCTCGCGGTTGCCGTCGGGTTTGTGATCTACCCGCTGATCGAAAGTGAAGGCGACGTCATCAATTCGGACTGGCCCGCCTTCGCGACCGGGGCTCGAATCATGGTCAACGATCCGGGGCACCTCTACGACTTCGAGGTCCAGCGGCGCGTCGAGCTTGACGTAACCGGCGGCAGGACGCTGGTCACGCTCGGGATCAAGGGAATCCTTCCTTTCGTCGCGCCGGCATGGGTCGCATTCCTGGCGGTCCCGTTCGAGCTCCTCGGCACGAACCTCGGCGGCCGGCTCTGGATCCTGTTCGGCCTGGCGTGCCTCGCGATCGGCCTCTACCTCGCAGTCAGGCCTCGCGCACCAGCTGCGATCCTTCCGGCATTCGCGTCCGTCCCCACAGCACTCGTCCTGCTCAACGCCCAGCTCGATGGCATGGTCGCCCTGGGGATCGGCGCCGCCATCGCACTCTGGTCGCGGCCATTCCTGGCCGGCCTGTGCCTGGGGCTCACCCTGCTCAAGCCACAGCTGATGCTCCCCTGCGGCGCGGCGCTGATCGCCACGAGGCGATGGCGGGTTCTCAGCGGTTGGGCCGTCGCGGGCCTCCTGCTGTCGGGCGCCGCGGCGTTGCTGAACCCGCGCTGGGTCTTCCAGTGGCTGCCCGCCCTCAACGGCCCGGTCCGCCCGGCCAGCCGCGAGATCGACTTCGCCCACTTCGGCACGGCCTTTCCCGCCGCGTTCCAGGGCTACGCGGTCGCGGCCCTTTCGCTGCTGGCTCTGGTCGCCGTGCTGGCGCTGGCGAGGCGTCGCGAGGCCGAGTTCAGGCCGGCCGCGTCCATCCTGGTCGCCGGGGGTGTCCTGGTAGCCCCGCACGCCCTGCCCACGGACCTCGTCATCGTCGCGGTCGCCCTGGCGATCTGGGGCGAAGCCCTCTGGTACGACTGGCTGCTGCTGTCGGTCGGCGCAGCAATCGCGGCCGTCACGCCGGCGCCCGTTCCGGCGGTGGTGGGCGTGCTCGTGATCGGCTGGGTTTGCACGCGAGCCGCCGGGCTTACCTGGAAGCGGCGAGAACCGGCACCGCTGTCTGCTGGATGATCCCGTCGATCAACCCGTAGTCGACAGCTTCCTGCGGTGTCAAGAAGTAGTCGCGATCGGTGTCGCGCTCGACCCGCTCGAGCGGCTGGCCGGTGTGCTTCGAGATGAGCTCGTTGAGGACGCCCCGGATGCGGATGATCTCCCGGGCGTGGATGTCGAGATCGCTCGCCTGGCCCTGCAGGCCGCGGCCGCCGATCAACGGCTGGTGCATGTGAATGTTCGAGCTGGGCAGGGAGAACCGGCGGCCCTTGGCGCCGGCCATCAGCACGACCGTGCCGAAGCTGGCAGCCCGCCCGATGCATACCGTCGAGATGGGCGGCTGCACGTACTGCATCGTGTCGTAGATCGCGAAGCCCGAGCTGACCGAGCCGCCCGGGGAGTTCACGTAGATCTGGATCTCCTTCTCCGGGTCGTCGGCGGCGAGGTACATGAGCTGCGCCACCACGAGGTTCGCGACGACGTCGTCGATCGGGCGGCCGATCAGGATGATGCGGTCCTTCAACAGGCGCGAGTAGATGTCAAACGTTCGCTCGCGGTTACCGCCCTCGTTCTCGGTGACTGTCGGTACGTAGCCCATCGCCAGCAAGGTTACGAGATATATTCGGCGAGTTGGTCAAGGGGGCGGTACTCGCGCCGGTGGACTTCTTCGGAGGGCTGCGCAAAGGGGTGAAAGCGAGGCTGCCGGCATCCCTGCGCACATTCAGCAGCGCTCGTGGCCGCGGCCGCCTGATGAAGGTCCATTTCGGCCGTCCCGACTTCCATTACGAAGCCTGGCATCACACCGGTGACGGCCGCCTCGAGATCGGGCTTCACTTCGAAGGCTCGCGGGAGGAAAACCAGGAGGCCTTCGACTTCTTCCGCGCCCACGTGCTGGAAATCAAGGCACAGCTGCCTCGCGCCGAGCTGGAGCCGTGGGACAGGGGCTGGTCTCGGCTGTATGAGACCCTGCCGGCCGCTCAGCTGGACGAGGGCGTGCTTGACGGAGCGATCGACCGCATGTCGTGTTACATCGTCGCCCTTCAACCGCTGCTCGAGTCGTGGCTCAAGGAGCAGCATGGATCCGATTGAGGCCCGGAACCTGTTCCCTCTAGCCACTCGCTACATCCACATGAATCACGCGGGCGTGTCACCCATGTCGCAGCGGGCGGGTGCGGCGATCGAGCGGGTCGTCGATGCGTCGATGAACCGGCCGTACCGAGACCACTGGGCGCAAGAGGAGGCCGACCGGGTTCGCGAGCTGGTCGCTCGGCTGATCAACTCCTCCGCGGACTCGGTCGCTCTCACCCGCAGCACCGCGCATGGCATCTCGCTGCTGGCGCAGGGGTTGGACTGGAAGGCCGGCGACAATGTCGTCGGCGCGACCGGCGAGTACCCGGCCAACGTCTATCCGTGGATGGCGCTCGAGCCGCGTGGAGTCGAGTTTCGACAGGCTCAACAGACCGGCGGGCGCACCACCGCGGACGCCGTTTTCACGCTGGTCGACGCGCGGACGCGAGTCGTGGCCCTTTCACATGTCCAGTTCTGGAACGGCTTCCGAGTGGACATCGAGGCGATCGGCGCCGAATGCCGGCGCCGCGGGATCATCTTCTCGGTCGACGTGATGCAGAGCGCGGGAGCCCTGAAGGTCGACGTGGCTCGCATGCCGATCGACTTCTGCGCCGCGGGCGCGGGCAAGTGGCTGATGGGCCCACCGGGAATCGGCTTCTGCCACTTCGCCCCGGAGCTGCTCGAGCGGGTCCGGCCCGTGATCGTCGGCGTGGGGACTGTGGCCGGCCGTGATCGCTACTTCGAGTACGACCTCACGTTCGCCCCGAACGCTCGCAGGTTCGAGGAATCAGTGGTCTCGCTGCTCGACACCGCGGCGTTCGGCGCAGCCCTCGAGCTTCTCCTCGAAGTCGGCGCGGAGGTCATCGAAGCTCGGGTCCTCGCTCTGGCCGCGAGGTTGGCCGATGGCCTCCACCGAGATGGTTGTGAGATCGTGGAACCGTGGCCTCGCACCAGGGCCGAGTCTTCGGGCATCGTGTCCTTCCGCAAGCCGGGGATGAACGCCGCCTCGGTGCTCCACGACTTGAGCGCCGGCCACGTGATCGCCCGAACACATCAGGATTTCGTGCGGCTGTCGCCGCATTTCTACAACACCGAAGAGGAGGTCGACCGAGTGCTTGAAGTGTTGTCGCCGGAACGCGTGTCGCCATGAGGACGGTCGACGTATCCGAAAAGCTGCAGGAATACCTGGACAGCCTGGTCCCGCCGCGCGACGCGGTCCTCGCGCGCATGGAAGAGGAAGCGCATCGCGAGGACATTCCAATCGTCGATCCCCACGAGGGCGCCCTGCTCTACCTGCTCGTCAAGATCGCTCGAGCCAAGCGCGTGCTCGAGCTGGGCACAGCCACCGGCTACAGCGGAATCTGGCTCCTGCGCGGCACTGGTGATGGCACCCTGACCACGTTCGAGGTCGATCACAACCGCGCCGAGCGGGCGCGAGCGAACTTCGCCGACGCGGGGTTTGGCAAGCGTGCGCAGGTCGTTGAAGAGAACGCCGTGAGCGGCCTTGAAAAGATCGACGCGCGGTTCGATGCGTGCTTTATCGACCTTTTGAATGCTTTCCGGTCCGAAGAGATCACGTTACGCGCGACCGAGCTCTGCCTCGAGCGGCTTGATCCGGGTGGCCTTCTCATGGCGGACAACGCGTTGCGCCAGGGCGAGGTGCTCAACCCCAAGAACCAGCAGGCCAAGAACGTGGCTTCCTACAACGCTTGGGTGGCGAAACATCCGCGCCTGGAGAGCGTGGTGATCCCGATCCGCGACGGCCTGTCGGTGGCAAGAGTTCGCGACTGAGCGCCGGCTCACGGCTTTGGATGCGGCGCGTCGGCTATGCGCTGTTCGTGCTCGCCGCCATCAGCGTGGCCATCGCCATGGTGTCCTTTGGTTTTGCCGCCGCCCGATCGACCGGAGCGCGGACCAACGCGATCGTCTACGGGATCGTCAACTTGGGCTTTGCACTCGTCAACGTCATTTTGGGCCTCGCCCTCGTGGCGGCCAGTCGCGCCGGCTGACTAGGTCGGCTGCGATTCGTCCCCTTCGATCCAGTAGGTCCCGTCGGCTGCGTGCTCCTTCTTCCAGATCGGCACGGATTCTTTGAGGCGGTCGATCCCCCACTTGCACGCGGCGATGGCCTCAGCGCGATGCGGGCTCGAGACGGCTACCACCACCGACGCCTCCCCTATCTCGAGCCTACCGGTCCGATGCGCCATCGCCAGCCGCGCCTCCGGCCACCGCTCGGCGATCTCGTCCCCGATCTTCCGCATCTGAGCAACCGCCATCTCGGCGTAAGCCTCGTAGTCGAGGTGCGTGACAGAGCGGCCGCGTGAGCTGTCGCGCACGACTCCGGTAAAAGTGCAGATGGCGCCTGCGCTCTTGTGGGCCACAGCCGCCTCCAGCCGGCGCGCATCGAGCGGGTCCACGGTCAGCTCGAACAAGACCCCGACCCCATGCGCCCCACCGCTGACGGGTGGGATGAATGCGACCTCGTCGCCGTCAGCGACTTTCGCGGTCCAATCGCTGAACTCAAAGTTGAGCGCGGCGCGCACTCCACTCCGGTCAGGCAGGGCTGGATGCCGCAGCCGCAAAGCCTCGTACGAATCCGCCAGGTTGGAGCCTGCGGGGAGCTCCAGCATCTCGGCTTCCGTCCCCGCCTGCTCGCGCAGCCTCGCAAACAGGCGAGCTCGGACGGCAATCGCTACCGGCACAACTCCAATGTTACGTATGGGTGGCGAGGGGATCCGGTGACGGAAGATACACATGGACCTCTTTGCCGGAGTCCAGCGCTCGTTCCACCGTGGCGCGCGTGCCTTTCGAGCTGCCATCCCAGAACGCGACCAGCACGTCGCATGCGTCGACCAGGCGCTGGTTGCGTGCCGCCGACTTGGCGGGGTCGGCGAGCTCGTCGAAGCTCGCGGGCATCACCAAGACCGCGATCCCCTTCGCCCGCGCGGCCTTCGTGGCGGCTGCGTCCACCCCGCTCGCGCTCCCGGTGATGATCGACGCACGCGGAGGCAGAGAGTTGACGTAGTCGCTCACCCGTAATGGTTCGGAGAAGCGCCGGCTCCCGACGATTGCGACCTTCACGAGTAAATCAGCCTGCGGTCGAGGCGCTCTTGCCGATGACGTGGATGTTCTCCTCGAACATCGCGCGCAGCTTCTTGGCCTGGCGATCGTAGGCCTCGGGGTCGGTCCATGTCGCGCGCGGATCGAGCACCTCGGTCGGCACGTCAGGCACCTGGTCGGGGATCTGCAATCCGAATACCGGGTCGGTGTGGGTCGCCACGCCATGCAGCCTGCCCTGGACAACCGCGCGCACGATCGCGCGCGTGTGGGCGATCGACATCCGCTGGCCCACTCCATACGGCCCGCCGACCCAACCGGTGTTGAGCATCCAGACATCCGAGTTGTGCCGGTTGACGCGCTCGAGCAGCATGTCCGCGTAGCGGTCGGGTGGGAGCACCAGAAATGGCGCCGCAAAGCAGGTGCTGAAGATCGGCTCGGGCTCTGTCACTCCCCGCTCCGTGCCGGCGACCTTGGCTGTGTAGCCGGAGAGGAAGTAAAAGCGGATCTGGTCCTCGTCGAGCCGGGCAACGGGCGGAAGGACTCCGTATGCGTCCGCGGACAGAAAGATCACGTTGTTCGGGTGACGCCCAGTTCCTGAGAGGACCGCGTTCGGGATCAGGTCGACCGGGTAGGCGGCGCGCGTGTTCTCGGTTTTCTCCTCCGAGTCGTAGTCGGGGATCCGGGTGCGCGGATCGTAGACCACGTTTTCCAGGATCGTTCCGAAGCTCTCGGTAGCCGCGAAGATCTCCGGTTCCGACTCCTTCCTGATACGGATCGTCTTCGCGTAGCAGCCGCCTTCGAAGTTGAAGATGCCGGTATCGCTCCAGCCGTGCTCGTCGTCCCCGATCAGGCGGCGCGAAGGGTCTGCGGAGAGCGTCGTCTTGCCGGTGCCGCTGAGCCCGAAGAAAAGCGCAACGTCGGAACCTCCGCTGCCCACGTTGGCGGAGCAGTGCATCGGGAAAACGCCTTCGGCGGGCAGGAGGTAGTTCAGCGCGGTGAAGACCGACTTCTTGATCTCACCCGCGTATTCCGTGCCGCCGATGATCACGATCCGCTGCGCAAGGCTGACGATGATGAAAGTCTCCGATCGCGTGCCGTCGACCTTCGGATCCGCCTTCACCGACGGCAGTGAGATGACCGTGAAGTCCGGCTCGAAGTTCATCAGCTCATCCGCGTTTGGCCTGATGAACAGGTTATGGGCGAACAGGCTGTGCCAGGCCAGCTCCGTGACCACTCGAACGCGCAGCCGCCGGCGGGGGTCGGCGCACGCGAAAACATCCTGTGTGAAAACCTCGTGCGAGGCACAGAACTCCTGCATCTTCTTGAGGAGGCCTTCGAACTTGGCCGGAGCGATGGGCTGGTTGGCCTGCCACCAGATCGCGTCCTGGCTCGTCGGCTCCTTGACGAAGAACTTGTCCTTCGGCGAGCGGCCAGTGTGCTTGCCGGTCTCGGCGGTCAGCGCCCCGGTGGAGACGATCACGGCCTCGTTGCGTCGGATCGCATGCTCGTAGAGGGCGGCCGGGCTCAGGTTGCGCCGTTCGGGCGCGGGTTTACTCCAGGCGGGCATCAGTTTGGATCATAGGGAAAACGCTCAGGCGATTCGAGCGCGCCGCGAGCTCGCCCGCCGGCGCTGCTTGCCGCTCACGTAGTCGACCAGGACGTACTCGCCCAGCCGGTCCGGGGACACGAAGAACGCACGTCCCTTGTTGATCCGGGTCATCTGGTTGATGAACTCCGTCAGGTAAGGCCCGCGCTCGAGCATGAAGGTGTTGATCACGATGCGATCGCGCGTGCACCGCTTGACCTCTCGGAGCGTCTGCTGGATGGTCTGGAAGGCCGGCGGATAAGCGAAGTAAGCCTTGCCGTTCTCAGCGATGTGAGCAGTCGGCTCGCCGTCCGTGATCATGATGATCTGGCGGTTGCCTCGGTGCTTCGCGAGGAGCGAGCGCGCGAGCTGGAAACCGTGCTGCATGTTGGTCCCGTAGACGTAGTCGTTCAGCGCGAGCTGCGGAAGCGTGTGAGGCTTGAGCTCGACCGCATAGTTGGAGAACCCGACGACGTACAGGGAGTCCCGCGGGTACTGGCTGCGGATCAACGAGTCGAGCGCGATGGCGACCTTCTTAGCCGCCAGGAAGCAACCGCGCAGGAACATCGACCTGCTCATGTCGATCATCAGAACCGTCGAAGCCTGCGTCACGTGCTCGGTGCGGTGCACGATGAAATCGGCCGGCGCCATCTTGACCGGCACCTTGGGACCTTCGCGGACCAGCGAGTTGAACAGGGTTTCCTTCAGGTCGAGCAGGAAAGGGTCCCCGTATTCGTAAGCCTTGAGCTCGTCGGAGGCGTCATTGCCGATTCCGCCGCGCCACAGCTGGTGCTGCCCCATGCGCGTCTTCTTGAGCTGGTCGAAGATGTCGCGCAGGGCCGACTGGCCGATACGCCTCATGCCGCGCGGCGTGAGCTCCATGCGCCTGCCCTTGCGTTCCACGTAGCCGGCTTTTTCCAGGACGTCGGTCAGCTTGCGGAGCTGGTCGAGCGCCTGGCGAGCCTCGTTGCCGAGGATCTCCTGCGCGAGCGAACGGTCGACGTCGTCTGGCCGGAAGCTTCCTCGCTCGAGCTGAGACTCGAGCCGGTCCATCTGCTGGAGGCGCTCCATCAGGCCCATCGCCTCGCCCATGCTCAGCGGGTCCTCGCCGAAGAACGGGTAGCGCTCGCTCAGCTCGGACGGCGGCATCATCGCCTGCATGAAACCGGACAGCCTTGCAAGCTCCAGTCGAAGCGAGTCGTCCTGGAGCAGGGCGTCCATCATCTGGCGCAGCTCTTCGCGTGCCTCGGGGCTCATGCTCTGGAGCAGGGACTGCATCTGAGCCATCTGCCGCTGCAGGTGCTCGAGCAGCTCGTCAAGGCTGTTGATGCCCGGCGGGAACATGTCGCCGAACTTCTCCATGAAGCCGTTGAAGTTTGGCGTGCGGCCCTCCATGCGCTGCTCGAGCATGGCGTTCAGCTCCCGCACCATGTCTCGCACGCGCGAGAGGTCCTGGCCCTGCATCTGCTGGATCGAGCCCTTCATGCCCTGGAACATCTGGTCGACCATCTGCTTCTGCAGCTTGGCCATCAGGTCTTCGAACTTCTGGCGCGCCTCGTCGTCGACGAACTCGTAGTCGCGCAATCCCTTGACCCGGCCGCCCAGGTCGTCCGGCAGGCGCTCGAGCTGATCGCTGCGCTGACGGGCGATCCGGTCCATCAGCTTCTGCGCCTCTGGGCTCTCCGCCTCGTTCTGCCTTCGATTAATCCCAGCCTTCTCCGTGTCGATCACCTCTTGCACCTGCTCGCGCAGCTGGTCGACGCTGGAGTCGAGGTTGTAGCGGCCTAGCTCACGCTCCCGCGCCTCGCGGAGCTGCTTGAGCAGCTGCTCGAGGCCCTGCATGTTGGGTGTGCCCCAGCGCAGCAGGCGCTGCAGCGCGGCGTTGAGGTCGCCGTAGTTCATGAGGTCGTCCGAGAGCGCGTCGAGGACGTCTCCCGCGTCGAGATCGTCCAGCTTCTGAGTGCCGTCCCACCTGGAGTACCGGAACTTCACCCGACCACGCTAGCAGGCCGCCAGCCGCCGAGAGCCCTCTCGATGGCGCGGGCTGCGCGCAGCGCAACATCGTCGTGCCAGTTCCTGGCCACGACCTGGATCCCGATGGGCAGTCCCTCCTTCGAGGTGCCGGCGCGGACCACCACGCATGGGTTGCCGCTGAGGCTGTATGGGGACGTGTAGCTGTAGGTGTTGGGCGCCACGACTTTGGAGCGGTACAGGGGTGCGATGTCGGGCGCAACCGGGCTCAGGATGAGGTCGAAACCCGCCATGAAGCCCAGCATCTCGGTGCGAAACGCATCCCAGCGCCGATAGAGGCGTTCGTGACTCATCCGCTTGTCGCCCCAGTAGCCGAGCGTGACCTGGTGCGCCTCGTGAAGGGCCGGCGGCCTGGCCTCGGTCACAATGCAGCCGGCGTCGCCGAGGGCGCGGGCCGACGCGCGAACTGTGGCCGAGATCGCTTGCGTCGGCTTGGCGATGCCGTCGTCCGCATACCAGGCGACCCTCAGGCCCTTCAACCTGGGTGTGCGTCGCGGGAGCGGCACCGGTACGACGCCCGAGTCGACGCCGTCCGGCCCGACCAGCACGGGGAGCATCAATGCGAGGTCGGACACGAACCGGGCCATCGGACCGACCTGGCTGCGGGGATCGGTGAGCCCACCCGGGAGCGCATACGCGCCCGTGCTTGGAACAAGGCCGGTGGTGGGCTTCAGGGCCGCGATGCCGCAATAGTGAGCGGGCATGCGGATGCTGCCGCCCGAGTCGCTGCCCAGGCCGGCCGGCGAGCCTCCGGCGGCGATGATCGCCGCCTCGCCGCTGCTGCTTGTGCCCGGCGAGCGGGCGATGTCGTAGGGATTCCGAGTTCCGCCGTGCAGCGAGTTCCAGCTGTCGTCTCCGACGCCGCCGGGCGGGCAGAGGGTCTTGCCGATGAGGATCGCCCCCGCCGCACGCATGCGGGCAACCACCGTGGCGTCGCGGTCCGGGATGTTGCTGCGGAGCATGCGAAGGCCGGCGGTGGTGGGAAGCCCCTCGGTGTCGAAGATGTCCTTGGCCGTGAACGGAACTCCGTGGAGGGCGCCTAGCTCCGGCTTCCGCCTGTTGTTCTTGCGATCGGCGGCGCGCGCTTGTTTGAGAGCGCTCTCGCCGGTCGCGAAGACGACCGCGTTGAGCCGCGGGTTGACCGTGTGGATGTGCTCCAGGTGCGCCCGCACCACCTCGAGCGAGGAAACCTGTTTCGTCCGAATCGCGCGCGCCAGCCAGCCGGCGGGGGCGCCGATGATGTCTCTCACGGGTTAGCTAACGCTAGACCTTGTCCCCCGGGTTGATATCGAGCACTTTTACGCCAGGTCCGACCAGGTCCTGGAGGTCCTTCGGACGGCCGGCCAGCGCCGGGAACGTGCCGAAGTGCATGGGCACCACAGTCTTGACACCGAGCAGGGACACAGCCTTCGCGGCGCGCTCGGGACCCATCGTGTAGAAGCCGCCGATCGGCAGGAAGGCCACGTCGAACTCGCCGAGCTCAGAGATGAGCCCCATATCGCCGAACACGTCGGTGTCGCCGGCGAAATAGACGGTGAAGCTGTTCTCGAACTCGATCACCAGGCCGCTGGCATTCCCGCCGTAGATGATCTTGTCACCGTCTGAGATCCCGCAGCTGTGCTCGGCGTGTACGAGCGTGACCTTGATGCCATTCACGTCGACCGTGCCGCCCGTGTTTATGCCGATGATGCTGTCGGCGTCGATTCCCTTCGATCCGAGCCACGCGCCGATCTCGAAGTTGGTCACGATCTTCGGCTTTGTCGCCCTCGCGATCTCCAGCGCGTCATACACGTGGTCGAAATGGCCGTGCGTAATGAGCATGAGGTCGCACCGGTCGACTTTCTTCAGAAGTTCCGGGGCGACCGGGTTGTGCATCACCCAGGGATCGATGTAGATCTCTTTGCCCTTTGCGCTTCGTGCCTTCCAGGAACCATGTCCAATCCACGTGAAGCTGACCTCAGCGTTCAGTGCCATGCGATACCTCCCTCTCGGCAGCAGGCTCCGACCGGAAAAGGCGATTTTCCCACACGCCCAGGACGAAGATGCCGATCGCCGCGACCGTCCAGATGTTGGGGAAGATGAGATCGCAGGGCGCGCGATAGAAACCGAGCAGCAGGACCGCCAGAACGGCGAGCGAGCCGAACCTGCGACGCTCGATTCCGCGCACGACGAGCAGCAGGACCAACGGCAGCAGCGGCAGCCACTGGTACGGCCAGACCTCGTTGGGGATGAGCGCGCCGAGTGAGAAGCCGAGCGACATGCCGTAAGCCGGGTTCCATCCGCTCCGCCATGCGGCCCACGTCGCCGCGGCGGCGAATCCGATGGCGCTCAGGTAAGAAAGGGCGAGCGCCACGGCCGGCAGGCGCACGGGGGACGTGACGAGCACGTAACCGGTGCTCGTAGGTTGCGCGTACTGCTCTCCGCCGATGGTGCGGGTGAACAGGGTGCGGACTGAGTCGTACGCGCAGTCGGGATTGTGCGATCCGAGCGACGGGAGGAGGACGTGCTGGAAGTAGAAGGCCGCGCCGCCAAACCCGAGCGGGACGAAGGTCGCGATCGTCACGATCACGAGGACCGCGAACAGGGCGACCGCGTACCGAATGCGATGCTCGGGCCGCGTACCGATGACCATCGCCGCGGGGTAGTACTTCAACGCCGCCACCAGGCCGCCGACGACGCCCGCCAGCGCCGGTCGGTTTGCCTCGAGCGCGATCGAGGCCGTGGCCCCTAGCAGCAGGATGCCTCCGCGCTGCCCCGCCACCACATCCGAAAACAGCGGCGGAAAGTACGCGGCGACCAACCAGAAGAGCGGACGCGCGAGCGGATGCCGCGTCGCGACCAGCCGGTAGAGAAGGAAAAGCGCAAGGAGCATCGCTGCGGTGTCGATCACGGTCCAGACCTGGACAGCGACGTACTTCGGCAGCAAAGCGATGGGTGCGGCCAGCGCGGCCAGTGGCGGTGGGCTGACGAACTCGTCGAGACCGCCGGGCGGCGCGATGATGTGAAAGCGCGCGATGTACTGTGCGGCCGCGTCGTACATGTGGGACGGCTCCGTCAGGTACGCATGCGCGCCTTCCCACATTCCTTCCGCGTCAAAGCGACGAGGTGTGGCGATGGTTAGAACCGCAACCCTAACCCAGAATGCCGCGGCGATCACCCAGTAGAGAGCCGGCCGCGACAGAATGTCGCGGGCCGCACTCCTCAGCCGCGAAATCAATCGGCAGCCGCCAGACCGAGGCGCGCGGTCAATCAGTCGGTGGTCGGAGGTGGCCGCGCGATCCGTTGCGCTTCAGCCAGCTCGTTTCTTTCAAGAACTCGATAAAAGCGAGCACAGATGTAGGGAGCTTGCGCCGGCGCAGGTGGACGATGTGCCAGTCGCGCCGGATCGGGAAACCCCGTACGTCCAGCTCGACGAGACGCTTGCCGGAAAGCTCGAGCGCGCAGGCGTAGCGCGAGATCACGGCCAGGCCAAGTCCCGATTCGACCGCGTGCTTGATAGCCCCGTTCGAGCCGAGCTCCATCGCGACGTCCAGCTTCGCGCCCGCCTTACGCGCGGCCTTCTCGAGCTCGGACCGGCTGCCCGAGGCCGGCTCGCGCATCACGAACGGCTCTTGCTGCAGGTCCTTGAGTGCGAGACCCTGCCGGCCCGCGAACCTGTGGCCGGCGGGCGCGACCACGACCAGCTCGTCGCTGACGAAAGGAATGATCGCGAGATCTGGATCCTTCATCGCCGGTCCGACTACGGCCAGGTCCAGCTCGTTGAGCAGCACCTGCTCCTGCACGCGCGCCCGCGTCCCGATCTCGAGCGAGATGATCAGTCCCGGATGGCGCTTCTTGAACGCCCCGAGGGCGGCCGGCAGCAAGTAGATTCCGACGGTCGTGCTGGCTCCCACGCGTAGGTTGCCCCGCTTGATGCCCCGCATCTCCTCGAGCGCAAGCGACGCCTCGTCGAGCACGTCAAGGGTGCGCCTCGCGTACGAATAGAGGACCGAGCCTGCCTCCGTGAGGTTCACCCGCCGGCCCAGGCGATCCAGCAGCGGCAGGCCGATGGCCTCCTCGAGCTCTTTGACCTGGTACGAGACGGAGGGCTGGCTGAGGCGCAGCTGTTGCGCGGCGAGGCTGAAGCTGTTGAGGTCGGCGACCGTCTTGAAGGTGCGCAGCTGACGCAGCGTCACTGATCGGTCGATATCGAGCCTGAGGGGGCCGTATTCGGGCACGCGCCTACGATATGCGGTATGGCTGCCAGGAGACCAAAATCGCTCACGCCCGTCCGCCGGACCACCCCCACCCTCGAAGGCGTCGAAGCGCCGCATCGAGCTCAAACCACGGTCTCGGAACAGAAGATCAACCTGTACCGCAAGCGCCGCTACCAGGCGCTGCACGCAGAGACCGAGGCCGCGAATCGGCGTCGCGCAGCCGGCAAAGCGACCGCCCGGGACCGCATCGAGATGCTGGTCGACGATGGGTCCTTCGTGGAGCTCGATGTGTTCGCCGCACACCGCGCACACGGCTTCGGCATGGAGGAGCGGCGAATCTCGGGTGACGGCGTAGTCGCCGGTTTTGGGGAGATCGACCGGCGCCCAGTGGCCGTCTACGCGTACGACGCAACGGTTTTCGGGGGCTCGCTCGGCGAAGTCACCGCCGAAAAGATCGTCAAGGTCCAGGAGCTGGCGCTGCGCAACCGCGTGCCGATCATCGGAATCAATGATTCGGGCGGCGCGCGCATTCAGGAAGGAGTTGTGGCGCTGGCGGGCTACGCGGACATCTTCCTGCGCAACGTGCGCTCGTCGGGCGTGATCCCTCAGCTCAGCGTCATCGCCGGACCTTGCACAGGCGGCGCGGTCTACTCGCCCGCGATCACCGATTTCATCTTCATCGTCGCGGGCCAGGGATACATGTTCATCACGGGCCCCGAGGTCATACGCGTGGTGACAGGCGAAGCGGTTTCATTCGACGAGCTTGGTGGCGGCGACGTGCACAACGCGACGTCGGGTGTCGCTCACTTCCTGCCGCAGACCGAGGAGGCGTGCGCGGCCGGCGTCCGCAAGCTCCTGTCCTACCTACCCTCCTCGAACGGCGAACCTCCTCCCTTCGTCCCCACCAGCGACGACCTCGAACGCGCCGACCCTGAGCTGCAGACCATCGTTCCAGAATCGCCGAACAAGCCGTACGACATGCGCGAGCTCGTCTCGCGCGTCCTCGACAACCGCGAGTTCTTCGAGGTGCAGCCTTTCTTTGCGCCGAACATCATCGTCGGCCTGGGTCGCCTCGGCGGGCACGTCGTCGGCATCGTCGGAAACCAGCCCAAGGTGCTGGCGGGCGCCATCGACATCAACGCGTCCGTCAAAGCCGCGCGGTTCATCCGCTTTTGCGACGCATTCGGCATCCCGATCATCTCGTTCGTCGATGTTCCGGGCTACCTGCCGGGGCGCGACCAGGAGCATGGCGGGATCATCCGGCACGGCGCCAAGCTGCTCTACGCGTATGCCGAGGCCACAGTGCCGAAGCTGACCGTGATCACCCGCAAGGACTACGGAGGCGCTTACTGCGTCATGTCCCCCAAGCAGATGGGGGCGGACTTGAATCTCGCGTGGCCGACGGCCGAGATCGCGGTGATGGGCCCCGAGGCCGCGGTGAACATCATCTACAAGCGAGACCTGGCGGGCGCCAAGGATCCGGCGGGCCGGCGCAAGGAGCTCGTCGCCGAGTACACGGCGAAGTTCGCCAATCCCTACGTGGCCGCAGAGCGCGGATACATCGACGATGTCATCGAACCGAGCCAGACGCGGCGAGAGCTGGTGCGGGGCCTTCAGCTCTGCCTGCGCAAGACGGTCGAGCGACCGCCGCGCAAGCACGGGAACATCCCTCTCTAGGGGCGCGGCCGAAAACCTCGACGAGAGATTCGGCGATCCAGGTGGCCCAGATCCGGGTGAAGCGGCGAGCAGCGGAGCGAGCGCATCGTCCATGCGTAAGCGAGCAGCGCAGTCGCTGAACCCGGAGATGGGCCGCATGGGCGCCGAAGATCCGTCGACGGCCTTTTCGGCCGCGCCTCTAGGAATTCCCGGGCGGGGCGGTCGACGTCGCCGAGCGGCGCAAGCGCTCGGACTTGCGGCAGAACTCGTCCACGGTGACGATGAACTCGGCGTGCGACCAGGTTAGAGGCGACACGGAAAGCGGCGCGCCGGTGTGAGGGTCGAGCTGCTCCGACAGCAGTCCGCCAGGCAGCTGATGCGCCACCGCCCAGTTGATGATGTCCTGCGCCGGCTTGAGGTCGCCCGTGTTCTTGGCAATGGCGACGTACCACTGCGCAAGCCACATGGTGCACATGAACCACGGGTTGCCCGGAACGAGCTTGGTGTCCGGTTCGACCTTGAAGTAGTAGTCGTTCTCGTATCGCGCGATACCCCCGCAGTTGGCCTTGTTGGAGAGCTGGTCCCGGATCGCGGTCATCGTGTCGGTGATCCGCGGGTCGGTCGGCGCATACATGCCAAAACGCCAGAGTCCGTAGATCGCGCTGTCAAGGATCAGGTCCACGGTCTCGGTTCCGTCCTCTTCGATGGCGATGCGGCGGGCGAAGCGGCCGAGCTCTGTGCTGTACAGGTGGACGTCCGCCGCCTTGCGCAGCTGGTCCGCCGCGTCCCTGTACCGGACGTACGCAGCGACGTCGCCGAACAGGTCGGCGAAGTTGCGGGCGGCGTCGAGCCCGCCCCAAACCGCGCCAACGGTGAACGCGTGGACTCCCCAGCGCTCCTCCCAGAGATCCCAGGAGGGCAGCAGGAGCCCGTTCCTCTTGTCGACGTAGGTGACCATCCATTCGGCGGCCGGCACGACCAGCGTGGAGTAGAGGTCGACGACGAAGTCCAGGTTGCCGTGAATCCGGTAGTGCTGCCAGAGGGCCCAGAGCACCAGGCCGGTCTCGTCCTCCTGGATGGGCAGCGTTGTGACCCCATGCGAGTCGACCCAAGGAAGCCAGGAGCTTCCGGGCAGGCAGTAGGGCGTGTACTTGTGAAGGAAAAAGCCCTCCTCGACCAGGGCTTGCTGGCAGAACTGGAAGAACTGGCGCGTGACGTCCTCATGGCCCGCACGGTCCAGCGCGTTCGCGACCAGGGCGCCATCGCGTGGCCAGGCATACGCATAGGTGTCGCGGGCGAACTTCGTGATGTCGAAGTCCGTGGACGCGATGATCGCGCCGTGGTTGTCGGCGTGCGTGCGCGCCGTCAGGATGCTGCGCCGGTACAGCTGGGTCACATCGGAGCCGAGCTCCTCGTCGATGTGACGGTGGTCCTTCTCCGACCAGACATGCCAGTACGTGAGGGTTCGGCCGTGGTAGGTGTCCGGGCCGCGCCCCACGATCAGGTCCTGGCCGTACACGGTGACCTCGCTCAGCCGGGTGCCCATGCAAACCCAGTGAGTCATGGCGCGTGACTCCATCGGCCCGGCCGCCTCGAGGTCGAATCCGACGGTGCAGTCCACCGAGCCCTGCTCGATCGGGTTCCTGCCGAGTATCCCGTCCTCGGCGTCAACCCAAGTGCCGGCCAATCCGTTGCCCTTTTTGCCGTTGGCCCAGCTGTCGATCCCAAATTCGGGCCCGCTGTCACCGCCGACGAGGAAATAGCGATTCCCCTTGTAGGCGATGATCCCGCGATGCCGCGGATCGAACGCCACCGTGTTGCCGATGTCGGAGCCCTCGATGTACCAGTCATAGTGAAAAAAGACGCGACCCGTGGTGAAGCCCGCCGAAGACTGGACCTCGACATTGCGAATAAACCAGTTGCGAGCAAGGTCGACGTAGTCGGCAAATTTGACCGTGATTCCCAGACCAGGGTGCTGGAGCGTCACGTCGCTCACCAGTGAATCCTCCGCGTAACCCAGCTTTCGACTCCAGGCGGGGTCATCGAGCCACGCGAACCTGCCGTCGATGAAGAATCCGGTACGGCAGACGTTGCCCATCGTCTGGTTCGCGTCACCCACTCGCGGGAAATACAGATCGCGAACCGAGTAGGTGGCGTCGAACCCCACCAGGACGTTGCCATTTCCGATGACAAGGCTTCTAGGCACGTCTATGCGCGGCCAATCCTAGGGGAAGGGCGCGGGCCAGGCCATTAACAACCTGGGTTTCCCGTTCCGCCCACACCTCCCTACAATCGCGGCAACCGAGTTTCTGCATAGAACGGAGCACAACGTCTTGGAACACGACGCGAACGAGTTTCGGCCACCTATCCGGATAGTCGCCTCCCGCCAGCGTCGGAGGACGGTCGCGGCCCGCCTCCGCTCCGGCGTCCTGGAGCTTCTCGTTCCTTCGTGGATGCCTCAGGCCGAGAGGCAGCAGTGGGCTGAGACGATGCGAAGCCGCCTCGAGCGCCGGATGCAGCGATCGCGCCCGACCGATGAGCGGCTCGACCAGCGCGCGCGGGCGCTCAACGCCCGGCATTTCGGCGGCCACCTGCGCTGGACCTCGATCGGCTACGCGGACATGGCGCACACCTGGGGAAGCTGCACCTTCACGACCGGCGCGATCCGGGTCGCGAGCCGCGCGACCGCCCTGCCGGATTGGGTGCTCGACTACCTCCTCGTGCACGAGCTGGCCCATCTCGAGCACAGCGACCACGGCCCGGCGTTCCACGAGCTCGTAAGCCGCTACCCGCTGACCGAGCGGGCGAAGGGCTACCTGATGGCGATCGACGCCGGGGCGGCGGGGATCGCTAGGGCGTAAGCCCCCTCGTTGGCCCTCGAGACGCGCGGTTGGCGCCAAACGCGCGGAAACCGAAGGGCTGATGCGATCGGCTGGCGCCAAACGCGCGGAATGTTTGTCTAAGGAGTAAGGACGATCTTGGTTGCCTCGCGGGCGTCGAACATCTTGTAAGCCTCCGCGGCCTGGTCGAGCTTCATCCTGTGGCTGATGATCATCTCGGGCTTGAGCCGGCCGGAAGCGATGAGGTCGAGCAGCGGCCTCATGAATTTCTGCACGTTGCACCGGCCCGAGCGAAAGGTCAGCGATTTCTCCCACATGTGGTAGTAGTTGAAGTCGGCGGTGAACTCGCTCGGCACGCCGACCACCGAGATCGTTCCGCCTCCGCGCACGCACTGGATCGCGGTGTCGACGGTCGCCGTGAGGCCGACCGCTTCGATGCTCGAGTCGGCGCCGATGCCACCGGTGAAGCCGGCGATGGCTTCGACAGGGTGCGCACGCGCGGCGTTGATCGGCGTCCCCCCCAGCTCCTGCGCGATTTCGAGCCGCGCGTCGACCATGTCGACCACCAGCACGCGCGCCGGTCCGAACAGCTGCGCGCACATGGTCGCCATCAAGCCGACCGGGCCGGCCCCGATCACGGCGACGACGTCGCCGGGTTGGATGTCGGCTCGGTCGGCGGCGAACATCCCGGTCGAGAGAATGTCGCCGACGAAGATCGCCTGCTCGTCCGACATGCCACCCGGAATGAGCTCCATCGAGTGGTCCGCAAGAGGCACGACGATGTACTCGGCCTGTCCTCCTCCGAGACCGCCGAGGACAGCGCCGAATCCGAACGTCGCCATGTTGATGCACTGGTTGAACCAGCCCTTGCGGCAGAGGGCACAGTGACCGCACGCGGTATAGAAGCTGGCTACGACGCGATCACCGGGCTTGAACCGCTTGACTGCCGGCCCGACTTCCTGGACCACCCCGACGAACTCGTGCCCGAGCAATTCGCCGGCGACCATCGGGATGCGCCCGTGATACGCGTGCAGGTCGGATCCGCAGATGGCGCCGAGCGTGACCTTGATCAACGCATCTTCGGGGCCCTGGATCGACGGCTTCGGAACGTCCATCACCTGGACCTCTCCGACCCCTTGAAAGGTCGCCGCCCTCATG
>DATFVI010000142.1:0-5391 GCA_035260405.1 Candidatus Dormiibacterota bacterium
CCGTCAGGTCCTTCGGGATGACGATCTGCACGATGACGTACTGGTCCCCTCGGCGCCCGCCGCGGACGTCAGGCATACCGCGCCCGGCCAGCCGGAACGACTGGCCGTGCTGGGTGCCGGCCGGGATGGCGATCTCGACCAACCCCTCGAGCGTGGGGATTTCGATCCGGTCGCCGAGCGCGGCCTGGACCATGTTCACCCGCAGCTCGTAAACCGTGTCCTGCTCGTGCCGCGCCAGGTGCGGGTGCGCCTTGACGCGCAGCACCACATACAGGTCTCCTGACTGGCCGCCCCGCAGCCCCGCTCCCCCCTCCCCGCTGATCCGGATCTGCGAACCGGTGTCGACGCCCCCAGGGATCCTGACCGCCAGCCGCTTGCCCACCTGCACGCGGCCCTGGCCGCGGCACTGCGTGCAGGGGCTCTTCAGCAGGCGCCCCGCGCCTCCGCATGTGGGACACGTGGCGGCGGTGACGACGGCTCCGAAGATGGACTGCTGCTGCCGGCGGACCTGGCCGGTACCGCGGCAGGCGGGGCAGGTTTCCTCACCGGTGCCAGGCTCCGCGCCGGTGCCGGCGCATCGGTCGCAGCCGGCCAGGCGCGCGACGTCGATCTGTTTTTCGACACCGGTGAAGGCCTCTTCGAAAGTGATCGTCAGGTCGTAGCGAAGGTCGTCGCCGCGGTTCGAGCGCTCGCGCCGCCCGCGACCTCCGAAGCCACCTCCGAAAAACGTGTCGAAGATGTCCCCGAAAGGCATGTCGGTGAAGTCGATGCCGGGTCCCCCGCCGCCCTCGACCGCGGCGTGGCCGAACATGTCGTAGGTCCGCCGGCGTCCGGGGTCGGACAGCACGGAGTAGGCCTCGCTCGCCTCCTTGAACCGGGCGGCCGCGATCGCGTCGTCGGGGTTGCGGTCGGGGTGCGAATCCATCGCGATCTTGCGAAAAGCGCGCTTCAAGTCCTCGGCCGTGCACTGCCGGCCCAGCCCTAAGACCTCGTAGTAATCGCGCTTGACGGCCAAGATCTATCTAACTAGTTGGTTGATTCGCCGTCGGATGCCGGGAGCTCGGCTGGTGGGCGCGCCACCTTGACGAGCGCCGGCCTGACAACACGGTCGCGGATCCGGTACCCGCGTCGCAGCTCGGAGGTCACCGTGTCCTCCGGGTGCTCGGACGATTCCTCGTACCCGATCGCCTCGTGCAGCTTGGGGTCGAACGGAACGCCGACGGCGCGGATCGGTTCCAGGCCGTGCGCGCTGAGTGCCTCCTCGAGCTTGCGGACGCTCAGCTCGAGACCCTTGGCCCACGACTCGTCCACGCCACGCGGCTTGTGGTCGAGGGCCTTGTGCAGGTCGTCGAGGGCGGGGAGAAGCCGCGCGATGAGGTCGGCCGAAGCGTGCTGGATCGTCTCGAGCTGCTGCTGGCGCGACCGCTTCTTGAAGTTGTCGAAGTCGGCAGCGGTGCGCAGATAGCGATCCTTCGCTTCGGCGACGTCCGACTCCAGCTCGGCGATCTTGCCCTCCATCAGGGCCAGGGCCGCCGATTCGAGCGGCTCCATCGTCTCGCTGCGCCGCTCCGGCTCGTGCGGCTCGTGCGGAGGCTTACGTGTTGTCATCAGTTCCTAGATACCGCGCGCGGAGGTGCACCTAAACTCCAAGGTCGGCCATGCGGTCGCTCGCGCTCCTCGCCACGGCCTGCAGGCGGGCGACGGTCTGGCTGTATGCCATGCGCGTCGGCCCGATCACGCCAAGCACGCCCTTGAGCCGGTTGGACGGGCCGTAGGTCGTGAGCACGACCGCGCAGCCCTGCAGCTGGCTCGAGGCGTTTTCCGAACCGATCACGATCTGGAGGTCCGACTCGCCGATGAGCTGACGCAGGAGCACGGTCAGGTACCGCGTCTCTTCCAGCACCTCGAGCACCTGGTGCAGGCGAGACGACTCCGCGAACTCCGGCTGCCTCAGCAGGTTGCGCACGCCGTCATGGACGACCAGGCTCTCCGAACCCTTCTCGTAAATGTCGAGCACGGTCACGACTCGCCCCAGCAGCTCTTTCTCGAGCCCGAGCGCGGCGCTCTCGTAATGGCGCCGGACCTCTTCGCTTCCTTTACCGCCGAGGGTCGTATTGAGCTTGGCGGCGACCTTGGTGAGCTCGTCCTGCGTGGCCGCCTCGGCCACCGTCAGCACTTGCTGGCGCAGAAGGTTGCCCTCGAGCAAGAGGATCAGCAGGACCTCGGTCGGCTCGAGCGACACAAGGTCGAGGTGCTTGATCCTCGCCTGCGAGCCCTGGGGTGCGCTGGCGACCGACGCGTTCTGAGTCACGGCCGCCACGGTCATCGCGACCTTTTCGACCATGCCCTGCACGTCCGCGGGAGCCTGCCGGAGCTCGTGCTCGATGAAGTTGCCGACCTGCTCGGGGATCGTTTCGAGGTCCATCAGGAAGTCGACGAAGTACCGGTAGCCTGAGTCGGTCGGCACGCGCCCCGCCGAGGTATGCGGCTGCGTCAGGTAGCCGAGGTCCGCCAGCTCCGCGAGCTCGCTGCGGATCGTCGCCGACGAGAGGTTGACGAAGTAGCGGCTCTGGAGCGCCAGGGAACCGACGGGCACGGCGTTCGTCGTGAACTCCTGCACCACGGCTCGAAGGATCTCTTGCTTTCTGTTTTCCATGGTTTCAGCACTCTGGCCACCAGAGTGCTAGCTACAGTACCGCGAGCGCGATCTGGTTGTGCAGGTCCATGCCTCGCCGAGTAGGGACGACCTTTCCGCCCGTGAGTGCAAGCAGGCCTCCTTTGACCAGCTCTGCGAGCTCAGGATCGAACCCCGCCGGTGGCACCATCCCGTCAGCGGTTCTCAGCCCCAGCATCAACGACTCGGCCGACGTCTTCCGCGCCTCGAGCTCCTCGCCGCCGGCCATCGGGTTGGGCGCGGCGATGTAGTCACGCGGTCGGAGTACGTTCCACCACCGCCGCGCGGTCGTGCCGTCGGTTCCGTACGAGTGCGCACCCGCACCCGCGCCGTACACCGGGCGGCAGCGCCAGTAAGCGTTGTTGTGTCGCGACTCGAAGCCGGGACGAGCCCAGTTCGAGACCTCGTAGCGGCGGAAGCCGGCCGCCTCCAGCTCGACGATCGCGGCGTCGAGGTGATCCCACTGCAGGTCGGGGTCGACCTCGGGCACCTTGCCCTGCGCGCGGCGCCGCCACAGCAGCGTGCCCTCTTCGAACGTCAGGCAGTAGGTCGAGATGTGGTCGGGCCCGAGCGCCAGCCCGCGGCGCAGGGTCTCCAGCCACGAATCGAGACCTTGATGTGGGACCGCATAGATCAGGTCGATGCTGATGTTGCGCATGCCCATTGTGCGTGCCAGCTCGAACGCGCGCGTCGCCTGCGCCGCGTCCGTCCTTCTCTCGAGGACGGCCAGCGCGCGGCCGTCGAAGCCCTGCACGCCCAGGCTCAGGCGGTTCACGCCGCTCTCGAGCCACGCCGCCACTTTCGTCTCGTCAGTGCTCGCGGGATTCGCCTCGAGTGTGATCTCCGCGTCGTTTGCCACGTCGAAGTTCGCCCGGATAAAGCTCAGCAGCCTGGTCATGAGCTCGGCCAAAAGAAGGCTCGGGGTGCCGCCGCCGAGGTAGACCGTCTCCAGCGTCTCGAAGGGATGTCGCTCGCGCGCCCACAAGAGCTCGCGCTCGAGCGCGTCCACATAGTCCGGCATGAGCCTGTCCATTCCGGCGTACGCGTTGAAGTCGCAGTAGCCGCACTTGTGCTTGCAGAACGGGATGTGCAGGTACAGGTTCCTGAACGGCTGCTCCGCCACGCTCAGGCGCCCTTGAGGTCGACCACTGTTGCGCCGCTGAGCTCGCGCAGCCGGGCCGGCTCGATCTCGAACACGGAATCGGGCCGGCCCGCGGCGGCCCAGACCACCTCGTAGCCCAGCAGGTCGCGATCCATGAAGATGGGCACCTCGGTCGCGTGACCGAATGGCGGCACGCCGCCGATCGAATAGCCCGTGGCGCTGCGCGCGGTTTCTGCGTCTGCCTTGACGAGCGGATCGCCCGCGATCGCTCCGAAACGCTTTTCGTCGACGCGGTTCGCGCCGCTGACCAGGGCCACCACCGCTTTGCCTCCGGCCACGAACACCAGCGACTTGACGATCTGGCCTACCTCGCAGCCGACAGCCCGCGCCGCATCGGTCGCGGTTCGGGTGCCTTCAGGGAACTCCTTTACCGCGAGTCCGGTGTTCGCCTCCGCGAGCCAGGCGTCGAATCGTCTCATCCGTTCACAGGATAGGTTGCGATCGCGGAACGGCGAACCTGCCACTCTTTTCCTGAGTGGCGGAGTCGCCTCGGGTCCTGGTCACCGGCGCCGCGGGGTTCATCGGCTCGCACCTTTGCGAGCGACTGCTGGCGCTCGGACATCAAGTCGTCGGCATCGACAACTTCAGCGACTATTACGAGCGGTCGCGCAAGGAAGAAAATCTCACCGGGCTCAAATCGAGCCCGGGCTTCACTTTCCAGGAGTTGGACCTGGTCGACGCCGACCTCCGATCCGTGCTGCGCGGGGCGCGGGTCGTGTACCACCTCGCGGGTCAACCTGGAGTTCGTCCGAGCTGGGGCGAGCAGTTCGACCGCTACGTACGCGACAACATCCTCGCCACGCAGCGGCTCCTGGAAGCCCTCAAAGAGTGGCCCATCGACCGCTTCGTTTTCGCGGGAAGCTCTTCCGTGTACGGCGATGCCGAGATGTATCCCACCAAGGAGTCCGCGCTGCCGCGACCCGTGTCGCCTTACGGCGTGACCAAGCTGGCGGCCGAGCACCTTGCGCTGCTCTACGCGAAGAATTTCGGTTTGCCCGTGGTCTCGGTACGCCTTTTCACGGTCTATGGCCCGCGCCAGCGGCCCGACATGGCCTTCTCGCTCTTCATGCAGGCGATGGTCGACGGCGACCCGATCGAGATCTTCGGCGATGGCGAGCAGTCTCGCGAGTTCACGTACGTCTCGGACGCGGTCGATGGGACGATCAAGGCGGCCACGGCCGACGTTCTCGGCCAAGTCTTCAACCTTGGAGGCGGCAGCCGGGTCACCGTGAACCACGTGCTCGCGACGTTGGAAGACGTGAGCGGGATCAAGGCGAAGCGGAAGACCCTTCCAGCGGCCCCGGGCGATCCCCGCCACACCGGCGCCTCGATCAACCTCGCCCGCGAACGCCTCGGATGGGAACCCCGGGTCACGCTGCGCGAAGGCCTGACAAAGCAGTGGGAATGGTTCCACGCGTCGCGCCGGCGCCAAGACTAGAAACACGCACGCTAGCCGCATTCCGCACGTTTGGCGCCAGCGGAGCGCCTGACCGAGCCGAATACCGCACGTTTGGCGCCAGCGGTGCGATTGCTAGACGAAGGCTGGCTACAGCCT
>DATFVI010000143.1:0-2297 GCA_035260405.1 Candidatus Dormiibacterota bacterium
GCCTCGCCGAGGATCCCCGAGTCGATCACGATCGGATCGCCGCCGAGCGCGCGGATCCGGTTACGCACGTACTCGATCTCGGCGCCCTTGGTGTCAAGGGTCCCTATCAAGGCGACGTGTGGAGCCACGGCGCTCACCGGACGACCGCGCCCGGGTCAGGCCTTGGCGGCTTGCTTTTCGCTGTTTCGCAAATGGCTGGCCGAGTCCTTGACATAGCGGTCGTAATACTGCTCTGGGACGGCTCCGGTGCCGTGGTCGCGCAGGAACTTGATCAGCCCTTCTGAGGCCGCGGCCTCGGTCGCATCGCCGATCTCCTTGCGCGTCGAGCGCGGCGTTCGGTCAACCGGGACGACGAACTCGACAGTGAGGTAGTCGTCGTAGCCCGCGGCGTGCACGGCCTCGACCGCCTTCTTCCAGTCGATCGAGCCTTCGCCCGGAGGCATACGGTTGTTGTCGGCGACGTGGACGTCATAGAGCTTCCCCGCGTCGCCGGTGGTCTTCAGCGCTTTGGCCCAGTCGTCCTCCTCGATGTTCATGTGGAAGAAGTCGAGGCACACTCCGCAGTTGCCGCCGACCTGATGGGCGAGCTCAAGCGCCTGGTCGTGCCGGTTGATGAAATAGGTCTCGAACCGGTTGAGCGGCTCGATGGCGATCTTCACGCCGACCTTCTCGGCGTGCTCCTGGCATTCCTTGATGCCGTCCACCGCCCATTTCCACTCCTGCTCGACCGAGCTCATCGGCGCCGTCTTGCCGACCGTGGAGGGGATCAGCGTGACGATCTTCCCGCCCAGCTTCGAAGCAAGCGTGAGGCAGTCTTTCGCGTACTGGATCGAGCCAAGGCGGACGTAGTGGTCCTCGTGGATCAGGTCACGGCCGTTGACCATGAGCGTCACCGAGCCCCAGCACTTGAGGTTGTGCTTCGCGAGCAGCTCCTTGACCTCGCCCGCGTCGTATGTCGCCGGCTCACCCGAGATCTCGATGCCGTCGTAGCCGAAGCGCGCCAGCCGGGCCAGGGTCGTCTCGATCGGTTCCGGCCGCATCCAGTTGTGCATCGCGAGTTTCAGAGCCATCTCACCCTCCATTCAAACGTCCAATTCTTCATGGTCACAGCCCGAGCTTTCCCGGATTCATCAAACCGTTTGGATCGAGCGCCACCTTGATCCGACGCAGAACATCGAGGCCGGCACCATGCTGTGCGGCCATGAATGGTGCCAGCTTCAGTCCCACGCCATGGTGGTCGTTGATCACGGCGCCGGCGCCCAGGGCCGCAGTGACTCCGTCCTTCCAGATGCGGTCGTGCAGGGTCACTGAGTCCGGGCCCCCGTCCGGCATCACGAAGCGCGCGTAGATCATCGCGCCCCAGGGATACCAGTGGCTCAGATGCGACCTGAGCTTGAGCCCGCGCGCGGCATATGGTTTCGCGACCGCTTCCTGCAGCGCGTGATACGTCTGCAGCAGCCTGGAGTAGGTGGTGACAACGTCGATCGTGCCCCACACGGCCGGCAGCTCAGGCGCGTGCGGCGGTTTGTAGAAGTCATAGCGGTGGTTCCACCAGATCTCGCCAAGACTTCCATCGAGAACCTCGCCTCCGCCGGCGCGGACGATCTTCAGCATCGATTCGCGCTCGGCGTCGACCACCGCGGCGCTGCCTTCGAAGCAAAGCACGGTCGACACGCCGGGTAGGTTGCTGCCGACGACAGGGCTGAGCGTGAGCCGCGTCGCCGTTTCGTCATACAGCCGGACGACTGACGGTCGCAAGCCGCTCTGCAAGCTCTTGCGCACGGCGTCGACGCCCAACTCGACGCTTGGAAAAGACACCACCTCGAAGCGGCGCGCGGCGGGCAGCGGGGCGAGCTGCAGGCGCACGCGAGTTATGACGCCCAGGCTGCCCTCCGAGCCGATGAAGAGCGGCGCGATGTCGGGGCCGGCCGCGTGCCGGGGGACCGGCAGCGTGTCCACGATCTCGCCAGTCGGCGTGACCACCCGCAGCGAAATGACGAGATCTTCGATCTTTCCGTAGCGAGTCGAGAGCACTCCAGATCCGCGAGCGGCGACGTAGCCGCCGACGGTCGCAAACTCGACCGACGCCGGGTAGTGGGGAAGCATCAGCCCTTTCTGGTTGAGCTCGGCTTCGAGCCGTTTGCCGTTGACGCCCGCTTCGGCCGTGACGATCAAAGAAACCTCGTCGATGTCGATGATGCGGTCCATCCCCGTGAGGTCGACGACGATCCCACCGTGGGTCGGGATGGATGCGCCCTGCGTCCCCGAGCCACCACCCCATGGCACGACCGGCACCC
>DATFVI010000144.1:0-7801 GCA_035260405.1 Candidatus Dormiibacterota bacterium
TACCGGGCCTGCTGATCGTGATCGGCATCATCCTGCTGGTCCGCAGCATCCAGCGCACGAGACAAGTATGAGAAGGAACCTGACGGTTCCTTCTGCGCGCAAGCGCGAGCAGGATGTGACTTACTGATTGCATCGACAGGCTGGCTGCGCCGGCGTGTCTGCTCATCTTCCCGCGGATTGGATTTTCTGAAGGATTTCTCCCGGCGACGCTAGGAGTGATCAGGACAAAGTTGCAGCCGGGATGAACCCGGCTGCCATGCGACGCTAGAACGTCTAGCGGTTTTTCGCCGGTAAGCGCTGGACTCGATCTGCGACGCCGTCCCGGCTGATCTGGTACTCGGTATCCGCGCGAAACTCCTTGAAACCGAGCTTCTTGTTGATCGCGAGCATCGGCGCATTCGAGCCGGCGTTGTCCGTAGTTACCCACTGCGCCTCTCGGTAGAGCTCATGAACGTGGCGGAGCATCGCCGCCTTGATCCACTTGCCCAATCCACGGCCCCTTGCGTCCGGCCGCACCCCGGTGAATCGCTGCTCGATGACGGTCGGCCGGTGAGGCGCCCAGCTGGTGTCGGTGATGGCGGAGATCACCCCATCGGGTTCTCGAGTCAGGATCGTGTGAAGCTGGTCATGGCCGATCTCCAGCCGGGCGTAGTCCTCGCGCATGTGGTCAGGGGTCAGCACGATCTCACCGAAGTCCAGGTTTTCGAACGGCATTGTGTTCAGCAGGCTCGAGAGCTGTGGCGCATAGTCCTGCCACATCGCCTCGGGCAGCGGCCCTTCGTAGCTCTCGAGCTTCGTTTCGGGTGAGCGTTTTGGGCCTTCGCCGATCCACCGGTCGACCATGTCCCAGTCCACGTCCGCGAGGCTGAGCCGGTTCTCGGCCCCCGAGAGCTTCGCCTCGGCGCCGAGCCACTTGAGGAACGCGTGGCCGGCCGCCTGCTCGGTCCCGAATCCGACGATGGTGCATCCGTGTTCGTCCATGAGCTCGACCAGCAGGGACAGCCAGGAAGACCCGATTGCTCGACGCCGCTCGTCCGGCCGCACGTAGATGTCGGCCCAGAAGAGATGCTTGTTGGTCTCGTGGCCGGGGGCCCCCGGCTTGCTGGTGGAACCCGTAAGCCAGCTCACAAGGCGGCCGTCCCGCACGACCTCGTAGCGGTGATGTAGGTCGAACGGGGTGTCGCGCTTCAGCAAGCTTTCTTCCACGTCATCGGGCCGGATCGGATCGTCGGGGCGAAATTCCTTCTGCCTCAGACGCCGGTACTCGTGATAACGCTTCCAGAAATCTCTGCCGGCCGATTTGAACTCGACAAGACGCACCTCGTCCCCAGCCCCCATCGACCGATAATCTCACAACCATGAGCGCCGGCCCGCGGCCCTTCAAGGTGGGCGTCACGATTCACCCACAGCAGTGCACGATCGGTGAGCTGCGTGATGCCTGGCGCCGAGCCGACGACCTGGGCGTGGACAGCATCTGGTTCTGGGATCACTTCTTTCCGCTGTACGGCGACCTCGAGGGAAGCCAGTTCGAATGTTGGTCGCTGCTGGCCGCGGCCGCGGTGGACACTCATGCGCCTCAGATCGGACCGATGGTCACCTGCATCGGCTACCGCAATCCCGACCTGCTCGCTTACATGGCGGGGACCGTCGACCAGCTGTCCGGCGGGCGCCTTGTGCTGGGCCTCGGCGCGGGATGGTTCGAGCGCGACTACGCCGAATACGGCTACACCTTCGGGGAAGCAAGAGATCGCGTTCGCGATCTGAAAGACGCGCTGCCGCGAATCAAGAGCCGCATCGCAAAGCTGAAGCCGGGCCCGGCGGGAGCGCTGCCGATCCTGATCGGCGGCGGCGGCGAGAAGGTGACGCTACGGCTCGTGGCCGAGCACGCGCAGATGTGGAACGGCGGGGGGCGACCAGACGAGTTCGCCCACAAGTCCGCGGTCCTCGACGAATGGTGCCGGCGCATTGGACGCGATCCCAGAGAAGTGGAACGGACCGCCAACGTCGGCGCCACTACGCCGAAGCTGGTCGAGGAGTGGCTGCGCGTGGGACTTCAACACTTCGTCGTCAGGATGGCCCATCCATTCGACACCGGGGCGGTGGCCCGGCTGATCAAGCGTCGGGATTCGTGAGCGGCTGGTTTTGACGCGGACGCCGAAGCTTTAGCGCCTCTTCCTCCAACGCCAGGCGGTGGCAGGTGCGCATCGCCTGCATCAGGTCCTGCGTGGTGATCCCGAAGCGATTGCGGATGACACCGTCGAAGTACGTCATCCCGGTGAAGCGGCTCAGCGGCGACTTGCGCGGTCGAACCAGGGCCCGGTTCAACCGGTAGAAGATCACGTTGGGCACTGTTTTCGGGTCCTGCCACTCGCCGCCTTCTGACATGCGTATGCCCCGGAACGGCCCGATGTGCGCCCCCATCAGATCCGTCACGTGCGCCCACCGCACGATGCTCCCTGTCTGCGGAGACCCGATGCGAAAGCCTTCTGTCGTCATGGTCAGCTGCTCGCCGATTCCCTGTAAGGCGGTGAAGTAGTAGGCGTTGAGTCCGACCATCAGCAGCACCGTGAGCGGCGCGAGCCAGGGGTAGCTGAGATCCGCGAAAAGGGCGAGCACCAGGGCGAATGGAAACGCGGCCCATCCCGCGACCCGCAGCCATCGGATGCCGCGCGGCAGCGTGGGCGCGAGCAGCACCACATCGCCGCGCCTCGGGTCCAGGTTTGGCGTGCCCCGTCCGTGACGTCGCCATGCATCCCACGCCCGGATGGCCGCCGCGGTCGTCCCGCCGATGCCGACTGTGTACACGGTGAGCAGGGCCACCGTGATCACGAGCACGGTCCGCGGGTCCACTTCCGGCATTGTAGGGAGCACAACGAGGCGTGCGGTTATTTGTGCGCCGGTCACTAACGAAATGTAAATTCCCAGGCTAGAGTTCGTGGCACCACACCCTCTTCGCGGCGCGAGCCTCCTGCTGTTTGGCAGGAGGCTCGTATTTATTTCGTAGGGGAGGACAGATGTCCTCCCCTACGGGACCCCTCGCTCCTCAGCCACGTGGGGTTGTGCTTGGAAGGTGGCATGCTTGGGATACGGCCGGAGTAAATCCGGCCTACGGCTCCACTTGGTATTACGGTCTGAAAACGGTGGGGGCTAAGCGGCTTTGACTGCGGCTACCAGCTTCGTCAGGGAGTCTTTGGCATCGCCGAAGAACATCAGGGTTTTCGGGTCGTACATGAGGTCGTTGTCGATGCCCGCAAAGCCTGGTCGCATGGAGCGCTTCATGAAGACGATGTTCTTCGCCTGGTCCGCGTTGAGGATCGGCATCCCGTAGATCGGGCTGCCCGGCGCGTTGCGCGCCGAAGGGTTGACCACGTCGTTCGCGCCGACGATCAGCGCCACGTCCGCATTCTTGAACTCGTCGTTCACCTCATCCATCTCTTTGAGCTGTTCGTAAGGCACGTTTGCCTCGGCCAGGAGCACGTTCATGTGTCCTGGCATGCGGCCGGCCACCGGATGGATGGCGTACGTGACCTCGACACCACGCTTCTCAAGGACGTCCGCGAGCTCGCGCGCCGCGTGCTGCGCCTGGGCCACCGCGAGCCCGTAGCCGGGAACGATGATCACTCGCTGTGAGTACGCAAGCAGCGTGCCGATGTCTTCGGCTGACCCAGACCTGACGCTGCGGCCTTCCTTGCCCGCCACCGCTGCCGTGGCAGCGCGGGTCTGGCCGAAGGCGCCGAACAGCACGTTCCCGAGCGAGCGACCCATCGCGTCGCTCATCAGCTTGGTGAGCAGGCTGCCTGATGCCCCGACGAGCGTCCCCGCGACGATCAGCGCGAAGTTGTTCAGGGTGAACCCGCTTGCCGCGACGGCGAGGCCGGTGAACGCGTTGAGCAGGGAGATCACAACCGGCATGTCCGCTCCGCCGATGGGCAGCACGAACGCGATCCCCAACACCAGGGCCAGCACCATCAAGGAGATGAAAGAGAACGGGATCGACGCCACCGCCAGCACAGCGATGACGAAGCCGAGGATCGCCGCGGCCAGGATCCCGTTGACCACCTGCTGGCCCGGATAGGTGATTGGCGTACCCGTCATCAGCTCCTGGAGCTTGGCGAAGGCCACCATGCTGCCCGCGAACGAGATCGACCCGATCACGATGCTGAAGACGCTCGGGAGGGCTACCTCGAAAGCAGGGTGCTGGCCGAAGCTCAGCAGCTCGGCCACGGCCACTAGCGCAGCCGCCCCGCCGCCTACGCCGTTGAAGAGGGCGACCATCTGGGGGATCGCGGTCATCTTCACCATGCGCGCGCCGAAGCTTCCGGCCGCCCCGCCGATCACGACCCCGATCGCGATGATGATCACGCCGGCGGTCGTGAAGTGGCGCTGGGGCACCGTGGCCGCGAGTGCGATCACCATCCCGACCGCGGCGATGCGGTTTCCGTTGCGCGCGCCCTTGGGCGAGCTGAGCTGCTTCAACCCGAGGATGAAGCAGACGGCCGCGACCAGGTATGCGAGCTCGATGAGGGTGTTCACTTGGTCGGCGTCGATTCTTTGGTAGGCGCCGCTTGTTTCTGAGCTTCAGCGCCCTGCGCGCGCCCGGCCGTCTGATTCCGACCTTTGAACATCTCCAGCATCCGGTCGGTGACTACGAACCCGCCGACCACGTTGGTGGTGGCGAGGGTCACCGCAACAAGGCCCAGGACGATGTTGACCGGCGAGTTCGCCCCCGCGGCGATGACGATGGCGCCCACGAGGATGATCCCGTGGATCGCGTTGGTCCCGGACATCAAAGGCGTGTGCAGGATGGTCGGCACCTTGGAGATGACCTCGATGCCGACGAAAATCGACAGCACGAAGAAGGTCAGCTCGTTGAGCAGCTCGTTGCTCATTTCGCCGGTTCCAGGAGCTGCTTGGCGCGCTCGTTGACGATCTCGCCGCCATGCGTGACGCAGCTTCCCTTGGTGATCTCGTCCTCGAAATCCAGCGTGATCGCCCCGTCCTTGACCAGGTGGAGGAGCAGGTTGGCGACGTTGCGGGCGAACAGCTGGCTGGTCGCCAGAGGCATCGTCGACGGCACGTTGCGTGTGCCCATGATGGTGACGCCCGCCACGTCGACGTCCTTTCCGGCCTGAGTAAGCTCGACGTTGCCCCCGGTCTCCGCGGCGAGGTCGACGATGACCGAACCCGCACGCATGCCCTTCACCATCTCGCCCGTCACGAGCAGCGGGGCCCGGCGGCCCGGCACGGCCGCTGTGGTGATGACGACGTCCGACTTCGCCACGTGCTCGCCGATGAGCTCTCTCTGCTTGCGAAGAAATTCCTCTGACTGCTCACGGGCGTAGCCGCCCTCGCCCTGCTGGCTCTCCAGCGCAAGCTCGATGAAGGTCGCGCCCAGAGACTGGACCTCCTCCTTCACCGCCGGCCGGACGTCGTATGCCGAAACGACGGCTCCGAGCCTGCGAGCGGTGGCGATCGCCTGCAGCCCCGCGACTCCCGCGCCCATCACGAGCACGCGCGCCGGTGCGACGGTGCCGGCCGCGGTCATCATCATCGGAAAGAACTTGCCGAGGCGGCCGGCGGCCATCAAGACGGCTTTGTACCCGGCGGCCGAAGCCTGCGACGAAAGAGCGTCCATCGTTTGCGCCCGGGAGATGCGCGGCAGCAGCTCCAGGCTGAAGGCGGTCACGCCACGCTTGGCGAGTGCCTTCACGATCTCCGGCTGGGTGGCCGGCTGGAGGAAGCTGACCAGGACCGATCCGCTCTTCAGCAAGGCGATCTCGCCGGCCTCGGGGGCCTGGACCTTGAGCACGGCGTCCGCTTCCGCGAGCAGCGGGCCGGCGCTTTTCACGACTTTGACCCCCGCGTTCTCGTAGGCCTCGTCCAGGATGTAGGCGCCGGAGCCGGCTCCCGACTCCACGCTGACGTCGAGCGAAGCCGCTTTCAGCTTGGCCGCCGTGTCGGGTGTCAGGGCTACGCGATGCTCATCGTCGGCCCTCTCTTTCGGAATGGCGACCTTCACAGATTGGCCACTCTAAGGAATCGAGGCTCGTTGCTGCACACGCGTAAAATCCTTAATCCGCGGCGAAAAAGAGAAATTGACCCAGCAGATCATCAACGACCTAACCATCCAGGCAGCCACGGTCAACGGTTCCGGAAGCCAGACCGCAAACCTTGTTTTGACCCGGGCGATCTTCCACATGGGCATCCCTGTCGCCCCGAAAAACGTCTTCCCGTCCAACATCGAGGGGCTGCCCACCTGGTACCAGCTCCGGGTCACGCCCGAGGGCCACATGGCCCGGTCGGACAAGGTCGACATCCTCGTGGCGTTCAACCCCGCGACCTGGCACCAGGACCTCAAGACCGTGCGTCCGGGCGGCGTCGTGATCCACGAGGAGGTCTTCTCCACCGCTGACGTGCGCACCGACATCACCTACTACCCGGTGCCGTTTGCCAAGCTCGCGAAGTCCAAGATCCAGAACGACACGCTGCGCAAGCAGCTGGCCAACATGATCTACGTCGGTGTCGTCGCGGGCGTGCTCGGGATTCCACTCGAGGCCCTGGAGCATGGGGTGACGCGCCAGTTCAACGCCAAGCCGAAGGCGGTCCAGGTGAACGTGGAGGCGATCAAGGTCGGGTACGACTACTGGCAGGACAACTTCTCCAAGAAGGATCCGTACCTGCTCGAGCCGATGACCGGCGTGGTCGAAGGCAAGGTGCTCGTCGAAGGCAACCAGGCCGCCGCGCTGGGCGCGCTGATGGGAGGCGTGACCGTCGCCGCCTGGTATCCGATCACGCCATCGTCGTCGGTCTGCGAGAACCTCATCGCGTACGCGGACAGGTTTCGGATCGACCCGAAGACCGGCGAGAAGCTCATCTCGGTCGTCCAGGCCGAGGACGAGCTGGCCGCGGTCGGGATGGCGATCGGCGCCGGTTGGGCCGGGGCGCGCTCGATGACGTCCACCTCGGGACCCGGCATCTCGCTGATGGCGGAGTTCGTGGGTCTTGGCTATTACGCCGAGGTCCCGGTCGTCATCTTCGACATCCAGCGCATCGGGCCTTCGACCGGGCTGCCGACGCGCACCTCGCAGGCGGACGTCGCCTTCGCGTTCACCCTTTCGCACGGCGACACCAGGCACATCGTGCTGCTGCCGGGCACGGTCGAGGAGTGCTACGAGTTCGCGCGGGACGCGTTCGATTACGCGGACCGCTTCCAGACCCCGGTCTTCATGCTGTCCGACCTCGACCTGGGGATGAATCTCTGGATGACGCCGGAGCTCAAGTACCCCGACAAACCCTTCGACCGCGGCAAGGTCCTTTCGAAGGCCGACCTCGACCGCCTCGCGGGCGAATGGGCGCGTTATCGCGACATCGACGGGGACGGGGTGACGTACCGCACGCTCCCGGGCACCGACCACCCCGCGGCCGGTTTCTTCACCCGCGGCTCCGGTCACGACGAGTTCGCGCGCTACACGGAGAGCGCGGATGCCTATGCACGCAACATGGACCGCCTTGCCCGCAAGCTCGAGACCGCCCGGCACGCATTGCCGGCGCCGCTGGTCGACGAGACAACGAAATCCCCCATCGGCCTGATCGCGTTCGGCTCGACGCACGCCGCCGTCGTCGAGGCCCGGGAAACCCTGGTCGCGGCCGGCAAGCCGGTCGACTACCTCCGCCTGCGCGCGCTTCCCCTGTCAGACGAGGTGGTCGCTTTTGTCTCGCGACACGAGCGCGTCTACGTTGTCGAGCAGAACCGCGACGGCCAGGTCTACGACATCGTCCGGCTTGCCCTGCCGCCCAACCT
>DATFVI010000145.1:0-13034 GCA_035260405.1 Candidatus Dormiibacterota bacterium
GCGGGCTTTTACGCCGGCTACCCGTGGCCGTGGACCCAGGTCTTCACTCTCTCGTCGCCCTCGTGGACCGGAGGAGCAGCGAGTTGCACCGCCGCGCTCTACTACTTCAGCGGCAAGAAGACGGTGACGCTCACAACCCTGAACGTCCCGGTTTCCGCGTAAGAGAGATCTGATCGCAGAGAGGCCCCGGCTTGCGCCGGGGCCTCTTGTCGTTGGCGAGGACGTTGCTAGTTCGTGATGTTCAGCGTCGTGATTTCACAGCTGTTCGAACCGCTGACGTTGGGGTTGTTGCTCGTGTAAACGACGTGCCACGAGACAGTCGTCGAGCCAGTGGCGGTGACCTTGACGGTGGTGTTGTGAGTGATCAGTGGCATGGCGGTAGCGCCGCTGACCGTGATCGGTGTCTCAGTGTACAGAGGGGTGCCGGTGCATGCGCCTCCGCTGTACAGCGTGAATGTCACCGTCCCATCCAAGGGGCTTCCGCCCGATGTGATGGTGGCGGAGTCGTTGGGCAGCCAGTCCTGGGCCGTCGAGGTCGACGTGGTGTCGGTCACTGTGAAGCACTCGTGGTGCGTCCCGTCGCTCGAACCGGTGTAGGCGCTGGTGTCAGGCGTGTAGGTGGCGCGGAAGCACCAGACGCCGGTCTGGTTGGCGATCACTGCCGGGCTCGAGGTTGCTTCCGACTGCGGTGGGTTGGAGAGCGCGATGGCGGTTGCGGTCCGCGGGTTGCCGCTCAGGGCCGTGCCGCCTGCGCACACCTCGGATCCGGCCGTGCCGGTCACCTGGGTCGGGTTGCAGATGAAGAAGTTGACCGTGCCCGTCGGGGTGCCACCCGCCGGGTCTCCGGTCACGACCGCGTGGTCGAAGACCGATGCACCGAACGAAACGCTGCTGACGGGCGTGCCGCTCCCGTCGACAGGAGTTGTGACCGTGGTCGTCGGCAGCTGCCGGACGATCACGTCCTCACCGGTGTCGTTGCACGCGGTGTTGTGAGTGGTGGGGTTGGTGTTCGGCAAGCTGCCGCTGTAGCTCGCGACCCAGTGGTAGGTGCCGACTGCGCTGGGCGTGAAGCTGACCGGCCCGTAGGTGCCGTTGCCGCCCACGGTGAGGGATTGCGGGTTGGTCCCGGTCCCGGCCGCGGTGGTCGTGCAGTCGTTGGGGCCGACGAGAGTGAAGGTGATCGAGCCTCCGGCCAGCGCGCCAAGCGGCCCGTTGATGATCGGGGAACCCGGCTGGTTGGCCGTTGCGCCGAGTGTCGCGGTGTCAGTGACCGCCTGCCCCAGAAGGACTGGGCCCGCCCCGGCTGCGGTTGCCAGGCTCGGTGTTACAGGGTTGACCGTGAAGCACTCGTTGGCGTCGGTTCCGTTGTGGTGGGCGTCGGGAACGCCGCTGGTGCCGGACGTGAAGTCCGCTCTCCAGCAGTAGCTTCCGACAGATGTCAGCGTCGCCGCCCCCGAGAGGATCGGCATGGAGGTGGCGTTGCTCACGGATTGTGAGCTGATCGCCGTGCCGCCCGTGGCGCACGTGCCGGCGTTAGGGCCGCAGAGGGAGAAGGCCACGGTCCCGTTCCAGATCAACGCGCCGTCCACCTTCACGGTGGCGGAGTCTGTCGCGGACACCGTGCCGGCGCCGATGGATAGACCGCCGCCCGGGATCGGATTGCCGTTCCCGTCTTTGGCGGTGGTGACGATGGAGGAAGAGCAGCTTCCGAAGTTGCCCAGGACGAAGCTCTTCAGCACTGCGCTGGTCGAGGCTGACGAGCGGCTCTCAGCGAGAGTGCTGGCGAAACATTCCTGTGCAAGGCCGGGGAACAGCGAGAGGTTGATGCCGCCCTCGTAGAACTCTCCCTGCTGGTATGCGCTGTGTCCGGTCTTGTCCGTGAACAGCCAGGGCGCGGTCGCCCCGTCCACAGGGTTGACGATGCCGCAGAAGGCGGCGATCGGCGAGGAGGTCGCGCAGTTGGCCGCGGACGAGGTCTGGAGCTGCCGCAGGTTTGCGTCGGCGCATCCGGCATCCGGCTTGCCTGCCGCTGTACAGGTGCTGTCCCACAGATAGACGGTGATGGTCGAGATCGTGCCGCCGATGCTGAAGTCGCTGACGACCAGGAGGTCGCCGTTCTTGTGGACGCCGGTGAAAGTCTGGCCCGCTCCTACTTTGGTGGTGCCGAGACCGATCGGGTTCTGGAAGAACCAGAACGCGTTCTGCGCGTCCCCGCTGTTGTCGAATCGATCCATGCCGAAAAAGACGACGCTGCAGGTCGGGCCGCCGCCCGCCGGGCAGGTCGTCGCGCTCGCGGGAAGGTTGTATCGAGCGGCGAAGCCGTTCAGGAGAATGTCCTTGCCGGGCAGGCCGCCAGAGCCCTGGTTCCAGGCCCAGCTGTTGATGTCGATCGGGTCCTTGGAGCCGCCACCTGTGAAGGTGGTGCCGTTGCTTGCGGTTTGGGAGGCGAATTCAATCGCCGTGGCTCCGTTCGTGTTGTTGGTGGTGGAACAGTCGGTGCCGAGCACCTGGTGGCAGACCCGATCCCAGTCGTCGGGAGCGCCGGCGCCGGCATGATCGGTGACGGCGTTGCCGTCGAGCTCAAAGGCACCCGTGGCGTTCACGGCAAACGCCGGCGCGGGGCCCAAGACGACCACGCCGAGAACGAGCAGCGCCACGACAGACAGGCGGCGCAACCTGGATTTGGGCGGGAACAACGTTTCCCCAACGGTGGAGGCGAACCTGTTCAAGAAGGTCGCGCCTCCTCCGTCCGTACGAGTTTCCATAATCACTTCCTTTGAATGCGAGGCTGATAGAAGCGGCTCGCCGATTGGCGGCGGCAGCACATTTGGTCAGCTGCCCGAGCTGTTTTGGGCGGGCGTCTCCGCCTCCTGCACACAGATACACGGGCCACCGGCACACCCAAACGACCCCCTGCAACCAACAGAGGAGCGTCCCGCGTGATGCTGCTCCCGGAATGGCCTTCGCATCAATAGGAGAAAAGTCTCACCGGCCGTTTCGCGCGGAAAACCCGTAACGGTTAGAGGCTGACGAGACCTAGTCGCAGTGCGATGGTGACTGCTTCAACGCGGTTGCCGGCGCGCAGCTTGCCGTAGACCCTGGTGAGATGATTGCGCACCGTCTTCTGGCTGATGCCGAGCTGCCCGGCCACTTGCTTGTCGGACAGGCCGGAGGCCACCTGCCGGAGCACCTCGAGCTCGCGGATCGACAGCTCACTCGACGTCGTGTCGGGACGAGCTACCGCCGAGCTGCCCAGAACATCGAGATCGTGTTTGTCGCCCGAATACGTAGCATCCTCAGGCCCATGCGCCGATGCATGGCCCTTCGGAAAACCAACCGGCACCCTCGTCCTTTCCCTTAACGAAACGATAATCAGAACCCTGAACGCTGACCACGCTCGGGAGAACCCAAGTGTAATCAGGTTTACTTATGAGTCAAGAGACAATTTGAATCTCTTCTCTTAGCCAGCCCTTTGAGCAGCCCCCTCGGCCCCTCGCTCGACTGCTGCGACGAAGGCGAAAAAGAGCTTGCTCCAGGGCTCGGCTGCATCGACGACCGGGCCGTGCCCAGACCGGTCGAACATCTCGAACTGCACGTCACCGCCTTTGTCGCGGTACTGCTCGAGGATGTTGCGAATCTGTGTCACCATGGGCTGGGGAGGAAACAATTCTTCTCCCGGCCAGCCCGGGACGAATCCCATTTTCCCGAGCGTCCCCATCTCCCACGCGGACCCGTCGGCCACGACGATGTCGGCCGTTCCGTGAGTCCAGAGCACCGGCGGCTTGGGATCGACGTCCACGATGTCGGACCAGTTGCAGTACTTGGGAGACAGAGCGTTCAGGATGCCGCGAGTGCCCGGGGCGATGCCGGGCCAGTTGGGCGAAGGCGTCGAGTCGCCCGGGTAGCCGTCGTCGCCCGTCACCGATTTCAGAACCTCTTCCACCAGCATGTCCTCGCGCTCGGGCGGCTCGTGGTGGGTGGGCGCCCAATAAGAGGAGTTGATGACGTTGCGAGGCGAGAACGGCGAATCGGACGACGTGTCGTGATCAGCGATGCGCTTTGTGAAGTCGAGGTTGCCGGTGCCGCCGCCCGACCCGGCGTAATCGGGAAAGCACGGTGTGCCGTCGAGCTTGACTCCGCCAAATCCGTATGGGGAGACCGGGTCGACGAACGTCAGCGAGGCGACGGGCCGGTCCACGGCGTAGTTGGCGATCGCGGCGCCGCCGGTCGACCACCCCACCAGGTGAACCGGCCGCGTGATTCCGAGCGTCTCGACCAGTGAGAAAGTGTCATCGGCCCAATCGTGCAAGCCCCTGGTGGCGTCGATGGGCTTGCGCTCGGTGTCGCCGAAGCCGCGCATGTCGGGGGCGATCAATCGGTAGCCGGCGGGCGCGCCAGGCATCAGGTGCTCGTAGAAGCGGCCCGTGGAAAGGTTGCCATGGATCATGACCACCGGCACGCCGTCCTCGGGGCCGGAGTCGATGTAGCGCATGGTGAGGCGGTTCGTCCTGGCTGTTTTCGACTGGACTCCGGCTGGAAAGTTCATGGCGCTCTCCTTCGTGGTGCGGATGCCTTCGCCACATTGTCCCGGAACCGGGCGGTTGAGCCGCCGCGCGATCGCGGCGGCTCAGAGCGTCAGTTCTCGACGATCAGCTCCCCAGGCACTCCGGGCCGGGGAAGCCGTTGGACGTGATGATGCTGTTGAAGTCATCCACGCCGGCCGACGAGGTGCTGCCAAGAGCGAGGGTGCTGCCGTCGCCGAACACCAGGGTGTTGCCGTTCGCCTTGGCCTGCGAAGAGGCGCCCTGGCTGTGGAAGCTTGAGGTGAAACCGGCGCAGGTCTGGGTCGAGCTGCTGGTGGACTTGAAAGCCGCGCCTGGACCCGTCCAGGTGACGTTTACGGTCAAAGGCAGCGACAGTCCGCCTCCGGGCGGCCCGCCACCGCCGGCGAGCGGCGCCGCTTGAATGGCGCCGAGCAGGGGCGTCATGAATCCTGGACAGGTCTCACCAGCTGTCAGCGTGGCGTTCAGCGTGGCCGACTGCAGGTCCTGGCTGACCGCGAACTGGCTGTCCGGGATGACAAAACATCCGAACGCACCCGGCCCCGTGCCTGTGAAGATCTGGATGTTGACGACGGTTTCCACGGGCGTAATGGTGGCCGGACCCCCTCGCGGCCTCATCACGAAGTTGCTTCGTAAGGCATCGATGCTCACCTGCGGGCCCGGATTGGTCGGGTCACCGCTGAACCAGAAGGCGAACGCGTCAGTCTGATTGATGCTGCATTGGCCGGCGCTGATGCCGCAGCCGAAACCCTTTCCGCCTGCAGCCGCCGGACTGTTGATGCTCGCCGCGATCAGCGTGGCGCCGGCGATGAAGCTCACCGCGGTGACGGCGCCCGCGCCCAACGCCGCGAGCGCAAGCCTGCGAGTACGCGACATGGTCCTTCCTCCTGACTTCAGAGAACCGGGGATTCGGAAACGCAAGCGTGGGTGTTGTTTATGAGTCTGTCAAGCGCCGATTTAACGACCACCCGATCCTGGAGACGGCTAGAGGCCTGGTTGCGTCAGATGCGGCCAGGCGTCGTAGACGTTCGATAGTCGGGAGACGACTTCCGAGGTGCCGGCGATGTCGTAGATGTACGTCACTCCTGTCGGCGTGGGTTGGCCGCCGAAGCAGGTCGAGCACGCCCGCTCGCCGACGTACCACACGAGGTCGTTGGTGAGAAACCTCACCCCCGAACGCCCGGGCGGGCTCGTGTTCGACACGCTGTTGCCCTGCACGCTGTAAAAGCCAACGCCGCCGAGCCCGCTCGAGGTGCGGAACGTGTAGGCGATCCACCGGCCGTCCGGTGATGACCTCGGCCCGATCCAGTGCAGCGCAAGCATCGCGGAGATTCCGGTGCTGGGGTCCCACCGGTGGACCGTTCCGGTCGCGTCCCTCATGAACAGGCGGCTCGGCACCGACGCCCAGACGCCCATCGTCATGCCTGACGTCGAGTACACGAGCGACCCGTCGCTCGCTTTGCGCACCTGGTCGGGCGCGGTCGCCCCGGTGCCACCCGTGTGAAAGGTCTGGACGAGCGCGATGTAGAGGCCGTCGGGCGAGTACTTGAGAAAGATGTCGTCTTCGTCTGGGTTGACTCCACGACCCGGCACGGCCGGGAGCGTCGTGAGGACCTTGTTGCCCGACGGCGTGACGAGATGCCAGGCGTCGCCGTCGAGGTAGGTGAACGAGTGGCCGTCCGGGCTGACCGAATACTGGCCGGAGCCGAGGCCACCGCCGAAGGTGGCGATCAGGGAAGTGCTGCCGGATGTGAGATCCGCCTTGATCAGCTCGTTGCTCGCCGTCTCGTAGGCGACCTGGGTCGCGCTGACGAACTGGGCGCTCGTCGCCGCGGGATCGAAGCGGCAGACGTTCTTGGCGTTGGCGGGATCCTGGATGTCGCGGACCACCACGGTCGGGTCGCCGCTGACCGTCCCGATCACGAGGTTGTCCCCGGCGGGCACGGCGCTGTCGCAATGGACCAGGGAGGTTCCGCCCGGGGTTCCGGTAGGAGCCGAGGTCGGGCTCGAGGAGGGTGCTGCGGAAGCGCTGGGGGAGGTGATCGGCTGGCCGCTGGGCGTCGGAGATTTCTTGGCGATGGCCGGCGAACCGCCGCACGCTGACAGGGTCAGAGCCACCGCCAACGACAGGACCAGGCTCGGACGCACGGCCGTAACGGTATCCGCTAGCGGATCAGTTGTCCAAGCACATTGCGCGTCGCGGGCGTTAGCTTCCTGTGCAGCCGGTAGTAAATCCAGATCCCGCGCTTCTCCGATTCGACAAGTCCTGCGGCCTTGAGCCTGGCCATGTGGTGGGAGATGGTCGGCTGGGTCAGCCCGAGACCAGCGGTGAAATCGCAGATGCAGATCGGAGCATCGGCCTTCCACAGAGAGGCGAGCATCGTCAGGCGCGTGGGGTCCGCCAGAGCCTTCATGAAATCGGACGTGTCGTTCGCCCAGCTTTCCTTGACGACAGGCAACGCGCAGCACGCGCCACGTTCCCTCGCCACCTTGAGCTCTTTGATCGCCACGGCCGCATCATACGAGACCCATCGACATTTGTCGATGGATCGGCTAGGATCAACCCATCGACGTTGATCGATTGAAGGAGCACGGACCAATGAGTGAGATAAGAGAAGCCGTTCGATCCCGCTATGCGGGCATCGCCAATCAGCTCACGGTGGTGCAGCCCGACGGCAGTGCGGGCTGCTGCCAGCTGGACGGTCCAGACTGCGGGTGCTCAGGCACCTACTCGGCGTCGGAGCTTCGGGAGATCGGGCTGTCGGAGTCCGTCAGCCTCGGCTGCGGGAATCCGACGATGCTCGCCCAGCTCGAACCGGGCCAGGTGGTGCTCGACCTCGGATCCGGGGCGGGGCTCGACGTCCTCCTCTCGGCGCGGCGAGTTGCTCCCGGCGGCCATGCCTATGGCGTGGACATGACCGACGAGATGCTTCAGCTGGCCAACAGGAACATGAAGAAGGCGGGTGTGGCCAACGCGACGTTCCTGAAGGGGTCGATCGACCGAGTCCCGCTTCCAGATGGATCGGTGGACGTCGTCATCTCGAACTGCGTGATCAACCTGGCGGAGGACAAGGGCGCGGTGATCGGTGAGGCGTTCCGGGTGTTGCGGCCAGGCGGTTTGTTCGCGGTGGCCGACATGGTCGAGCTGGATCCGCTCGAGCCGGCGTTGAAGAAGCAGCTCGATTCGTGGGCGGGCTGTATCTCGGGCACGATCCCGATCGAGGAGTATCGGGACGCGCTGCTCGGCGCCGGGTTTGCCGATCCCGACTTTCAAGTCCACGCCACGCAATCGATACCGGGGATGGAGGGAAAGGTGGGCAGCGCTTACATCAGGGCGCGCAAACCGGCCGAGTCATAGCGCCGGCCATTCGGGCACAAATGGCCGCAAGTGGTGGCCCGGGTACGGCCTTTCGGGCACGAATGGCCGCGACTCGTGCTCGGACCTGGGCCATTCGGGCACAAATGGTCGCTGGGGGCGGAGAGATTGCGGAGCGGGGTGGGAGTTAGGCGGCGTGCGGGCGGGTCGCGGAGCGGGGGCGCTCGCGGCCCTTGTCGCCGTTGGGGTGCTCGACGACCGCCAGCACGCGCGGCGCGATGAATCTCGCCGTGCGGACCACGCCGCCCGTGCGAGTCATCTCGCGAACCTCGACCGTCGTGCGGGAGCTGCGGACCTCGACCGTCCGGCCGGCCTTGGTCGCCTCGACGATGTACTCGCGCGCGGCGCCCGAGCCGGCGTCCACCAGGACCTCGACAAAATCACCCTTGGCCATGCCTCTTTTATGCCCAAGTTCGTGGCGAATTAAGCGCCGGGCGGGTCATGTCAGAATCCATTTCGTGGGCACATCTGAGTCCGTGCCGGATGCCCTGCTGCCGCTCGATCTCCAGAACACGTATCGAGCGCGCTACCGCGACATGCGGCCCGGATGGCAGACGAGCGGAACCCAGCTCGAGGCGATGGTTCGCGGCTACGCGACGCCAGAGTCGAGCGTGCTGGACCTCGGGTGCGGGCGGGGTGGGGTGGTGGAGCTCGTCTGGCGGGACGTGAAGCTGGCGGCGGGCCTCGACCCAGACGCGCCCTCGCTGACCGGGCATCGCGCGCCCGGCATGCCGATCCTGCGCGGGGTTGGCGAACACCTGCCGTTCGCGAGCGGGTCGTTCGACCTGGTGGTTAGCGTGTGGGTGCTCGAGCACCTGAGGGAGCCGCTGACCGTGTTCCGCGAGGTGGGGCGGGTGCTGCGGCCGGGCGGGCATTTCGTCTTTCTCACGCCGAACCTGCGCAACCCGCTGCTGGTGTTGAACCGCATCGGCAAGGCGCTGCCTCTCCTGCAGACCGGGCTGGTCTCTCGGTTTTATGGGCGGCGGGAATCGGACACGTTTCCGGTGCGGTACCGGGCGAACACGGCCGGGGGGTTGCGCCGGCTGGCGGCGGCGAGCGACCTCGAGGTGGCTGAGCTGCGAGTGGTGCCGGACCCGACCTACCTCGCGGTGAACGGGTTCATGTTCACGACGTCGGTTTTCGCGGAGAGGTTGATGCCGAAGGGTTGGGGCGTGCACCTGTTGGGGGATTTGACCCGGAGCTAGGTCTGCTGCGTACGTCGCCGGAATCGGGCAAGGGCGTCGAGCAGGAGCCAGACCAGCATCGGAACGGATGCGGCAATCCACACGACCGCTATGCCTGCGAGATCCGACGGTGGCACTGCTCTCGGTGTTTCGTATCTGCCGGAAAGCACGATCTCACCCGGGCTTTCCGCCAGCCAGAAAATGACCCACGCCACAGCCGCCGTCGCCGTGGCGTCAATGATTCCGCCGCACAATCGCCAAACGAAGGGCCGCCGAGACAATAAGAACGCGGCCAACATGTAGCCAACGGCGCCGTACAGCGAGAATGCTGCGATATACAGGGCCAGCAGGCCGACGAGAGCGTCCATCGGCGTCGTCAACGACCACACGGAATAACCCCCAAGCGCGAGGCAGGGAATCGCTTTCAAGCAGGACGCCGATATGGCTGCACGGCGCAATCCGGTCAGATCAATGTCGCCTGAGTGCATGTCACTTTCTTCCCGACCCTCTCCCCGACCCTCGCCCACTTCGTGGGAGAGGGGGACGCCTTAGTGCCCCAGTAAATACCCCATGCGGCGCGGCATGCGCGCGATCTGATCTATCAGCAAGTTGGGGCGGCGGCCTTGCTCTTCCGCCGTCTCCTTGGAGATCATCGCGCGCCTCACCACCGCGGCGCCCCATGAGCGGAATGGTTGCGGCGGGAACAGGTGGGGGACCGGGTTGACCATCGGCAGCCTGGCTGTGTCGGTGTCGCGGCCCAAGACGAGGTCGGCGAGGACCTGTCCCGCCAGGTGCGTCGGTGCGACTCCGTTGCCCGTGTAGCCCAGCGCGTAGAAGAGGTTGCCTGGCTCGAGGGTGCCGAACACCGGCAGATGCGTCGGCGAGACGTCGATCGGACCGCCCCATGCGTCTTCCAGCGGGACTTCGGCGAAGCTCGGGAACATGAGGCGGAAGCCCTGCGCGGCCTCTGTCACCGCGCGCGCGTCGTGGGTGAAGGCGTTGTCGATCGTGGGCCGGGCGCGGCCGCCGCCGCCGCCAAAAGCAATGCGCCCGTCACGCGTCGTCCTGAAGTAGCGCAGCGAGGTGCGGAAGTCGGAGATGAGCTCGCCGCCGGTCCAGCCGATCGCCGCCAGCTTCTCTGGCGCCCGCGCCGTGAGCACGATGTATGAGCTCCAGGCGACGAGCCTGCGTTCGAGCTGCGGCCAGCCCGTCGCCCAGGCGTTGAGCGCGAGTACTGCGTGCTTGGCTCTAACCGCGCCGCGCGCCGTGGTGACCAGGGCGGGCGGTCCGGCTTCGAGACCGGTGGCCGTGGTTCCTTCGAAGATCTTCACTCCGCGTTCGAGGACTACGCGACGCAGGCCCCGGACCAGCAGCCCCGGCTGCACCGACGCCCCGTCGCGCATGAAGGCGCCACCACGGAACGCGGGCGAATCGCAGCGGGCGCGGACCTCGGCCGCCGTGAGCTCGCGCAGCTCTTCCGGGGCGCCGACCTCGCGGGCCAACGCGACCATCTCCTCGCAGAGCTTCTCGTGCGCGTCGGCGGTGATCGCGTACATGTAGCCGGATTTTTTGAACCAGGCGCCGATTCCATTGGTCCAGGAGAATTGGCCGATCGCGGAAATGCTTTCCGAGATCGCGCGGCATGCCTTCACCGCGGCCTCCGCGCCATACAGGGTGACGAGGCCGTCCAACTCATCCCACCAGCCGCTGGCGAACCCGCCGTTGCGCCCGCTCGGGCCGCCGCCGCAGATGTCCTGCTCGAGTACGACGATCCCCAGGTCGGGTTGGGCCTCCGTCAGGAAGTAGGCGGTCCAGAGGCCGGTGAAGCCTCCGCCAACGATGACCACGTCGGCGGTGACATCGCCTGCCAGGGGCGGCCGATCGGGGGCGGGCTCGTGGGCCAGGGCTTCCCGGAGCCACCAGCTGCGCTGGGCGCCCGGGGTGAGAGCGTGGCCTGTGAGATTCAGCGCAGCTGGCGGGGCGGTCACGCCGAATAGTGTGAAGCTGTGAATCTGTTGAGATTGGCCAGTGGGTAGCCGACAATAGCCAGCATGAGTTTTACAGAACTTCTGCAGATCATTGCCCTGATTGTCTTTGTAGTCGCGGCGATCGGCCTGAGTTACAAGAAGACGGACCTCATCGCCGGCGGCCTGGCCCTGTGGGTGCTTTCGGAGCTGGTCGCCCGGGGCCTCGGAAGCCTCAGCCTGGGACTCATCTTGTTGATCCTCGCCTTCATAGTGTTCGTGCTCGGAGCCATCGGCTGGGGTTACAAGAAAATCGGACTGATCGCTGTCGGGCTGGCCCTCTGGGCCGCCTCGGTCGTGATTCCGCAGTTCATCCACTAGAGATGGAGGCGGGCGCCTAGGGCCGTCCGGTTCCGCACGTTTGGCGCCACCCGCGCGTTTGCCGGGCAATTATTCCGAACGTTTGGCGCCAACCGTGCGGTTTGCCGTTCTAGCGCGCGGCGGCGACTCTGGCGGTGCCTCCGCCACCCGTTAGGCGGGCGGCGATTACCACCGGGATGATCGTGACCAGGATCACGAACGAGACCACCACGTTCACCTCTGGGAGCAGGATGCCGTGGCGGATCTGGCCGAAGATCCAGATCGGCAGGGTGCTCTGCGCGCCCGCGGTGAACGTGGTCACGATCACCTCGTCGAAGGAGAGCGCGAAGGCCAGCATCGCGCCGGCCACGACGGCCGTCGAGATCAGCGGCAGGGTCACGTCCCGGAAGACCTGAAACCCGTTCGCTCCGAGGTCCATCGCGGCTTCGATGAGCGAGCCCTGCGTGCGGCGGAGTCGGGCCAGCACGTTGTTGTAGACGACCACCATGCAGAAGGTCGCGTGGCCGACGATGATCGTCCAGATCGACAGCGTCACGCCGCCAAAGCTGAAGAACGCATTCAGCGCAATGCCGGTGATGATTCCCGGCAGGGCGAGCGGCAGCACGAACAGAAGGCTCACCGCGTCGCGCCCGAAGAACGCGGTGCGGCTGATCGCGAAGGCGGCGCACGAGCCCAGGACGAGCGCGATGGCCGTGGCCGCGAGGCCGGCCTGGACCGACAGCAGCAGCGCGGTGCGCACGTTTGGGTCGTCCCATGTCGCGCCGAACCATTTGGTGGTCAGGCCTGGGATGGGCCAGCTCTCGATGTTCGACGTGTTGAACGCATAGAAGAAGATCAAGAGGATCGGGATGAAAAGGAAAAGAAGCACCAGGGCCGCCCAGGCCCGCAGCGCCAGCCCCGACCAGAACCCGACGCTCACAGCGCCTCGAAAGCGCCCAGGCGCTGTGCGACCAGGAGATACACCGCCATGATCACGATCGGGACCATGGCCAGCGCCGCCGCGAAGGGGATGTTGTTCGCGATGCCGACGTTGGCGTACACGACGTTGCCGATGAACTGCGAGCCGGCTCCGCCGACCAGGATGGGCGTGATGTAGTCGCCGAGCGTCAGCGAGAACGTGAAGATCGAGCCGGCCACGACGCCCGGCAGGGCCAGCGGCAGCACCACGTCGAGCGTCGTGCGCCAGCGCCGCGCGCCGAGATCAGCCGCCGCTTCGAGCAGCGAATCGGGCACCCGCTCGAGAGCGGCGTACGTGGGGATGATCATGAACGGCAGCCAGATGTAGGAGAAGACGAGCCACATGGCCGTATTCGTGTAGCCGATGTTCGCGGCGGGCAGGCCGATCGACTGCAGGCTCCAGTTCAGGACGCCGGTGTGGTTGAGGATCAGGATCCACGCGTAGACGCGCGCCAGGTAGCTCGCCCAGAGCGGCAGCAGGACGGCGGCGAAGATCAAGCTCTGGACGCGGCGCGAGGCGACCTTCGCCATGTAGTAGGCAAGCGGGAAGGCCAGCACGACGTCGGTGACGGTCACCAGCCCGGCCAGCCCGGCCGTGCGGCCGATGATG
>DATFVI010000146.1:0-5759 GCA_035260405.1 Candidatus Dormiibacterota bacterium
CGAGTTCCGGCTGTGGGCGCTTCTGACGGAGCAGTCGCGCGGGCAGCTGCACGTGTTCCTGCCGCTGACCGACCGGGGGATCGACGCCTTGGTGCACCGGCTGACGGACGGGTCTTATCTGGCGCTGCAGGCGAAGAGCCGGTCGACCTTGCAGGACGGCGAGGTGCACATCGTGGTTTGGGCCGATGGCCTCGTCGACGACCAGATGCTGATCGTCTCGAGCTTGATCGTGGATGGAGGCCTCGGGCCGACCTGCCTGGTGATTCCGGTCGTCGATTTCAAGCGGCTTGCCAACCGGTCGTCGAACGATGGCGTGCCGATCTATTCGGCGGAGTTCGGCATGCGGCCGCGGTCGGACAGCAAGTGGCTTCCATGGCTAGTTCCGACCGAGCGGCTTGCAGAACGGTTCGGGGTTGCGGTGGAGGCGCAGGTGGAGGCTTTGCCGGAGCCTCGCCCGGAATGGCGGAGCGATCTGGGCTATCTGGGTGAGACTGAGGTCACGCGCCGGTTGGCCGAGGCTGGAGACTTGAATGCCTTTCGCCCATTTCCGGACCTCGAGACCGCCGAGATCGCGGTCCTCGATCTCAACAGCCGGCGCGTGATCGGTCTCCAGGTCAAGACGGTGGACATCGACCAGGGCCGATTGCACGCGACCGTGAACGTTCGCGGTTCCAGCTTCCGACCCTCGCCGACCACGTTTTTCACAGTCCTGGCCTGGCTCCGAGACGAATCGCGGTTCCACGAAGAGTTCCTGTTGATCCCGTCGATGGAGCTGCGTGAATTTCTGAAAGATGATGGCCGCGGGCACCTCCAGTTCGTATGGCACCCGGGCTCAACGAGCCCAGGTCACCTAGACGTTTACAAGCACAAACTGACGCAGCTCAACTCTTTGGTATCCGGACTGTTATCGGACTGAGCGCCCGTCAGCGTTTGTTGCGGACGTAGTCCAGGGATTCTTTCGTCAGGGCGAGCCATTTTTTCTCGGTTGCGGGTCGCAGGTTGGCCCATTCCTTCATCGGCCGTCCACCCACGACGTTGTGGGCGGCGATACCGCTTTCGATCAGCTCGGCTACTCGCTTGGGTGGCAGCTTGATGACCAGGTCGTCGCCGACGTGCATGGCGAAGACCTTGTTGCGGATGCAGAACGCGTTGGCGTTCATGCGCTGGGGCCGGATGGGGTCGGCTGGCTTGGTCACCGGGCCGACGTCGAGGGTCCTGGCGAGTTTCTCGAACAGGTCTGCCATAGCTCAAATTCTCGAACATGTGTCGCAAGGAGCTAAATGGTTAAGCGTCTAGCTATCCAGTCACTTAATGGGTAGAGTTCGCGGCGGGTTGGCTGGCTTGAACCGCCTTGCGCGTCTGTTTTCGGTTGGATGTGGCGTCGCCCTCCTCAGTGCGCTCGCCGTCACCTCACCCGTGTTTGCGTCCGGCCCCGCGGTTTCGATCAGCCCCCCGTCGTTCAACTATGGGACGGTCGGCGTTGGCAACCAGAGCGCGGCGCAGACCTTTGTCCTGACCAACACCGGGACTTCCGACCTCCACATTTGGGGCGTCACGTTGGGCGGCACGAACCCTTCGGACTTCAGGATCTACCTTTCTGGCTGCGACTACCACGCCGTCTTTTCGGGCGCCACGTGCACCGAGGGCGTCGTGTTCGCCCCGAAAGAGGCAGGCGCGCTGTCTGCAGCCCTCACCTTTCCAGACGACGCCACCGGCTCGCCGCAGACAGTCGCACTGAGTGGCGCCGGGACTGGCCCCGTGATGTCGTACGCACCGGCCAGCCTGGATTTCCCGCTGATTCCAGTCGGGCAGACGTCGGCGCCCCAGACGTTCTACGTAAGGAACTCCGGTGACGTACCTCTGACGATCACGTCGGCCGCCCCGCAGAACGGCGGCGGCGGAATCCTCACCATCCTCTCGGACGCGTGCAGCGGCACGACGATTCCTGCAGGGGCCACCTGCCGGATGACCGTGGCATTTCGGGCGACTGCAGCTGTTTTCGGCGGCACGGGTATCACCTTCCAGGCCAACACGAATCCGTCGTGGAACAACTACTCCATGAGCTCGAGCGGGCTCGGGGTCATGGCCCAGACGTATGTCCCGTCGTGGTTTGGGTACCAGCCTCAGAACAGCACGAGCCCGCAATCGTACGTTCAGCTGCAGAATGCCGGGAACCTGCCGATGCACGTGACCGGCGCATCGCTGGGGGGCGCGAGCGCTTCTCAATTTGCCATCACCTCCGACACCTGCGCCGGCGCCACAGTCGACACCAACACCTTCTGTCGGGTCTACCTGACATTCACGCCGACCACGACCGGTTCGATCTCCGCCACCGTGGCGTTTACCGACGACGGCGCCGATTCGCCGCAGGTGGCCACGATCAACGGCAACGGCATCGCCCCCGGCGCCATACCCAGCCAGACAGCGATCGATTTCGGCGTCGTGAGCGATGCGGGCGGCACGGCTTCGCAAATCGTGCAGCTCTCCAACCCGACCGCGCAACCGCTGCACGTGACCGCGGCCGCCATCTCAGTGGGCGCAACCGTGTTTCACGCAAGCGCCGACTCGTGCAGCGGCGCAACCGTTGCACCGGGAGCCTCATGCTCGGTGACAGTCACGTTCGTGCCGCCGTCTGCGTTCGCCGGGTTCAGCGGAACCCTGGCTTTCACAGACGACGGGAGCCCGGGTGGCCAGCAGCTGGTCAGCCTGGCCGGTCAGGGTGTCGATCCACAGGTCACGTACGCGCCCGACCAGATCAACTTCGGGAACGAGCGTGTCGCGACGAGGTCAGCCGCCAGGACGCTCACGATCACCAACACCGGCGGCACGAGCTGGACCCCGCAGAACGTGCAGCTCGAAGGAACCTATTACGGCGCCTTCAGCCTGGACGCGTCCGGCTGCACGCAGGCGCTCGCTCCAGGCGCGTCCTGCCAGGCGCTCGTGACCTTCGATCCAACAGGCACCCAGGGCGTCTTCAACGCTCTCATCGACGTCGTCGACCCTGTCACGGGTTCGGTCAACAAGGTGCCGATCAGCGGGAGCGGCATAGCCCCGGTCGTCGCCGCTCTCCCCGGAATCCTGTTCGGTAACCAGCGCGTCGGCACATCCTTGCCCGGTTACTCGGTCTGGCTGACGAATAGCGGAACCGATACCCTCCACGTGACCTCGCTTTCGATCTCCGGAGCGAACTCCGGCTCCTTCTCGATCGGCGCAACGAACTGCGCCGGAGCGGCGCTCGCCCCCAACGCCACGTGCGATATCCCGATCACCTTTTTGCCAACTGCGACGGGGCTGTTCACGGCCACGCTGAGCGTGGTGGACGACGCTTGGAACGGTCCGTCTCAGTTCGGCCTGAGCGGTACCGGGGTACAGTCCCACGCGACCTTCACCCCGACCTCGGTTTCGTTCCCGAACACCCCGACCGGTCAGTCGGCGACTCAATCGATCGGCGTGATGAGTGACGGCACCGCCTCTCTCAACGTGAGCTCGATCGCGCTGTCCGGCTCGGGTGCGGCTGCTTACTCCCTTAGCGCTGACACTTGCTCGAGCCAGCAACTCCCAACCACGATTGGCTGCTCAGTAAGAGTGACCTTCACGCCGACCGCCGTCGGCTCGTACCCGGCCTCACTCGCGATCGCCGACGACGCGGCCGCCTCGCCGCAGTCGATCAGCCTCACCGGCAGCGACCTGCAGTCCAACGCCACTGCCAGCCCGAGCTCGGTTGCATTCGGCGGCCTGCGCCCCGGAAAGACCGCGAGCCCGCAGACGGTGACACTGACGAATGACGGAAACACGACCGTCAACATCACGACCGCGACGCTGACCGGCGACCCGTCATTCAGCATCACGGCGAACACGTGCGCGGGCGCCGCGCTTGCGCTCGGAGCCACTTGCACTGTGCAGGTCGGTTTCGCGCCTACGACGGTGGGCCCGCTGCAGGCGACCCTTTCCTTCGGCGACGACGCGACCAACGCGCCCCAGGCTGTCGCCATCTCCGGTAACGGAATTCAGCCCGCAGCGTCGCTCTCGGCGTCGAGCCTCGCGTTTGGAAACCAGGCGGTGGGCCTCCCCTCTGCCGGCCAATCGGTCGTGGTGACGAACTCCGGCACCGATACGTTGAACATCGGGGCCGCTGCGCTTGCTGCGCCTTTCGGGATCGTGACCGATACATGCTCGAATACGGCCGTGGCTCCCGGCTCGACCTGCACCATCCAGGTCGACTTCGCGCCGACCGCAACGGGCCCCGCAAATGGCACCCTTTCGATTCCTGATGACGCATCCGGATCACCGCAGAGCGTTGCGCTCTCCGGGACGGGGATCTATCCCCACGCGACAGCCAGCCCGAGCAGCATCGCGTTCGGCGACGTTCGCGTGGGCGGCAGAGCGAGCCAGATCGCCACTCTTACGAATGACGGGAGCACGGCTGTTCACGTTGGCACGCTGACCCTGACCGGCGAGTTGGTGTTCGGCCTGTCGGCCGACACATGTTCAGGCGTCACCTTGTCCGTGGGCGCCGCCTGTACCGTACAGGTCAATTTCATAGGGACGAACTCGGGGCCGTACCAGCTCGGGACCCTGGCCTTCAACGACGACGCCGGCAACACCCCGCAGACGATCGCGTTGAGCGGGCACATCGTCCAGCCGGCGGTTTCGCTTTCGACCTCGAGCCTGCCGTTCGGCAATCAGCTCGTGGGGACCAGGTCAGCCAACCAATCGGTCGTCGTCACGAACTCAGGCTCCGCCACGCTGAATATCGGGACCGCGACAGCTCCTGCGCCTTTCGCGATCGCGACCGACGGCTGCTCGAACACCGTGGTGGCGGTGGGCTCATCCTGCACGATCCAGGTCAACTTCGCGCCGACGGCGCCGGGCGCGGCAAGCGCCGCGCTATCGATCCCGGACGACGCCTATACCTCCCCGCAGACCGTCGCCCTGTCGGGAACGGGGCTCCAGCCACACGCCACGGCGAGCCCCAACACGATCGCGTTCGGCGGCGTGCGGCCCGGGAAGACCGCGGCCCCTCAGACGGTCACGCTGACGAATGACGGGAACACCGCGGTTCATGTTTCGACGGCGATCCTGACGGGAGGCTCATCGTTCGGCCTGATCGCCAACTCGTGCTCGGGCGCCACGCTCTCCGCGGGCGCGACATGCACGGTGCAGATCGGCTTTGCGCCAGCCAACCTGGGGACGTTCAGCGGCACCCTGACCTTCAGCGATGACGCGTCAAACTCGCCGCAGACGGTTGCGGTCAGCGGGAGCGGCGTTCAGCCGGCGGTGTCTCTGTCGGTGTCGAGCCTGGCCTTCGGGAACCAGGTCGTCGGAACCAAGTCCGCGAACCAGTCGGTAGTCGTAACGAACTCCGGCACAGGCACCTTGAACATTGGAGCCGCGACGGTGGGCGCGCCTTTTGCGATCGCGACCGACGGCTGCTCGAACGCCGCGGTTGCTCCCGGCGCGAGCTGCACGATCCAGGTCGCTTTCGCGCCCACCGCAACCGGCCCCGTGAGCGGAACCCTTTCGATCCCGGATGATGCGCCGGGCTCGCCGCACACGGTGGCCCTATCGGGTGCAGGCGTCCAGCCGCGCGCGACGGTGAGCCCGAGCTCGCTCTCGTTCGGCAGCGTGAAGGTGGGCCCGGGCAGCCCGACCGCCCAGCAATACGTGACCATCACGAACCCCGGCACAGCCAACCTTCATATCGCCACCAACACGTTTTCCGGGAACCCTGCCTTCACGATCGGCACCAGCTGTGCCGG
>DATFVI010000147.1:0-2432 GCA_035260405.1 Candidatus Dormiibacterota bacterium
TTGTGGATGACGATTGTGGGATCGTGACTGTTGACGTTTGCCAACTGGAACGGTTGGTGGTCGATCAGGAGAAAGACGCAATTCTCCGGTGTCAGCAGAGCGTCCAGGCCGATCTTCGCGAACGTTGGCATCACGTAATCCTCTCGTTCCCACCGTCAACGCATCCGAGCGAAGCTCTTTACCCCATCCGGCTGGTGAACTGGTTCATGTCGAAATAGTCGCGCCAGGCCTTGATCTTGCCGTCACTGACCTCGAAGGTCCCCATGACCGGCAGCTCGAACGACTTGTTCGGGAGCTTGAAGCGGTCCACCCGCTCGGTCATCACGACCGGACCATTGGCTGCGATGTGGATGACGCCGAACGCGATGCCCTCGATGCCTGGCGCACCAGGGCGGATGAACGAGGCGATGTTGTTCGCGATGGCCTTCCTGCCGATGACCGGCGCCAGCGGGATATTGTGGTAGACGGCGTCGTCGGTGAAAAATGCGGCCAGCTCGGCGACCCCGGCATTGTCGCCCCACGCCGCGCAGAACCTGCGCACTACCTCGATCGGGCTCTCCATCTGGTTCCTCCTGTGGCCGATCTTGCTGGCGCCCTGAAGGACACTCATTGGCACCAGCCCCGTGGAGAGTAAGCCGGCACCGCCGGTTGCGGCCGCAAGCATGAACTCGCGGCGCGAGGTGAGGGGTAGCGCTACTTCTGCCTGGTTTTCTAAATGGTCTTTCACGAGTTGCTCCCAATCTTTCGTTTCAAGTTGGTGCGCGTTCGAGCAGCAGCGCGGGGGTTCGGACGACAGCCGGATCGCTAAGCTCGCCGTGACCTGAAGGCCTTTCGCAGTTCCTCGGTGAAGAGCTTTGGCTGCTCGAACGCGGCGAAATGGCCGCCTTGGTCGAGTTCATTCCAATAAAACAGGTTCGGCCAGAGTGCTTCAGCCCACGCCTTCGGCGGGCAGAATATCTCGTGCGGAAAAACCGACGCCGCCATCGGCAGTTCGATCCTGCCTAAGGAAGGGAGGCCTCCAAATCCCGCCCGGGTGTTCTCCCAGTAGATGCGGGCCGACGATGCCGCGGTGTCGGTGAACCAGTAGAGGCTGATGTTGTCGAGCATCGCATCGACCGCGAGCGCATCTTCAGGATTGCCGTGATTGTCGGTCCAAGCCTGAAACTTCTCGTAGATCCACAGCGCCTGACCCGCTGCCGAATCCGCAAGCGGATAGCCTATGGTCTGCGGACGTGTTGCCTGTTCGCGAAAATAGCCGCTCTGGTCGTTGGCGAACGACGACGCCCCGTCGATAGCTTTGCGCTCAGCCGGCGTCGGGCTGTCCGGCAGCTTATCGGGAAAGACGAACTGCCAATTCACATGGGCCGCGATCAGGCCCTGGGGCCGCTGTTTCGCCAGCGCGTGCGTCACGCCCGCCCCCCAATCGCCGCCCTGCGCCACCCAGCGATCGTAGCCCAGGCGCTGCATCAGCGGCGCCCAGGCCCGGGCGATCCTGTTCACATCCCAGCCCGTCTCCACCGGCTTGTCGGAGAAGGCAAAGCCAGGGAGTGACGGCACGACAACATGGAACGCGTCTTCTGCCCGTCCGCCGTAGCGGGTGGGATCGGTGAGCGGCCCGATGACCTCCATGAACTCCACGATCGATCCCGGCCATCCGTGCGTGAGAATGATCGGCAGCGCGTTCCGGTGAGGGGAGCGCACGTGGATGAAGTGAATGCCGAGCCCGTCGATCTGGGTGCGGTATTGTGGGAAGGCGTTGAGGCGAGCCTCGAACCGGCGCCAGTCGTACTTGTCGCGCCAATAGGCGATCAGCGCCTGAGCCTTCTGGAAGGGTACGCCCTGCGACCAGTCACCGACGGTTTCCCGCTCCGGCCACCGAGTGGACGCGAGCCGACGCTTGAGATCGTCGAGTGCCTCTTGCGGTACTCGGATCTTGAAGGGAATAACGTCCTGCGTCGTTGTGGGAAGCACCAGTTGCGCAGCGTGCTTGGCGGTCCCGTGCGCAGTCAGCGACCCAAGGCTCGCTGGGAAGATGCCGGCAAGACCGGTTGCGGCGGCCGCACCTATGAACTGACGGCGTGAGGTGAGGGGCGCCGGTACCCCAGTTCCGTTGTCGAGGTCGTTCTGCACGAGTTGCTCCCAAACGCTGCTCAGGGTTCGCGAAGCTTAAAAACGAGCACTGTGCCGCCCTGCGGAACCACCGTTTTGGTCCCTTGTACCTTGTCGATGCCGCTTTGAAGGCCTCGCGCGTCAAGATCCCAGCCGGTCGTGACGGCGACGTATTGTTCCCCATCGACCTCGAAGGACGTTGGAACGCCGATCGCTCCAGAGGGGAGCGGGAAGCTCCACAGTTGATCGCCGGTACGCGCGTCAAACGCTCTGAACAATCGATCGGGAGTTCCACCGGCGAAGAGAATGTCTCCGCCCGTGAC
>DATFVI010000148.1:0-18812 GCA_035260405.1 Candidatus Dormiibacterota bacterium
GCGTGGTGGTTGCCGGCCGGCTCGGCCAGGGCCGCGTGGTGTGGTCCGGCCTCAACCTTCCATTTCATGTGGACAGCTATCGCAGCGCGGAAGAGTCACGGTTTCTCACGGCGGCGATGGCATGGGCGGCCGGCCCACAGAATGGCGCGAGCGCGACGGCGTCGGCTCGCCTGGAAGGCCCGCAGCAGATGACGATCGCGGTCGATTCCCAGGCTCGAGGCGTCCTCTTCAAGGAGAGCTGGTTCGACCGCTGGCACGCTTACGTCAATGGACGTCCGGTGAAGGTCCTTCGCGCGGGCCCGGGCTTGATGTACGTCCGGCTCCCCCAAGACACGCGGTTTCCGGCTACCGTCCAGTGGCGCTACGAGAAGTCCCTGGCCGACTGGGCGGGCATCGCGCTGTCCGCCGCCGCGCTGATCGCTCTCGTAACGTGGCCGCGGTGGCGCCGCCCGTTATCAGGCTGGTGGGAGCGGCGAACCACGGCATGGACTAGAGAGGATGGATGAGCAGCCCGTGGTGAGGCCAGCTCCCGCGTTCGATTACGAGGCCAAGCACTGGGGCACCGCACTGCTGCGTCCGAGGCCGTGGTACATGAACGGGCTCAAGCTGTGCTACCTGCTGGACGACCTCTCTGGCGTCAAGGGTCGAGTGCTCGATGTCGGCTGTGGGGGAGGGTCTGTGGCCAAGGCGGTCAAGCACGCGCGGCCCGACCTCGAGGTGTTCGGATGTGATTTGAGCGAATCCGCGTTGAAGATCGCCGGGTCGAATCCAGGGGGAGTCGACTTTCGGCAGGCGACTGCAGAGAGACTTCCGTTTGGGGACGGCGAGCTCGATTTCGTGTGGATCTTCGACGTCCTGGAGCACGTGGATGATCCCGAGACCGTGCTGCGGGAGGTGGCCCGCATGCTGAAGCCCGGCGGCGGATTTCACATCGTGCTTCCCCTCGAGGGTCAGCCGCGAACTCTTTACCAGCTGATCGGCTGCGGCACGCGCTGGACGGCCAAGGTCAGACACGGGGGACACATCCAGATTTTTTCGGCGACGCGATTCAAGGACATGGCGTCGGCGTGCGGCCTCCGTGTGGTCCGCACCCGGTGGAGCTATCACGCTTTCCTGCAGGTGCTCGATGTGGCCTATTTCTCGTGGCTCGACTGGAGAGGTCCTGTCACCGGCTCGGTCGAGGACATGTCGGCTTCACGAAGAGGGATGGTCGGGCATTTGATGCGGGCCGCGAGCCGCATCGTGGCGTCAGCCGCATGGGGCGAGGCTCGACTGTTGCGGGCGCTGCCCGGAGGCTGCGGTCATTTCACGTGCGAGCGGGTTTGACGTCTAGTTGATGGTGCCGGCCCAAGCGATCAGTTCTTTGAGGCCTCGATCAAAAGGGATCTGCGGTTCCCATCCCAGGTGCTTTTTCGCCTTCGCGATGTCGCTCACGTAATAGGTCTGGTCGCCCTCGCGCCAGTCCGCGAAGGTGAACTTCGGCTCGTGGTTCGTCAGCTCGCCGATCTGGTTGATGACCTCCAGCAGGTTCCTCTGGTTCTCCGGTCCGCCTCCGACGTTGAAGATCTCGCCTCGCGTCTTGTCGATCTCTTCGATCACCGTCGCGTAGAGCGCGCAGAGGTCTCGCGCATCCAGCAGATCGCGGACCTGTGTGCCGTCACCGTAGATGGTCATCGGGCGGTCGTTGAGGATCGAATGCACGAAGTGCGCGACCCATCCCTGGTCCTCGGTGCCGTACTGGTGGGCTCCGTAGATGCAGCTCTGTCTCAGTACGACGGTGTTCATGTTGAAGCAGCGCGCGTAGTCCCTCACGTATTGGTCGGCGGCGCCTTTGCTGCAGCCGTACGGACTGTGAAAATCGATGGGCTGGGTTTCTTTACAGGCAACGTTGTTTCGATCGAGCTTTCCATACACCTTATTCGTCGATGCAAACACCAACGGCGCGTGCGGGTTGTGCAGGCGCACCGCCTCCAGCACATTGAGGGTGCCCGCCGCGTTCACCTCGAAATCCGTGATCGGGTCGAGCAGCGAGGTCGTGACCGCGACCTGGCCGGCAAGATGCAGGATCGCGTCCTGGTTCTTGACGTGCTGCGGCAGGGCGAAGGCGTTTCTCACGTCCTCCTTGACGAAGGTCGTTCGCGCCGGGTGCTTCGTGATCAACCATTTGAGGTTTCGCTCTGTGCCTGGACGGCTGAGGTTGTCGAGCAGCGTGACGTGCCACCCGTCGGCGATCAGTCGCACGGCCGCGTTGACGCCGAGGAAACCTGCGCCGCCGGTGATGAGGACGCGCCGCTCGCGGGCGCCCGCCGCGGCTCGCGAGGGTCGTGTTTCCGGGCGAGATGACAACTTCGGCTCCTTGATCAGCGTGGTGGGATCCATTGGGGGCACCTACGTTAAGACAACCAGGAGCGAACGGCCGCGGTGGCGCGGCTGCCGGCTGCGCCACTCGGTGCATCCGCTGACGCGTCCTTACCATAGACGCGTGCCTCCATCCGAACGCTCCATGTCTGCCCCCGATGCGCGGTTGGTGCGAAGCAACTGGGAAAGCGAGGTTCGCATGGCGGATGTCTACGAGGCGCTGGCCGGGACCACGCGCGACACGGGACTCAAACACCGCTTGATGTCACTCGCGGCGACCGAGAAGCGGCACGCGGACGCATGGGCGGCGCTGATGGATTCCGGAGACGCGAAGCCAGCGACGCAGAGCCGCCAGCTGACCGCTCGCTTCCTGGCGATGCTGGCGCGGGTGGCCGGGATCGGTCCCGCCCTCGCGCTGGCCGGCGCCGCCGAAGGACAGGTCCTGCGGTCCTATCTCAACCAGGTTGCGACGGTCTCCGACGAGCGGGCGCAGGGAGTGCTTCGCAAGGTGCTTCCGGAGGAGCTCGACCACCAGTCGGCCGAAGATGTCACCAGCGAGTCCCCTGTGGAGCCCTCGCCCGAGCCGGCGATGTATGACGCCGGGGCGGCGCACGAACCCGAAGAGTGGCACGGCGGCGGAATCGAGAGCATCCGGAACGTGATCTACGGGGTCAACGACGGCTTGACCGCAACGCTAGGCGTGCTCGCAGGCGTCGGCGGCGCGAGCGTGAGCCCGCGCGTCGTGCTGATCGGAGGGCTGTCGGCCATGGTCGCCTCGGGGGTTTCGATGGCGGGCGGGGCTTACCTCTCGAGCAAGTCCCAGCGCGAGGTGTACGAGGGCCAGCTCGCGCGCGAGGCGGCCGAGATCGAGGCGATGCCCGAGCTCGAACGGGCCGAGCTCGTCAAGATCTACCGCTCCAAAGGCCTGACGGCTTCTGAGGCCGAGACCATCGTCGGGCGCATCACCTCCGACAAGAAGGTCTGGCTCGAGACCCAGGCGCGCGAGGAGCTGGGCCTGGACGTGGCGCAGTTCGAGAACCCGACGCGCGAGGCCCTCGTGGCCGGGATCTCGACGCTGATCGGCGGCGTGATCCCGGTGCTGGGCTACCTGCTCGGGCGCTTGTTGCTCGGAGCTGTCGTGAACGGCTTCGGCTCGCTCGTGGTTGCGTACGTGTTCAGCGCCGCGTTCCTCTTCACGATCGGCTCAGCTCGGTCGTTGGTGACGGGGAAGGGCGCGGTCAAGTCGGGGCTGGAGATGCTGGCTGTGGGATCTGCGGTCGCGGCCCTCACGTACGGCGTCGGCCTGCTGTTCCGCGCCTGAGCCGGGCTCAGCCGGTCGCGATGCCTCGGAAGTAGGCGATGCTCACGACCCATGCCGCGCCGGCGAGGATCACGGCCTCGCGCCGTCGCGATCCTCCATGGGCGTAGAGATACGCGCCGGGGAGGAAGATGACTGCGAACACTCCATAGACGAGGTGCAGCAATTCGGTCGGTCGACCTCCGAAGGCGAAGGCGGCCAGACCGATCAGCCCCTGCACCGCGGTCAGACCGGCCATCACGAGGTAACTCGACCGAAATCCGCCGGACACCTGCGCGTGGCGAAAGTATCCGTAGGTACCCCAGACCGCAAGCACGACGGCGAAGGCGAGAAGAGCGCGCGCTCCCAGGCCGTGGAGGAATACGAGGGCTTGCATCAGCTTGTCCTGGGTACGCGAACCTGCTCGCGGAAGTAGTCGACCGTGAGACTGAGGCCTTCTTCGAGAGTCACGCGAGGCTCCCAACCCAGGTGCTCGCGTGCCCGTGCGTTGTCGAGGGCGATGCGGTACACGTCGCCCTTGCGCGATGGTCCGTAGCGCGGCTCGAGCGTGTAGTCCGTCAGCAGCGCGAGCTTCCGGAACAGGTCGTTGATCGTCACGGGGATACCGGTGCTGACGTGGAATGTGCCGCCCGAACCTTGCTCCAGGGCGGCCAGGTTTGCGGTGGCGACGTCGCCGACATGAAGCATGTCGCGGGCCTGGTCGCCCGTCCCATCGATGGTGACTGGTCCGCCTTCGAGCATCCGGCTGGCGAAGACCGCGATCACGCGTCCTTCCTCGGCGTGGAAGTCCTGCCGCGCGCCGTAGATGTTGGCGTAGCGCAGCACCGTGTAGTCGACTCCGAACGTTCGCTTGAAGGTCCCCAGGTATTGCTCGAACGCGAGCTTGCTTGTCCCGTAGGGGGACAGCGGCCGCACCGGGTGGTCCTCGTCCGCGGGGACGACGTCGGGCTCGCCGTAAAGGGCCCCTCCCGTCGAGCTGAAGATCACCTTGCGCACGCCGTGGTCCGCCGACGCTTTGAGGAGATTCAGCGCGCCGACGATGTTGATCTCCGCGTCGTATGCGGGGTCCGTGACCGATCTCGGCACCTCCGACTGCGCGGCGTGGTGGTTCACCAGCTCCGGCCGGAATGTCGCGACCGCCCTGTCGACCGCTGGCTGGTCGCGCAGGTCGACTCGATGCACCGCCGCGGCCGGGTTCACGTTTTCCATGCGGCCGGTGCTGAAGTTGTCGAGGACGGCGATCTCATGCCCCGCAGCCAGGTAAGCGTCCACGACGTGGGAGCCGATGAACCCGGCTCCGCCGCTTACGAGGATTCGCACCGGCTGGACTGTAACGGGTTTACTTGCTGACGGTGGTTGAGCGAGCGCGCCTGGAGGTGGACGTGGTCAAAGCGATTCCAGTGCCCGTCCCACCGGCCTTTTTGCGCGCGTTGCTGCGGCGGGCGGCGCGAGTGCCGGAGGTGGAGGCGCGGCTCCCCGCGGGCTCGGCCACGGTCGCGGTTCGGCTGACGGATGACGACGAGCTGCGACATTTGAACCACGACTTCGCGGGTCACGATGCCGTGACCGACGTCCTTTCATTTGCCGGTTCGGACCAGCACCTCGGTGACCTCGCCATCTCGTGGCCGATGGTGCTCCGCCAGGCGCAAGAGTTCGGCGAGTCGGAGGAGACGGAGCTGAGCCTCCTGAGCGTCCACGGCCTGCTGCACCTGCTGGGTTGGGACCATGAGTCGGCCGCCGAGCGAAAAGAGATGACGCGCATCACCCTCGCCGCGCTCGCCGCGTCCGGGGTGAGGATCCCCGCGGGACGTCTCTGAGCTCCCGGTAAACTCACTGGTGCAGGGTCTGCGGCACTCGCCGCGGGCCTAGGTGCGTCTATTTGGATCTGGATGAAGGAAGAGGACTCGGCTCAAAAGACAACGGCTGTCGAGGAGCGGCTCATCGTCGGCCTCGGCAACCCGGAAGAGGACTATGCCGACACGCGTCACAACCTCGGCTTTGCGTGCGCGCGTGAGCTGGCGCGCCGCCTGGGCGTGCGGATCGATCGCAAGCGCTGGCAGTCGTTGGTCGGGCGCTCCGAAACGGAGCACCTCTGGCTCGTGCTGCCACAGACCTACATGAACCTATCGGGACAGGCGGTGGCGAAGGCGGTGCGGGACATCCACGTTCCTCCCCAGAACGTGTGGGTCGTCTACGACGAGCTCGACCTGCCGCTCTGCAAGATGAGAATCCGGCAGGGAGGTTCCGGGGCCGGACACAACGGAGTCCTGTCGCTCATCAGCTCGCTGGGCACGCCCGATTTCGTGCGCTTCCGGGTGGGCATCGGGAAGCCGCCGCGCAAGGGTTCTCAGCCGGGCCGCCAGCACGTCCTCGGAAGGTTCACAAAAGCCGAGGCCGAGCGCCTACCCGCCGTCGTCGACGGGGTCGCCAGTGCGCTGGAGCTGGCGCTCGAAGCGGGTATAGAGCGCGCTATGGATCGTTACAACCGGCCGGGCTCGCTCGGTTGCGAGGAGCTCGCATGAGCTCGCTCTGGAAAAGCACGATCGCGGCCGCGCCGAACCTGGAGCGGTGGATCTCTCGCGGCGAAGGCGAGCTCAAAGTCGCCCACCTTCCACGTGCCGCCTGGCCGATCGTCGCCGGCGCGGTGGCCCGCGCATTGGTCGCCTTGCGCCGGCCGGTGCTGATCCTGGCGCCGGCGCCAGAGCGCTTCACCGATGAGCTGCGGCCATGGCTGGCGGGCCAGCCTCCGGTCCACGTCTTTGCCGAGATCGGAGTCTCGTTCCTCGACCGGCCGCCCGCCTTCGACGACTCGGTGAGCAAGCGACTCGAGGCCCTGGCCGCGATCGCGCGCGCGAGCGACGATCCCGAGCTCGTGGTGGTTTCCTCTCGCCGCGCGATCACCCGGCAGACCATCTCGCCGCGCGACCTGCTCGACGGCACGGTTCTCCTGGCCCCGGAGCGTGGACCGGATCCCGTCGCGGTGGCGCAGCGCCTGGTCGAGCTTGGATACTCCAGGGAACCGCTGGTCGAGGACCGAGGCCAGTTCTCGCTGCGCGGCGGCATCCTCGACGTGTTTCCCGCGGCAGCCGACGCGCCGGTGCGGGCCGAGTGGGCGGGAGACGTCATCGAGACGCTCCGCCTCTTCGATCCCGAAAACCAGCGGTCGGTGATGGCGGTCCCTGAGGTCTCGATCAGGACGGGACGCGAGCTGCTGCTCGGTCCGGCGCGGGGAGCGGGCGCGGTCAAAAGGTTGCGTGAATCGGTTTCGCTCGAGAGCTTGCGCGCCGACGTGCGTGCGGACTGGGAGGACGAGCTCGCACGGCTCGAGTCAGGCGCGGCATTTCCCGGAGTCGAGTTCTACGCCGGCTACCTGGATCCTTCGCGCCCGTCACTGCTCGATCACCTGCCGGCCGGGATGGCCGTGCTGGATTTCGATCCGGAGCGACAGCTCGCCGATGCGCGCTCGTTGATCGCCGAGGCGGAGATGCTGGCGGCGGCCGAAGCCGGTGGCGGTGAGCTGCCTCGACGTTTCACTCTGCCCACCGTCGGCATCGATCGGCTCAACGAGTTTGCAGGGCGGCCACGCCTTCTGCTCACTGCGGGTGAGCCTGCGGGGGAGGCAATCGACCTCGGCTGGAGCGAGCCGGAGACGCTGGTCGGCCGGCCGCGCGCCGCGGTTGACCTGGCCGGCCTGGGCGACTCCGCGACGGTGATCTTCGCGACGGAGCAGGACGAGCGGCTCAATGCCTTTCTCGAGGAGAGCAAGGTCAGGGCAACCGTCGGGGAGGCGGAGCTTGACCTGGACCTCGAGCTGGAACCAGCGCTCCGGCGCGCGGACGTCGACGTCACAGCCGGTGCTTCGCAGAAGCAGATCGGGTTTCACCTCGTTACCGATGCGGAGCTCTTCGGCCGGCTGCGCCGGCCATCGCGTCCGTCACGCGGCCGGACCCAGGCGAGGGACCTGACCAAGGAATTCACCCTCGATTTCGCACCCGACGAGCTCGTGGTCCACGTCGACCACGGCGTCGCGCTCTTCAAGGGAATGCGACTCATCGAGTCCGAGGGAGCTCACCGCGAGTACCTCGAGCTCGAATACGCGGAAGGCGACCGTCTCTTCGTCCCGGTGGAGAACCTCGACCGGGTTCAGAAATACCTCGGCGGGGAAGGCCAGCCCGCGCTCCAACGGCTGGGCACCAGCGATTGGACCCGCGCGCGAGGCCGCGCGAAAAAGGTCGTGCAGGACGTCGCGGACGAGCTGCTCAAGATCTATTCGCTCAGAGAGGCGAGGCCAGGTATCGCATTCGCTCCCGACACTGCGTGGCAGGCCGAGCTGGAAGCGTCATTTCCTTACGAGGAGACGCCCGACCAGGTGGCCGCGCTGGCAGAGATCAAGGCGGACATGGAGTCCGACCGTCCGATGGATCGCCTCCTGTGCGGCGACGTCGGTTTCGGCAAGACCGAGCTCGCGCTTCGCGCGGCCTTCAAGGCGGCGATGAGCGGCAAACAGGTCGCGCTCCTCGCGCCGACCACGGTGCTCGCCCAGCAGCACTTTCATGTGTTTCGCGAGCGGCTGGCCAAGTTTCCCGTCGTCGTCGAAATGCTGTCGCGATTCGTTGATGACGAGACGCAGGCTCGGACGATCGAGGGCATCCAGGCAGGCCAGGTCGACATCGTCGTCGGAACACACCGATTGCTTCAGCGGGATGTCCGCTTCAAGAGACTCGGCTTGCTGATCGTCGACGAGGAGCACCGGTTCGGTGTGATGCAGAAGGAGAGGTTGAAGAAGCTGCGCACCCAGCTGGATGTGCTGTCGTTGTCTGCGACCCCCATTCCGCGGACCCTCCACATGGCGGTTGGTGGGATTCGTGACATGAGCGTGATCCAGACTCCGCCGGAAGAGCGCCAGCCGATCAAGACATACGTCACGGCCGATGAGGACGAGCTGGTCCGCGAAGCGATCATCCGTGAGCTCCAGCGAGGAGGCCAGGTCTACTTCGTCCACAACCGGGTGCGCACGATCCAGAAGGCGGCGGACCGCATCCTGGAGCTGGTCCCTGAAGCCCGCGTCGCGATCGGGCATGGCCAGATGGGTGAAGGCGACCTGGCGGACGTGATGGTCGATTTCGAATCGGCGAAGTTCGACGTGCTCGTGTGCACCACGATCATCGAGTCGGGCCTGGACATTCCCAACGTGAACACGATCATCGTCGAGCGCTCAGACCGCTTCGGGTTGGCCCAGCTCTATCAGCTGCGCGGCCGCGTCGGCCGCTCGGGGAGGCGTGCGTACGCCTACTTCCTGTATGACCCGCGCCGCTCTTTGACCGAGCAGGCCGACAAGCGACTCGACGTCATCTCCGGGCTGCATGAGCTCGGGCAGGGTTTCAAGATCGCGCTCCGCGACCTGGAGATTCGCGGCGCCGGCAACCTGCTCGGGACCGAGCAGCATGGCGCAATCGCCGCGGTCGGTTTCGAGATGTATCTGCAGATGCTGCAGGGCGCGGTCTCCAAGATGCGCAGCGGCTCTGAAGAGACCGCGGTAGGCGACGTGCTGTCGACCACCGAGATGAATCTCGACCTGCCGCTCGACCACTTCATCCCGCGCTCGTACATCCGCGACGAGAAGCTTCGACTGGGCGCGTACCGCCAGCTTGCGGCGACGGAAGACGAGGAGGAGCTCGATGCGGTGCTGCGTTCGCTGGAAGATCGCTACGGACCTGGACCGGCACAGCTCGACAACCTGGCCTACTCGCTGCGCATCAAGCTGCGCGGACAGCGGATGGGTCTGCGCGGCGTGGTGGCGGAAGGTCACGACATCGTGATCCGCGTCGACCCGCAGCGTTTCCTCGACGTCGATGAGCTGTCGCGCCGGATGGCGGGCAGGATCGCCGTCGCGCCGAACCGTTTGAAGATGAGAAGGCAAGGTGAAGGATGGCAGCGCGACCTCCTGCAGCTGCTGGACGAGATGGCCGATCTGTACGGTTCGGGGCAAGGCGTGGTGGCTGTTCCGAGCTGATGCCAGAATCAAAGCCCATGCCCGAGTCGAACGAGGAGCCCTACTCGCCCGGAATCGATGCGATCTTCGAGGTGGTAGCACGGCTGCGCGCCCCTGACGGATGCCCTTGGGATCGCGAGCAGACGCACGAATCGCTCCGGCCCTACCTGCTGGAGGAGACATACGAGCTCCTCGAGGCGATCGATTCGAAGGACGACACGAAGATCAAAGAAGAGCTCGGAGATCTCCTGCTCCAGGTCGCGATGCACGCGGAGATCGCGGCGCAGGAGGGCCGGTTTGATGCCGCCCAGGTCTCCGAGTCGGTCGCGGCGAAGATGGTGGCGCGGCATCCACACGTGTACAGCACGACGTCCGTCGCCAACGCGGAAGAAGTCCTGAAGAACTGGGAGCACCAGAAAGCTCACGAGGCGCGGAAGGCGGGCAAGGACGAATCCGTGGTCGATCGCGTGCCCGCCACGATGCCGGCCCTCGCATGGGCGTTGGGACTGCAGAAGCGAGCGGCTCGCGTCGGCTTTGACTTCACGTCCGCGGCGGAAGCGGCAGAGGCGGTCGCCGAAGAGGCGCGAGAGCTCGCCGGCGCAGCCGAACCGGAGGAGGCCTTCGACGAGATGGGCGACCTGCTGTTCGCGGTCGTCTCGCTGGCACGGCGGCTGAAGGTCAATCCTGAGGATGCGCTGAGGGTCGCCGGTCAGCGATTCCGCGCGCGTTTCGCAAAGGCGGAAGCGTCGCTGCGCGAGGAGGGCAAGACCTTCCGCGACCTCGATCCCGAGCAGCTTTCTCTGCGCTGGGAAGAGAGCCGGGGAGACCGCTGAGCGGGATTGCCGTCGGATCTTTGCGCCCGATGCGGCGCATCTGCGTTGTCGGCTTCTGCGCTACTCGTCCACGCATCGACGGATGCGCGGACTGCGTTGCTCGGCGCCTCCTAGCATCTGCACCACCTCGGGCACAAATCTCTCGACGTCAACCCACTCAGCGGTCTCTGGCCCGGGGGGCGTTTGTTATAGTCGCTTTCCGCTCCGGCAAGAGTCCTGATCAACGATCCAGCATGAGATACAACCGAGTCATGGTCGCCTCCGGCACTTTGCGCACCAGCGCCTTCGGCGTTCGCCACGCAGTCGTCGTCGCGGTGGTGCTGATCGCGCTCATCTGGGCCGGATTCGCCTTCGCCCAGGAGGCGTACATCGGGCACAGGCTCAGCCAGCAAGTGGCCGACCTGCGCCACCAGAACGTTGCTCTCGCCGCGCAGAACCAGGGCTACAAGAAGGACGTGCAGGCGATCACGTCGGGTACGGCGAACGAGGAGGAAGCCCGGCTCAACGGCTACTCCAGGCCGCAGGAGCGCCTGTATCTCGTCACCGCCCCACCCTCGCCCTCGCCCACACCGGCCGCCACGGCTACACCGTCGCCTACGCCGCACCACTGAGGCCCCGCCGGCGGGTCGATGGTCGGGCGGTATACTTTTGGAGCGGAGTGGAGCAGCGGCAGCTCGTCGGGCTCATAACCCGAAGGTCGTCGGTTCGAATCCGACCTCCGCAACCATCCTGCCCCAACTACGGAGCCATGCTTGGCGCCGCCATTCTGGAGAAGACGTGAACAAGAGGAAGCGCGTGGCGCTGGCCAAGCGGCGCACCAAGAAGCGCAAGCTCAAGGCGCGGGCACAAACCGCAAGATAGGATCTTCTCCGCTGAGGGCGCAGCGGTCGCGCCCGGCTTGCGCGGTGCCGTAGCTCAGGTGGTAGAGCGCGCGACTCATAATCGCGTTGTCGCTGGTTCGAGTCCAGCCGGCACCACCATGCTGCAGACGACAACCTCCAACCCGCTCCTCCAGGCCATCAAGTCGAGCGGGCTCATCAGGCCTGGAAGCCGCGTGCTCGTTGCGGTTTCTGGCGGCCCCGACTCGACCGCGCTGCTCGTCGCGATGCACGAACTTGGCTTCGAGGTGACCGGCGCGCATTTCGACCACGCGCTGCGAGGCGGTTCGGAGGTCGTGGCCGGCGGAGTCGGCGAACTGTGCGCCAGGTTGGGCGTTGAGCTGGTGACCGAGCGCCGCGCATCCGCCATGCCCCGCGGATCGGTGCAGGCGGGTGCACGTGCGATTCGCTATGCGTTCCTGGAGCGGGCCCGAGCTCTCGCCGGAGCGGACGTTGTCGCGCTTGCTCACACCGCAGACGACCAGGTCGAAGGCGCCATCCTGCACCTCATGCGGGGATGCGGCATTTCAGGCTTGCGCGGCATGCCCGCTCGCCGCGGCGAATATGTCCGGCCGATGCTCGGGGCGTGGAGGCGGGACGTCGTCGAGTTCCTGGGTCAGCGCGGAATCACCGCTTATGCCGACCCGGCGAACGCCGAGCGCAACTTCGCGCGCGCGCGCGTGCGACACGAGGTTCTTCCCGCCCTCGAGCGCGACCGTCCGGGCATCGGCCGCCGGTTTTACGCCGCCGCCCAGCGAGCGTCCGCGATGCAGGATGCGATCGAGCGCGAGGTAGGTGCTCTGCTGGCGGCGGGTATGCCGTCCGCGCCGGAGGTGGCAAAGTTGCGCGAGCCGGTTGCGGTCGAGCTGATGAAGGCGCTGTACTCGCGCGCCGGAGGTTCACTGCCCGCGCTCTCGCGCGCGCACCTTGGCGCGATGCTCGACCTGGTGCGAGGCGGGCGCGGCGGTCGAGGCGTCGATCTTCCTCGAGGCCTGCGTTTTCGTATCGTGGGCACGTATATGGAAGTGATGGCACGCGCGACGGGCAGCGCCCGACCCCGGCTCGACATCAAGAGCTGCGCCGGCTGCGACGATGCCAACGCGGCGCACCTGCGGCCGGGCTTGCACGTGCACCTGGGATTTCGCCGGCCCGGCCTTCGCATGCGGCCGGCCGGCGGCATTGGCTCGCGCAAGCTGCAGGACATCCTGGTCGACGCACGCGTACCGCGGGAGGAGCGCGACTCATGGCCGCTGGTCTTCGCCGGCGAACGCCTCGCCTGGGTTCCAGGCGTCGTCGTCGATGCTGAATTCGTGAGTGTTTCCGGCGAGCCCGCGATGCACGTCGCCATCTCGCCGATGCCGGACCGCTGGACGAAGAAAGTTGCTAGGCTAGGAACGCCGAACAGCCCTCGAGGAGAGCCGAGTTGAGTCGTTTTCCACGCTCCAGCCTGTTTTATTTCGCACTGGTCGTCGTGCTCGGCCTGGTGTTCTACTTCACGTGGCAATCGCTGCAAAACGGCGGAACGTCGAGCGACTGGCACTTCTCCTACCTGATCTCCCAGGCGCAGGAAGGCAACGTCAAGATCCTGGAGATCAACGGCACGGACGGTATCGCCACCGATACCCAGGGCCGCAAGCACAACGTCGTCGTGCAAGACACGACTGGCAGCCCGCAATGGCTGACCGACCTGATAAACACGGACCACGTCGATGTCTTTTTCGACAAGAACAGCAGCGGCAGCTACCTCCTGCAGGTGCTGCTGCCCAATATCATCCTGGTCATCCTGATCGCGGCTTTCATGTGGTGGGTGTTACGCCAGACCCAAAGCGGTAACAACCAGGCGATCTCCTTCGGCCGGTCGCGCGCGCGCATGATCGCCGGCGACAAACCCGCCATCACGTTTGCCGATGTGGCGGGTGTTGAAGAGGCAAAACAGGAGCTGACGGAGATCGTCGAGTTCCTGAAATATCCTGAAAAGTTCGTCGCCCTGGGGGCGCGCATTCCAAAGGGCGTCCTGCTCGTCGGACCTCCCGGTACCGGCAAGACCCTGTTGAGCAAGGCCGTGGCTGGAGAGGCCGGCGTGCCGTTCTTCTCGATCTCCGGTTCGGAGTTCGTCGAGATGTTCGTCGGCGTCGGCGCGAGCCGCGTGCGCGACCTGTTCGACCAGGCCAAGAAGAACTCACCGTGCATCGTCTTCGTCGATGAGATCGACGCCGTCGGACGCCAGCGTGGCGCCGGGCTTGGCGGCGGCCACGACGAGCGCGAGCAGACCCTGAACCAGCTGCTCGTCGAGATGGACGGCTTCGACACGAACACCCACGTGATCGTCATCGCGGCGACGAACCGGCCGGACGTGCTCGACCCCGCCCTGCTCCGACCGGGCCGCTTCGACCGCCACGTCACCCTCGACCGCCCGGACATCAAGGGCCGCCGCGCGATCCTCGACGTTCACGCGCGCAACAAGCCGCTCGATACGACGGTCGACCTCGACGTGCTGGCCCGCCAGACGCCCGGCTTCAGCGGCGCCGACCTGGCCAACCTGATCAACGAGGCGGCGATCCTGGCCGCCCGCGCCAACAAGAAGGTGATCGGGATGGACGAGCTCGAAGAGGCGATCGCGCGCGTGATCGCGGGTCCCGAGCGCAAGAGCCGGCGCATCTCAGACCACGAGAAGGAGATCATCGCGTACCACGAGACCGGTCACGCCCTGGTTATGAAGGCGTTGCCGCACACCGACCCGGTGCACAAGGTCTCGATCATCTCCCGCGGCATGGCCCTTGGCTGGACGATGAGCCTGCCCGAGGAGGACAAGTACCTCATCTCCCGCGACGAGCTGATGGACCAGATCGCCGGGATCATGGGCGGGCGCGTGGCGGAGGAGATCGTCTTCGGCGACATCACGTCTGGCGCAGAGAACGACATCCAGAAGGCCACCCAGATGGCGCGCCGGATGGTGACCCAGTGGGGAATGTCGGACAAGCTCGGCACGGTGGCTATGGGTCATCGCGAGGAGCTCGTGTTCCTCGGGCGCGACCTTGGCGAGCAGAGGAACTACTCGGAGGAGGTGGCTGCGATCATCGACGAGGAGATCCGCAGCATCGTCGACCACGGTTACAAGGTCGCGACGGGAATCCTCACGCAGCAGCGTCACCAGATGGACCTGGTGGTCGAGCAGCTCAAGATCGTCGAGACGCTCGATGCCAAGGAGCTGGACGACATCCTCTCGCGAGGCGCACTGCAAGCGCCAGCAGCCAGCTCCTCAGCCTCGGCCTCATAGCCACGGCGGCGCCACAGCCGCTCTTCGTCGTCGGCCGGGGAAACCTTGGACGCACCCTGGCGAGGGCCTTCAAAGCGGCCGGGCATCCGGCCGAGCTGCGCCCGGCTCGGACCAGCCTCGACGGTCTCGTTCGAAGCCTCCGGTCGGCTCCACAGGCCGTCGTTTTCCTGGCCGTCCCGGACGATGCGGTCCTCGGAACGGCTGGTCAGATGGCTGGGGCCGACCGGCGGATTCCGGATTCCGTCGCGTTCGTGCACCTCAGCGGCGCCCTGACGCTGGGCGCCCTCGAACCATTGCGAGCCACCCACGCGATCGGTTCGTTCCACCCCCTCCAGTCGTTCCCGGAACCGCGCCCACCCGCCTCGCTGCGTGGCATCGTGGTGGCGGTTGACGCGACCAGCCCGCTGCTGCTGCGGCGGCTGAACGCCCTCGCTCGCGCTTTGGGCGCCCGGCCGAAGCAAGTCGGCGACGCCGAACGGGTGATGTATCACGCAGCCGCCGTGTTCGCGTCGAACTACGTCGACGTATTGCTCGGCGAGGGGCTTCAGCTGCTCCGGGCCGCGGGATGGAGCGAGAAGGAGGCGAGGACCGGCCTCCTCGCCCTCACCGAGGGAACGCTCGCCAGCGTGCGCAAGCAGGGAGTGGTGGCGGCGCTCACCGGGCCGGTGCGGCGGGGCGACGTGAACACGGTCGAGCGCCACCTTGCAGCGCTTTCGGGGCCGGTGGCGGACTTATATCGTATGCTCGGCCTGATCGCGCTCGAGATCGCAAAGGAGGCGGGCATCGAGCCCGCGGCGGCCGGGCGGATGCATAGGGCGTTGACCGAAAAAACGGCAGCGACCCGAAGGAGACGTCGCATATGACGACAGTGCTGGACGTACAGCGCTTCAAAGATGAGCACCGCCGATTTCCCGTGCTCACCGCATACGACTACCTGAGCGCCCGCATCCTCGATGAGGCGGGCATTCCGATCCTGCTGGTCGGAGACAGCCTTGGGATGGTGATGCTCGGGTACCCGACCACCCTGCCGGTGACCCTGGACGAGATGATCCACCACGCCAAAGCGGTGGCGCGCGGCTCCCGGCAGGCGTTGCTCGTCGGCGACATGCCGTTCATGTCGTACCACGTGTCGACCGAGCAGGCGATCGCCAGCGCTGGGCGATTCCTCCAGGAGGCCGGCATGCATGCGGTCAAGATGGAAGGTGCGGGCCCCGTGATCGAGGCGACCCGCCGCCTGACGGAGCTGGGGATCCCAGTCATGGGACATCTCGGGCTGACCCCTCAATCCGTCCACGCCATGGGAGGGTTCAAAGTTCAGGGCAAAGGCCAGGCCCAGGCGGCCCGGATCCTGGCCGACGCCAAGGCCCTCGAGCAGGCGGGCGCGTTCAGCATTGTTCTCGAGGGAGTTCCGAGCGAGCTCGGCACGAAGGTCACGCAGGCCCTTCGGATCCCGACGATCGGCATCGGCGCCGGTCCCGGCACGGATGGGCAGGTGCTCGTGTACCACGACATGCTTGGTCTCACGAGTGGGAAGGCGCCGAAGTTCGTGAAGCGCTACGCCAACCTCGCCGAGGAGATCGGGAATGCGGCCCAGCGCTTCGCCAAAGATGTCGCCGGCGGCGAGTTTCCTGGGCCGGAGCACGAGTATTCGGCCAACGGCTCGGCGCCCGCGCCGGTGGGAGAAAAAGAAGAGGCCAAATACGGCGCCGGGTAGACCGTTCGCTGTATTCGAAGCCGCCGCCGCGATGCACGATGCGTCGCGGCAGTGGCACGCTCAGGACCTCAAAGTCGGGCTCGTGCCAACAATGGGGGCCCTTCACGCCGGGCATCTGAGCCTCATTGAAGCGGCGCGCGCCGAGAACGAATTCGTCGTCGTCAGCATCTTCGTGAATCCCATCCAGTTCGGACCGGGGGAGGACTTCGCGCGCTACCCCCGAGATCCCGCGCACGACGAGGCGTTGTTGAGCGAAACACGAGTGGACGCCGTCTACCGGCCCTCGGTCGACGTGATGTATCCGCCAGGGTCCAGCACGCGAGTGCACGTCTCCGGCGTGGCGGATCCGCTCGAAGGCGCGGCCCGTCCGGGCCACTTCGAGGGCGTCGCCACCGTGGTCAGCAAGCTGTTCACCGCCGTCGAGCCGGATCGCGCCTACTTCGGGCAGAAGGATGCTCAGCAGGCGGCGGTCGTGAAGCGGTTCACGCGCGATCTCGATTTTCCGGTCGAGATCAGGGTTTGCCCGACCGTCAGGGAGGCGGACGGCCTGGCTTTGAGCTCGCGCAACGCCTACCTCCGACCCGAGGAGCGGTTGGCGGCGCTGTCCCTCAGCTCGGCGCTGCGCCTGGCGGCGGCGGCCCATGCGGCTGGGGAGCGCCGGCCGGACGAGCTTCGGAAAGTGCTTTGCGGCCGCCTCGAGGCTGAGCCGCTGGCTCGGGTCGAATACGCGGAGGTAGTCGACCCGGAGACATTCATGCCTCCCGGAAAGCTGGCCGTGCTGGCCGTCCGGATCGGGAAAACCCGGCTGATCGACAACCACGACCTCTCCGCGGTGTTTCCCGGGTAGCCCGCCTTTCTGCGTTACAATTGGAGTTCGTATTGGCGGAGGCCGTTATGACGACCAACACCACACCAAAAAACCTTAGGGGGAAGTGCAGTTGTCCAATGAGTCCGGTGCTGTCCTGACTGAATCGAAGGAGGCGCCCGAAGACTCAGCCTACGCGATGACGATGGAGGACTACCTCCATTACGACCAGGAGGCCTTCAAGACCCCCAATCACGGGGACATCGTCGACGGAATCGTGGTCCGGGTCGACGCGGACGAAGTCCTGGTCGACATCGGGGCCAAGGCCGAAGGCGTCATCTCCAGCAAGGAGCTGGGCATGCGCGGCGACGTGGACTCGGTCGGGCTCGAGCCCGGCGACCAGATCAAGGTCTACGTCCTCCAGCCTGAGAACGAAGAAGGAAACGTGGTCCTCAGCCTGCGCCGGGCGCGGGCCGAGACGACGTGGATCGTCGCCGCCGAGAAGCAGGCCGACGGGTCTGTCATCGAGGCCGACGTCCGCGAGCAGAACAAGGGCGGGCTCATCGTCAACGTTCTGGGACTGCGCGGATTCCTGCCGTCGAGCCAGGTGGCGCGCGCTTACGCGGGCAGCCTGGAGTCGCTCGTCGGCCAGCGCATCGCGGTGAAGATCCTCGAGGTCAACCGCAAGCGGAACCGACTGATCGTCAGCCAGAAGGCGGCCGAGGACGAGGATCGCGCGCGCAAGCGCGAGGAGCTCTTCAGCCGGCTCCAGACGGGCGGCACGGTGAAGGGCACCGTCTCCGGGATCACGAGCTACGGCGCGTTCGTCGACATCGGCGGCGCCGACGGGCTCATCCACATCTCGGAGCTTTCGTGGGACCGCGTGTCCAAGGTCACCGACGTCCTCCAGCTCGGTGAGGAGGTGACCGTGAAGGTCATCAAGCTCGACCCCGAGCAGACGCGCATCTCGCTGTCGCTGCGCCAGCTGCAGCAGGACCCGTGGGAGAAGCTCGTGCAGTCGATGCCCATCGGCTCGATCGTCGAGGGCCAGGTCACGAAGACCAAGAAGTACGGCGCGTTCCTGCAGATCATGGCCGGCATCGAGGGCCTGCTCCACATCTCCGAGCTGTCGTGGGACCACGTGGAGAGGACCGAGGACGTGCTGAAGGTCGGCGAGACGCTGCAGGTGAAGGTCATCGGCATCGACACCGCGCGGCGCCGCATCTCGCTGAGCCTCAAGCAGCTCTCGGCGCCTCCGGCGAGCCTGGCCCCAAGCCGGGCCGGTGGCAGGTCGGACGACTACTTCGACAAGGACGACGAGGAAGGCTAGTTCTAGCGCCCCCCACCTGACCTCCCCCCAAGGTGGGGAGGGAAGTTGTGACCTCCCTTGCTAGGTGGGGAGGGATGTGCTTCCGCTGCTTGATAGGCGCTGTAGGGCCGGCTGCCAGAACGGGTTGATGGTCAGCGCCATCTCGTAGTCCGCTCGCGCCGCCGCGGCGTCGCCCTGCTGCAGCTCCTCGTCGCCCAGCTCGACGTACATGCCTGGGTCGGAGTTGCCGAGACGCCCGGCCAGACGCAGCTCCTGCACGCCGCCGCTCGGGTCGCCCTGCGCGATCAACGCCTCGCCAAGCACCCGG
>DATFVI010000149.1:0-2434 GCA_035260405.1 Candidatus Dormiibacterota bacterium
GCGCCTCTGCAGCACCGTGTACAACGACGTCACGATCACGACCATCACGATCATCGTCAGGGCCAGGGCTTGTGCAAGGCCCGGCTGTGTCTGCTCGGTCTCGCTGGTGAGCAGGTTCTGGATCTCCAGGGTGATGTAGACACCTCCCTGGGTGAGCAGCGCGGCCGCCGTGGCGTACGCGGAGAAGGCGTTGGCAAAGAGCAGCAGTGTGCAGCCCAGGAAAGATGGCGCGAGAAGAGGGCCCGCGACGTAACGCCAGTAATGCCACGTGTTTCCCCCGAGACTCTCGGTCGCCTCTCGCCATTGTGGACGCAGGCCATCGAGAGCCGGCAGAAACACCAGCACCATGAGCGGAATCTGGAAGTAGAGGTAGACCAGGCTGATCCCGCTAGGGTCATACAGCCAGATCCCGTGGGCGAAGATGTCGAGTCCGCGGGCGAGGAGGATCTTTGTCACAAAGCCCTCGCTGCCGAGCGTTGCGATCAGCGCGATTGCCAGCGCAACGCCCCCGAATTGGGCGAGCACGCCCGCGGCCGACGTGACGAGCCGGCGCAAGGTCCCGTTGGGATTACCCGTGACGACGGCGTAGGCGAGCACGGCGCCGACGACCGCCCCAACGAAAGCGCTGACCGACGAAACGATGAGGCTGTTGGTGAAGGCCTTGATGATGTACGGCTTGTCGATGTCGGCAAAGTTGGCGAAGGTGAACGACCCCTCTTTGGTGAAAAAGGACCCCGCCACGATGATGCCGGTCGGCAGCAGAAGGAACAGGCCGACGTAGGCGAAGAACGGCAGCGCGCCGACCCACGAGAGAGAAAACCGCCGCCCGCCCGAGGGGCGAGCGGCGGTGGTTAAAGCCACTCTATTGAATTCCGGCAGCCGTCAAGAAACGGCCTGCGACCAGTTGGCGACGAGGTAAGCGCTCGCCTTCGAAGTCTGGTCACCGGTTGGGACCTGCGGAGTCCCAGGCACTTGCGGAAGCGCTGCCGCCGCCGCCGCGTCGATGGTGCCCGAGGTGGTCATCGCCGCCATGCGGACGGGTCGGGCTCCGCCTTTCAGCCAGAGGTTCTGGCCCGCGTCGGAGTAGAGGTACTCCATCCAGAGCCGCGCGGCGGCCGGGTGCGGCGCCGCCTTGTTGATCGCCTGGCTGTAGTACCCGCCGATGATGGCGTTGGAGGGCACGAAGATCTTCCAGGTCGAGACGTCCTTGCCGTGTGAGGTCGAGAGGTAGTCCCACTCAAACAGGACGGGCGTCTGGCCCGCCTTCACCGTGGCCGCGGTGCCGACGACGGGCACGTAGTTGCCCGCGTGCTTCAGCTGCTTGAAGAAGTCGACGCCCTTGCTGACGTCGTCGAGCGAGCCGCCGTTGGCGACCCCCGCCATGATCACCCCGTTGAGGCCCTGGTTGGACTTGGTCGGGTCACCGGCCAGTGCGACCTTGCCTCTGAATCCGGAGCCGAGCAGGTCTGCGACCGAGCTGATCGTGCCGCCAGGCACTTTGGTCGAGTCGTACCCGATGCCCATGTAGCCGCCGTAATCGTTGAACCACAAGCCGGTCGGCTCCTTGGCTCCTGCCGGGATGTCGTTCCAGGTCGCCACCTTGTAAGGTGCGAACTTCGCCGTGTTGGCGAGCGCCACGGCCTGGCCGACGTCGACCACGTCAGGTGCGTTCGGGGTGCCGTCGAAAGCGTCGACTTCCTGCTGGCTGCTGCCGTTCGGGTTGGCCGAGTTGATGGGGATCCCGTACTTGGCGGTGAAGCCGGAGATGACCGCGCCGTAGTTCGCCCAGTCGGGCGGCAGGGCGATCACGTTGAGCGCGCCTTCGGCCTTGGCCGCGGCGACGAGGCCGTCCATGCCGCCGCAATCGGTGGCGGACGTCGCCGTCTTGGCGTTGCAGCTCGCGGTTCCGCTCGGGGAGCTTCCACACGCGGCCACCAGCAAGAACGCCACCACGGCAAGGCCGAGTTGGCGTACAGGACTACTCCACTTCATGCTTCCTTCCCCTTTTGAGAACATGGGCCTGACCCCCAGGCGCAGGCGGACCGATATGCAGGGGAAATATTGCTCCCCCCCTGCCTGCGTTGCAAGGACGGAGAATGCTGGCTCCGTTTAGATCGGTTAGCCCGCCGTTAACGCGGTTCTGCTACCCCGGAATCCCAGGCGGCGGGAAAGGTCTGCCGCGGCGTCCAGCGTGAGCCGCACCAATTCGGGGCGGCCTTCGGCCCGGAGGCGGTGAGAGGGCCCCGATACATCGAGCGCCGCCACGACCTCGCCGCTCGAAGCGAAAACCGGCGCCGCGATGGCGTCGAGCCCCACTTCGAGCTCCTCGTAGGTGCGGGCGAACCCATCCTTGAGCGCGTCACCCAGCTGCGCTTCGAGCTCGGCTCGCCCCGTGATCGTGTGGGGGGTCGAGCGTTCCAGCCCGCCGCCGAGC
>DATFVI010000150.1:0-10195 GCA_035260405.1 Candidatus Dormiibacterota bacterium
ACCCGTCCGTCAGCCGGTGCACCAAGGCGTCGATCCCCCGGTCGGTCAGCGGCAGGAACACGTGCAGCTGCCCGCGCGACTGCTCCGTCAGAAGCGCCCACAGCCGGAACTCGAACACCTGCCCCGAGGCGCTCGTCTCGCCGCGCGTCCACGGACCCTCCATGCCGCGCGATTCTAGGCGGCGGATAACCCGCATCGGACTGTCGAATGCGGGTTTGACGCTGAGCCGAAACCCGCAAAGGACTGTGAAATGCGGGTTTGGCGGCGACCCCACGACCGGCCAGCGGCAGTACCGCGAAGAGGCTTGACCCGCTCCATAAATGGACGAGCCCCACGCAGGGGTTTCCCCCACGCAGGGCCCAAGGAAGGGAAGGAGGTCTCGCTAACGCGATGGGTGGCCGGCTCCCCCCTCGACGCCGGCCGTGATGCTTTCGCTCCTCTATCAAATCGCCTGACCGGTCGCCCCGTCACCGTACAACTGAGGTAGACATACCGCTATCACGAAAAAGGTCAGCACCGACCATGGATAGTGAATGAGGCGATCGGCTTCGAGCCGCCGCCACGCTCAAAGCCAACCCATAAACATCCATTCACTTGCCTTTCGCCGGGGCAGGAATATATTCGAAGGCGCGGCCGGGTCAAGCCGCATGGATACGGGGTTCATTTGGAGGGATAGCAGTTGACTCGATCCTTACGCCGCGTCCTCGCGTTCGCGATCGGCTCGTTCACGGTGATGGCCGCGGGGCCCGTCTTCACGATGGTCCAGGCCACGGCGGAATCCGACAACGGCACTCACAGCCCGATCAAGCACACGATCATCCTGTACCAGGAAAACATCTCGTTCGACCACTACTTCGGAACCTACGGCAACGGCTCGAACGGCATCCCGGCGGGCTCAACATTGAGCTACACCAACGGCATATCGACCTGGGGCCCATATTCACCAACGCAACTCAGCGGCCTTTCCCAGAGCCGCACGTGCGACGTCGACCACAGCTACACGGACATGATCCGCATGGTCGACCACGGAGCCATGGACGAGTTCCTCTCGGCCTTCAGCCCGCCGGCGCAAGGCAACGACAAGACCGTCACGAATCCGAGCAGCTCGTCTTCAAGCACATGCCCGCGGTTCGAGACCCTGACTCCTCCTGGCACCGGCGCGACGGCCCTCGCCAACGCCTACTACACCGGCACGGCCGGCGATCCAAACGCGCCGCTGCAGAACTACTGGTCGCTTGCTTCGCAGTACACGCTCGCGGACAACTTCTTCCAGGGCGTCTACGGACCGTCGACCCCGGGCGCGCAGTGGCTCGTCGCCGCGACGAACAACACGCCCGGTGACCCCAACCCGATCGGGGACATCTGCAACGATTATCCGGCGAGCATCAGCCCGCAAGACATCCCGAACCTCGGCGCCGAAGCATCCGCGGCCGGCACGAGCTGGGCGTGGTTCCAGGGCGGATTCGGCACCTGCACGCCGACCAACGTCAACGGGTACAGCCCGCATCACGACCCGTTCCAATACTTCAACTCGACAGCCGACCTCAACCACGCCTGGGCGTTCGATCCAAACATGAGCTACCCCCAGGCCAACCGTCACCAACGCGACCTCAGCCTCCTGGACGCCGCCCTGGCCGGTCAGCCGGTCGCTGGACAGTCTGTTGTCCCGACCCTTCCGGCGATCTCATGGGTCAAGGCGCCCCAGTTCGAGGACGGCCACCCCGGCTACTCGGGCCCCGCGCTCGAAGACGCGTACGTCGGTGACCTCGTCTCCAGGCTCAAGGCGAGCCCGTACTGGAAGGACACTGCCCTGGTCATCGCCTTCGACGAGACGGGCGGCTGGTGGGACCACGTGGCACCCCCTGAGCTGACAGGTAGCTTCGCTCCTTGGGTTGGCGGCCAGCCCAACCTCAGCCTCACCGGCTGTCAGTACCCGGGCATCCCCGGCGCAAAGTGCGGCGAGGCGGGCCTCGGGCCGCGCCTGCCGGTGCTCGTGATCTCCCGCTTCGCGAAGCCGGGCTTCATCGACCACGACCTGCTCGACACCGCGTCACTCGACCGCTGGGTCGAGTGGAACCACCGGCTCCCGGCGCTCGGCGTGTGGGGCGACCGCGACGTCAACGCGGGCAACCTGGCCAACGCCTTCATATTCGGGGATTAACGCTGGACTTCAGCCATCCCAACCCGCAAGATTGAAGGTGGGGTAGACGAAGAGGGCCCGCGGAGTGCGGGCCCTCTTTACTTTGCGCGGCTCAGTCGTCGCCTTCGTCGCCCTCGGCGTTCGACACCGCGAACCACGCGAACGCTCCGGTGGTGGCGTTTGTCGTACCCACGAACACCTCAGGGTCGCTGCATCGGCTCGGCAGCGCGACCCTGGCTTTGATCTTCGAATCGCCAGTGAGGCTGGCAGGGAACAGCCCCGTCGTCACGTTGACGATCCCAGACGGCGTCACGCAGCTCACCGTGGCGCTGAAGTGCGCGACCGGGTTCTTACCGTTGACAGGCGGCACCACGATGATCAGGCCCTTCACGGTTACCGAGAGGCGACCATCACGGTCGACGTGCCCGTGCCCTGAGGTGATCACCCAGGGAAGGCCACCGCCCTTGATCCCACGATCGTTGACCGTGCCCACCGCCGAGCCGGTGACCGGTGTCATCGAGTCGAACTGGATCAACTGGCCGCCCTCGTGCGCGGAGACGCCGACAGCCCCTGCCCCGACCAGGCTCACCGCACCGACTGCCCCTACCAAGAGTCGTCGCAAATACCCCATCGCAAGCACCTCGAGTGATCCCTCCGGCAACTCTCTTGGATACAGGAGGGAGTTACCAAAGCGCAAGGTTTGAGGTTCAAAACCGTTTACTTCAATGGCAGATCCCCACGGAGCAAGACCTCGTGTAACCCTTCCGCCACAACTCCAGAGGTCTTCGCTTCAACCGACCCGGCGAGCCCCTTCCCAAGCTGCTCGCCGGGCTCCGGCGGGACGGGCGAGCTGTTGATGTCAGAGCAGTCCGCGTTTCGTTTCGGCCGACATCGCCAGGACAGCCCGGCTCGACCGCACGGAGGGTGCCCTGGGCGACCGCAGGATGCGAGCCGTGTCGGGTAGCAGCGCGAGGTCTGCCTCGAAGCGAGCGCGTGACTCCGCCAGGGACGGCCGGCGGCCTTTCCGGCGCCCGCGTGCCATCACGTGCTCGAGCAGGGGCTCGCGGCCGGCCGGCGCCGCCTCGTCAAACAGGACGACCACGTCGCCGAACGGCCGAGCTTTCCTGAACACCTGCGTGCGTCCCGGGGACGTGACCTTGCCGCGCGACAGCTTCATGACCGGGCGCTCCGCGTAGCAAACTAGCTTGTAAGCAGTGTCGAGGTACGGGTGATCGGCCGATACGCCCATCCTCGTGCCGACGCCGAACGCATCGATCGGCGCGCCTGCGCGCACGAGCTCATCGATCTGGAGCTCATCGAGCCCGCCGCTGACGAAGATGCGAACGTGCTCCAGGCCAGACAGGTTGAGCAGGCGCCGGCTCTGCCGCGTGAGCCGGTCGAGATTCCCGCTGTCGATGCGAATTCCAGGCCGGCCTTTCAGTCCGAGCTCCTTGATCACCTCGATCGCGCGCTCCACGCCTCGGATGGTGTCGTAGGTGTCGACGAGAAAAGTTGCGCGTCCGGGAAAGTCCTGGGCGAAGGCCCGAAACGCATCGATCTCGCCTGGAAACGCCTCGATGTACGAATGAGCCATCGTCCCGGATGCGACCAGGCCGTAGCGCCGGGCCGCCTCGACGTTGCTAGTGCCCGCGAAACCCACAAGCGCCGACACTCGGGCCACGTCGAGGCCCGCTTCGATGCCCTGGGTGCGCCGGAAAGAGAAGTCGACCACGTCGCGCCCGTCGGCCGCGATCACGCACCGCGCCGCTTTGCTGGCGATCGTGGTCTCGAAAGTCACCTGGTTGAGCAGGACGGTCTCGATGAGCTGCGCCTCGGCCAGCGGCGCCGTCACCTGGACGAGGGGTTCTCCCGCGAGGGCGACGCGGCCCTCGGGAATCGCCCAGATGTCGCCTGTGAACCGGAACCGGCGAAACGCCTCGAGGTCGCCCGCGGTGAATCCAAGCGTTTCGCGCAGGTAGCGAAGATCCTCCTCATCGAACCGGAGCTCTTGCACCAGGTCCAGGCAGTTCTCGATGCCCGCGGCGACCAGGAACCCTCGCTCAGCGGGCAACCCGCGCACAAAAAGGCTGAACGTCGCCTGGTCGTTGATGCCACGGCGCCAGTAGCTGGCCGCCATGGTCAGCTCGTACAGGTCGGTCAGAAGCCCGGTCACGGTGAGGATGCTAGGTGTTCCCCCCTCTCCCGCGAAGCGGGAGAGGGTCGGGGAGAGGGTCGAGGTGTTCCCCCTCTCCCCGCAGGGGAGAGGGTCGGGGAGAGGGTCGATCAGAGAACTTCTAGCCCACCAAACGTATCGTCCAGAAGTCCCTGGAAAGCCCCGCCTGGATCAGGTACGAATAGGGCAGCGTGAAGTAGCCCTTCATGCCCCAGCCCGGACCCCACGAGTTGCGGATCAAGAACCACTGGCGCTCGTCGTCGTACCCGACCGCCATCACCGCGTGCCCGCCGATAGGCCGCTCACCCCAGGCCGGCATGGTCGCGTGGCCGCTGCTCTTCACCGCGTCGCCCTCGAAGCTCTCGTAAACGGTAAAACCGAAGATGAAGGGGTAGCCCGACGCGAGGCACCCTTTCATCTGGTTCATGTCCTGAACCAAACTCTGGTATGAAATCGCACGGTCGAGCTTCGCGTCCTTGTAGGCCCTGGCCGAAGGCCTGGTCATGAAGTTCTCGATCACGTAGGGCCATTCCGGCTCCGGACAGACGCCCTGGCTGGCCACCGACTTGATCCCGTCCCGCAGCTGCGCGCCGCTGTCCATTCCGACCGTGCCCATGATCGCCCGCTCGTTGTAATAGATGAAGAGTCGCGAGGGCACGAAGTCCGTCAGCCTCTGCTTCATCCTGTCGAACTCGATGGCGCCTCCGATCGCATTCGCGGTGCAGCTGCCGAGCGCGCCCTGGTTGTAGACCTCGGAGCAGCACGGCCTCAGGTCCGCTTGCGACGGAAGCGCCGTGAGGAACTGCGCGGGCGCCGCATAGAGGTGGTCGCGCTGGTCGGGCTGATCGGGAATCCAGCCGTAACGAGCGATCTTCCGCGGCTCCGTCATACCTCAACCTCCGCAAGCGGTCGGACGAGGCACCCTGCCCGCGATTATCTCTAGTTCGCGACCAGCTTGGAATCCATGAATCCCATGGTTTGGATGATGGAAAATCCGAAACCGTCGGGTGTAGGCTGAAGTCGATGCGAGAGCGAAGCTTGCTGAAGGTCGGCATCGCGGTCGCGCTGGCGTTGATCGGATTCGCGCTTCTGTGGGTCGTGCTGCTCGGTCCCGCAGCCCTGATGCTCCTGTCGCCCCGAGCCTAGTTAGAGGTAGGCCCAGCTCGCCACGCTGGCCGAGGCTCCGACGTACGCGTTCACCTGCGGGATCCGGTGCGCCTCGAGCATCAATGCGGTCGCGCGCGTGTGGCCCTCCATGATCACCAGGCGGCCGTCGTCCGGTCGCCGGAGGCAGATGATCTCGGGCAGCACCGGCATCGGGTGCGAGTCGCAGATCCTGACGGCGAGCGCCAGGACCAGCATGTTGGTCTGGTCGCCGGTGAACACGTGCCCCACGTTGGAGGCGCCCTCCGCGACCTTTCGTGTCACCGGCGCCAGCGCCGCCCAGGCCGGATGCCCGCTCGCGTACAGCATCTCGCCGACCTCGTGGCTCGTCACCCGCGCCCTGCGCCACAGGATGTCGTTCGCGAGGCCCTCGAAGCTCTTGATGCCGAGCCCGAAACCGTGGGTCTTCACGATGATCTTCCGGCGCAGCTCGTTCTGGTCGGCGTCCCGTAGGTTCGGCGAGCGCGCGGCCCTCAAAGCCGACGCGAGGTAGACCGGGTTGGGCGGATCACCCGCGAGGTACTGCTGAAAAGCGACAGACTCGATCTCAGCCTGGAGCCACGCCAGGATCACCTGGTTTTCAGTCGCAAGCCCAAGGTCATCCATCGCGCAAAAGCGTATCTCCCTCCCCCCCGCAGGGGGGAGGGTCGGGGAGAGGGCGGCTGGAATCCATCAAAATATGTCCGATGGCAGCTCACAAGTGGATCTACCAGTTCAGCGAAGGCTCCGCCAAAATGCGCGACCTTCTCGGTGGAAAGGGCGCCGGCGCCGCGGAGATGACCCGCGCGGGCATGCCCGTCCCGCCCGGCTTCACCATCACCACCGAAGCTTGCCGTGAGTACTACGCGCGCGGCCGCAAGCTCCCCGAAGGCCTGTGGGACCAGGTCATCGCCAACCTCAAGACTCTCGAGAGGAAAGCCGGCAAGCGCTTCGGGGACGCAAAGGACCCGCTGCTCGTGAGCGTCCGCTCCGGCGCCAAGTTCTCCATGCCGGGAATGATGGACACGGTCCTGAACCTCGGCCTCAACGAGGAAACCGCGAAAGGCCTGGCCGCGCTCACCAAGAACGATCGCTTCGCGCTCGACTCGAGGCGCCGCTTCATCCAGATGTTCGGCAAGACGGTGAAGGGCATCGAGGGCGACAAGTTCGAGCACGCCCTTCAGCAGGTCAAGAAGGAAGCCAAAGTCAAGACGGACCCCGAGCTCGCGGCGCCCTATCTGCGGAAGTTGATCGACCGCTACCTCGCCACATATAAGGACGAGACCGGCCGCAGTTTCCCGGAAGACCCCGTGGTCCAGCTGCGGGAGGCGATCGAGGCCGTCTTCCGTTCGTGGAACACGGACCGCGCGAAGACGTACCGCCGTCTGGAGCGCATCCCCGACGACCTCGGCACCGCCGTGAATGTCCAGATGATGGTGTTCGGGAACATGGGCAAGACGTCCGGCACGGGCGTTGCATTCACGCGCAACCCGATCACCGGCAAGAAGGAGCTGTACGGCGACTACCTCGCGAACGCGCAGGGCGAGGACGTGGTGGCCGGGGTGCGCGACACGGAGCCGATCAAGGCGCTCAAGCGACACATGCCGAAGGTGTACGCGGAGTTCGAGGGCTACGCCCGCAAGCTCGAGAAGCACTACCGGGACGTGCAGGACCTCGAGTTCACCATCGAGCGCGGCAAGCTCTGGATGCTGCAGACGCGCTCGGCCAAGCGAACGGGCGAGGCGGCGGTGAACATCGCGGTCGACATGGTTGGCGAGCGGCTCATCACCAAGAAGGAAGCGGTCGCGCGCATCGAACCCCGCCAGCTCGAGCAGCTGCTGTTCCCGCGAGTCGACCCGAACGCCAAGGTCACACCACTCGCGAAGGGTGTGCCCGCGTCACCGGGCGCGGCGTCCGGCGGCGCTGTCTTCGACGCCGACACCGCGGTCGAGTGGGGCAAGGCGGGGAAGGCGGTGATCCTCGTCCGCGTTGAGACGAACCCCAACGACGTCCATGGCATGGTCGAGGCGAAGGGAATCCTCACGCAGACCGGCGGCACCGCAAGCCACGCGGCCCTGGTCGCCCGCGGCATGGGCCGGCCGTGCGTCGTGGGCGCGAGCTCGATCGACGTGGACGTGCGCAAGCGCGTGTTCTCCGCCAACGGCACGACGATCAAGGAAGGCGAGGAGATCACGATCGACGGCACCACCGGCGAGGTGTACGTCGGAAACGTGCCGACGATCGAGGCTCAATCCCTCAACAAGCACCGCGCGGCCAGCGCGATTCTCAGGTGGGCCGACGAGTTCCGCCGCCTGCAGGTGTGGGCGAACGCGGACTACCCGCGCGACGCCATCAAGGCGCGGGAGAACGGCGCGCAGGGCGTGGGCCTGTGCCGCACGGAGCACATGTTCATGGAGCAGGACCGGTTGCCCATCGTCCAGAACATGATCATGGCCACCAACACCAAGGACCGCGAGAAGTTCCTCGACGAGCTGCTGCCGATCCAGCGCGGAGACTTCGAGGGCATCTTCGAGGCGATGCACGGTCTGCCGGTGATCATCCGGCTCATCGACCCGCCCCTGCACGAGTTCCTTCCCAGCCTCGAGGACCTGATTCGCGAGACCACCGAGCTCAAGACGACGGGCAAGAACCCCGCGAAGTTGAAGAAGCTCGAGAAGATCATGGCCCGGGTCGAGGAGCTGCACGAGGCGAACCCGATGCTCGGCCTGCGTGGTGTGCGCCTGTCGATCCTGTTCCCCGAGATCACCCGTATGCAGGTGCGCGCGATCATGGAAGCCGCCGCGAACCTGCGCAAGAAGAAGATCGACGCCCGGCCCGAGATTATGATCCCGCTGGCCGGCACGCTCGCCGAGATGGTCTCGGTGCACAAAGAGCTGAAGCCGGTCGCCGACGTGGTTCAGAAAGAGAAGGGAGTGCGGGTGCCGTACAAGTTCGGCACGATGATCGAGATCCCCCGCGCCGCGCTCACCGCGGGCGAGATCGCGACCGTCGCGGAATTTTTCTCGTTCGGCACCAACGACCTCACGCAGATGACGTTCGGCTACTCACGCGACGACGCCGAGCGCCACTTCATCGTGCGCTACCTCGAGAACAAGATCCTGCCGCGCAACCCGTTCGAGACGATCGACGAAAACGGCGTGGGCCGCCTCATGGCGATGGCGGTCACCGAGGGCCGGAAGACGCGCCCGAAGATGGAGATCGGAATCTGCGGCGAGCATGGGGGAGACCCAGACTCGATCCACCTCTGCCACAAACTGGGCCTGAACTACGTAAGCTGCAGCCCCTTCCGAGTTCCAGTAGCAAGACTGGCCGCAGCCCAAGCAGCCCTCGGAGACAGCGGCAAAGACAAATAGAGGGCGAGTCCCCCTCTCCCGCTTCGCGGGAGAGGGTCGGGGAGAGGGCCGAGAAAGAAGTCCCCCCGTGACATCCGTCACCCCGAATTCGTCGCCCGCGTCACTTCCCGCCGCGCGCCCGCCGACCTAAGCTGGACCCGATGCCCAACGTCGAGCGCTGGACTCAGATCGGCCGCTGGTTCATGGTCTCGTGGGTCCTGTTCGCGGTCCCCACTGCGGTCGCGATCCTTGCCTCGGGTTTCCAGCCACCTCAGGAGGCGGCTGCGTTCGGTTTCGCGGTCTGGGGCGTCCTCTGGGCGTGGATCTGGCTGAGGGCTGCAGGACGCAACCACAACGCGGAGTTGCTCGGTCTCGTCACGATCACCGTGATCCTGGTCCTGTTTACGCTCCTCCAACCCCAACCCGGAGGCACCTTCCTCGTCTTCTCCTTCATCGTGGCCGGGGCGTGCTTCCCGCTGCGCCGCGCACTGTGGATCATGGGCGGCCTGACGGTGCTCCAGGTGGTGCTGGCTGTGATCCGCCTGACCGACCTTGCGACGATCCTGAACAACATCGTCAACAGCGTCCTCGTTGGTGGCGTCGGCATCGGCGCCCGCCTCCTCTGGCAGTCGTACCGCGAGCTCCTGGCGGCGCGCGAGGAAATCGCCCGGCTGGCGGTGAGCGAGGAGCGCCTGCGCTTCTCGCGCGACCTTCACGACCTGCTGGGGCAGAGCCTGGCCGTGCTCGTGCTCAAGAGCGAGCTCGTCTCCAAACAGCTTCCAGCCGACACCGACGAGACGACTCACAAAGAGCTGAGAGACATCTCGCGGGTGGCGCGGAAATCCCTCAACGACGTCCGTGAAGCCGCGGCCGGCTACCGCCGCCCGAGCCTGGCCATGGAAGTCGGCAACGCGCGCAACGCGCTGCAGGCTGCCGGCATCGGGTTCCTCGTCGAGGACACCTTGGGCCGGGTGGCCGCGGAGCAGGATTCGGTGCTCGCCTGGTGTCTGCGTGAGGGCGTGACCAACGTCCTCAAGCACAGCGGAGCGAAAAGAGCCGTGCTGCGCCTGACGCGGGCAGATGGCGGCGCAGCGCTGGAGCTTGTGGATGACGGCCGCGGCGCCGCTTCGCTCGATGGGGGCGGAGTCGGGCTGATCGGCCTGCGCGAGCGTGTCGAGCTCGCCGGGGGCAAGTTCGAGGTCGGGACCGAGCCCGAGGCCGGCGTCCGCCTCCGAGTCATCCTCCCGGCGGGCATGGCGACGCCCAACGAAATTCCGGTCGCTTGATCCGGGTCCTGATCGCCGAGGACCAGGCGATGATCCGCGGCGCCCTCGCGGCGCTGCTTTCGACTGAAGCCGACATCGAGGTCGTCGCCCAGGTCGAACG
>DATFVI010000151.1:0-2138 GCA_035260405.1 Candidatus Dormiibacterota bacterium
CAGGCGCCGGCTGGGACTGGCCCTTGAAGCCCTGCCCCACGACCGCTGGGTGCTTGGCTATCTGCGAGGTGGATTGCTGCAGCCGATCGCGGCGTCGGAGATAGGGCCCCGCTTTCTGCAGAGCCGCCCCCTGTTGCCACTATCGCGACGCGCCCTCTTTGAAAAGAGGCCCGTCGTTGTGAACTCCGTGATCGAGAATCCGAATCCGTCCAGCGGTTATGACTGGGAGCTCGACTGGCCGGCTGTCCTCTACGCGCCGGTCGGCGACATCGGTCAGCGGCCCGTCGGTTTGCTGACAGTCGGCTGCCGTCGCGACCACTGGTATACGGACGCAGACATCAATTACGCAGGAAGCCTTGGCGCCACGCTCGCGCCAATGGTCGAAGCCCTTCGACGGCCGATGAGCCGCCTGAGCGACCTGGAGACACAAGTAATGCAGCTGCTGAGCTACGGCCTGTCCGAGCCTGAGATCGCACGCGCCATCAAAGTTCCTGAGAGCCGCGCAAGGACGATCGCGGATGAAGTCGCACGCAAGCTGCGGATCGTAAGCCTCGAGGTTGCTCTTTCTTTCCCCGAGGTGCCGGTGCGCCGCCGGGAGATCCGGCTGTGACCTGGTAGCGCTTAGGTCGGGCCGAAAAGAAACACTGTCGTTCCGCGACCCTCGGTGCTGACGACCTCCAGCCGCCCGCCGATGCCCGCCGCTCGCTCCCGCATCCCAACGAGCCCGTAGCCACCCAGCGGGGTCGACCTGAACCCGCGTCCTTCGTCCGCCACCTCGATCATGAATGGCCGGGCCGCGAAGGCCATCTTCACCCTGCAGATGGATGAACCGGAGTGGCGCCTCACATTTGTGAGCGCTTCGCGCACCACCTGGTACACCACCTCGCGCTGCTGCGGCGGCAGCATGTCTTCGGTTCCGTTGCTCGAGATCTCGACTCGGATCGAGTAGAGGCGCGCAAACTCGTCGGCCTGCATGCGCAAATCGCGCATCAACCCTTCTGGTCCGATAGGTCGGGGTCTCAGCTCCGCCAGTGTCTCGCGGACCTGCTTGAGCATGCGTTCGAGAATCCCGAATACATTGCCGAGCATCTCGTCAGACGTGCCCGCCTTCCCAAAACCCGGGTGGCCCTCGATGTAAGTCTTGAAAAGCGAGATCGCGCCCGCAAGGTCGGTGGCGATGCCGTCATGAAGCTCCCTGGCGATACGAGCGCGCTCTCGATCGACCGCGTCTTCGGCGGCTTGCCTGGCCGCGGTGTGCGCCGCCGCCGCCGCCGATTCGGGAGAGTCCTCTATCGGCCGCACCTCTTTCATCGCGCCGCCATCCTGCGCCGGTAGGACCCCAGCAGGGCAAGGACCAGCGGGTGACGCAGCCAGCGCAGGACCCGCCCGTAGGGCTGCCACAGCGCCCTGGTTTCTTCGATAGCGCGTCGAAGCTTCTCCACGTCGGCCTCGATCTCAGCCCGCTGTCTGGCGAGGCGCTGGCTGAGCGCCTGCATGCGCCGGCCCATCGCCAATCCCCACACCGCCATCAGCGTGAGCTCGACGATGATCGCGATCACGGCGGCCACAAGCAGCCAGATGCCGATCGTACCAAGCATGGTCGGCGTCACTCCTTGGAGTCGCCTTCCTCGAGCGCCGCCACCGGAGAGATCGCCACCACCGGGTCGTCCGGAGCCAGGCGCATCACGGTCACGCCCTGGGTCTGCCGGCCGATCCGCGAGATGGCTCCAACCCGCGTGCGCAAAACCATGCCGCTCGCGCTGATGATCAGAACCTCCTCCTCCGGATCGCTGACCACGCGCATCGCGGCCAGCTTGCCGACCCGATCCGTCACCTTGAGCGTGAACACACCCTGGCCTGCGCGATGGTGCATCGGATATTCATCCAGCGGCGTGCGTTTGCCGTATCCACGCTCTGTGATCACGAGTACGTCGCCGCCAGGCGCGCCGGTGGCGCTTCCAACCACGGTGTCGCCTTTGCCGAGCTTAATGCCGATGACACCTTGTGTGTCGCGACCCATCGCGCGCACTTCCTTCTCGCTGAACCGGATCGCCTTGCCGAGGGCGGTGGCGATGATGATGTCATCGGAGCCGGTGGTCGGAGTCACCCAGTTGAGCTCGTCGCCGTCCTGGAGGTTG
>DATFVI010000152.1:0-4401 GCA_035260405.1 Candidatus Dormiibacterota bacterium
TCGGGTCGAACCCCTGCAGCGCCTGCGCGTCGGCGCGCCGGAAGGCCATGCAGTACCCCTCGATCGCGTCGACCTCTGGCCCGGTGCTCGCGGCGAACTCCTTGAGCGTTCCCTGGCCGCGCAGCCCGTACGGCCCGGCGACCACCACGGAGGGATCGGCAAGCGCCGCGACCAGCGGCGTCACGGCATCGCCCGTCAGGTCCACGCCCGAGTCGAAAAGGATCACCACCTCGCCGGCCGCCGCGTCGATGCCCGCGTTGACCGCGGCTCCAAATCCAAGTGGAGGCTGCAGCCTCACCGAGCGCAGACGCTCGGCCGCGCGGCTGTCCAGCCAGGCCGCGATGCGCTCGTCACCGGAGTTGTCCACGATCAGGGCTTCGAAGTCGGACTTGCAGTGCGTGAACACCGAGAGCAGCCAGCGCTCGGCGTCCGGCTTCCAGCCATGCACGACCGTGAGCAGAGTGACGGCGCGAGCCGTGGGCGCAGGCGTAGTGCTGGGCGGCGCCTTCAGCGGCTTGAGCTCGCTGCCCTCGGCGCTGTCGACGACTTCCCATCCGCCCGCACGCAGCCGTTCGCGGATGGCGTCGGCCGCTTCGAAGTCCTTGTCTCGGCGGAGCCGCACGCGCTCGACGAGCAGCTTGTGGGCCTCGGGTTGGTCTAGCGCTTTTTGGCCTTGACCGCGGCGGTGAGAGCCGGGACGATCTTGAGTGCGTCGCCCACCACTCCGAGGTCCGCCATCTTCATGATCGGCGCCTCGGCGTCCTTGTTGATGGCGATGATCACCTTGGAAGCCTTCATGCCGACCGTGTGCTGCATCGCGCCCGAGATACCGACCGCGATGTAGACGCCCGGCCGCACCGACTTGCCGGTCTGGCCCACCTGCATCGAGTAAGGCACCCAACCGGCGTCGACCACGGCCCGGCTGGCGCCGACAGCGCCGCCCAGCGCGCCGGCGAGGTCTTCGAGCAGCGGGAAGTTGTCGGGTCCGCCCATGCCGCGCCCGCCGCTGATCACGACCTTCGCGTCCTCGAGCTTCACCTTCTCGGAGGCTTCGACAACGCGCTCCACGATGTGCGCGCGCTTCGAGCCGTCGCCGATGGTGACGCTGAGGTCCTTGACCTCGGCGCTCCCCCCCACCTCGGAAGCTTCAAAGGACTTCGGCCGGACGAGCACGATGGCGGGTTTCTTGTTCGCCTTCATCGAAGCGATCTTGGCGCCGCCGAAGTAAGGCACCCTGGCGACGAACCCGCCGTCCCCGGCGACCACGTCGGCCGCGTTGGAGATGAGCCCCACCTCGAGCCGCGCGGCGAGGCGACCCGCCACATCGCGCGAATCAGGCGTGAAGCCGAACAAGATGAGATCAGGGGCGCCTTGCTTGTGCAGCGCGGCGAGAGCATCCGTCGCCGGCTCGGCGAGGTAGTCGTCAAACGCCGTGTCCTCGTTGGCGTGCACGACCTTGGCACCGTGCTTGCCGAGCGTCGCGGCGGCTGCCTTCGCGCCCGTACCCAGGGCGATCGCTTCGACGTCACCCAGCTCGCGCGCCTTGGCCAGGAGCTCGAGCACCGTGGGGTTCACCTTGCCCTGGTTCAGCTCCGCGTAGACCCAGATCTTGCCCACCTAGATCACCTTCGCTTCGGCGAGCACCTGGATGATGCGATCGATCGATGTGCCGTCGAACTCGATCACCGCGCCGGCCTTGCGCGTCTCGGCGTCGGTGAGACCTTCGATGGTCTCCGCCACCTCGCCGCGCTCGATTCCAAGGTCGCCCAGGCCGATCTGCTTGATCTCCTTGGACCGCGCGGCCATGATCCCTTTGAGCGAGGCGTAGCGAGGCTCGGCGATGCCGGCGGTCACGGTGATGAGAGCCGGCGTGGAGGCTTCGAGAACCTCGTAACCATCCGCCGTCTGTCGGTGGATTTTGAGATTCGACCCGTCGACCTCGACTTTCTTGGCAATCGTCAGCTGGGGCAGACCGAGGAGCTCGGCGAGCATCGGAGGCACCATCCCTGTGCTTCCGTCGTAAGACTCGGTTCCGCAGATCACGAGGTCGGGGCTCTCAGCCTTGATGGCTGCGGCGAGAGCGCGGGCGGTGAGGAACGCGTCGGCGCCCGCCAGCTGAGGATCGGTGACGAGGACGCCGCGATCGGCGCCCATCGAAAGGCCCTTGCGGATGGCGTCCTTCGCGCGCTCGGGACCCATGGAGACCAGGATCACCTCGCCTCCGTGCGCCTCTTTGAGCTGCAGCGCCTCTTCGACGCCACACTCGTCGCCAGGGTCGAGCACGACCTCTTTCTCGCGTGAAAGGGTGTTGTCCGCCTCCAGGGTGAGCGTGGAATTGGGATCGGGGACCTGTTTGACCGTGACGACGATTTTCAAAGCGCCCGTCAATTATCGCTGCGCCGAGAATTCGGCATGGAACCGCTCGAGGTCTTCCGGCGTGTTGAGGCTCCTGAACAGCTGCGGGTCGAGGTGCTCCAGCCATGTGACGTCGAGCTCCGCGGCGAGATCGGCGGCCTTGAACCGGCCCGTGTTCACCGCGCCGGTGATGAAGGGCAGCGCGGTCCGCCTGTACGCGCCGCACACCGGCTCGGCGCGGCCTTCGATCCTGGGAATCGCCGCATCGCAGCGGCGCGCCGCGCTGACCGCCATCTGGGCGACCTCCTGCGTCACGTACGGCATGTCGCACGCCACGGCGAAGATCACCTCGTTGCGCGCGCCGGCAAGCCCGGCCTCGAGGCCGGCCAGCGGACCCGCCGATGGGCGACGGTCGAAGACGACCCGATACGGCACCGGCTCTTCAAGCTGTTCCGGCTCCGCGAAAGAGACCATCACTTCTGAGAACGCGGGGGCGAGGCGTTCCGCCACATAGCGAAGGAGATACGTGTCCCCCACTTCCAGCCAGGCCTTGGGGCGGCCCATGCGCCGGCTGTCGCCACCCGCCAGCACCAGCAGCGAGGCTTGCATCAAGCTAATCATCGACCCACCTGTGAAAGCGATCGACTTCCACGTTCACCTGCCTACGCCCGAGTGGCTCGACGTGTCCATGAAGGGATATGTCGAGGCGGCGGAGAGCTACTTCCGCTCCAAGGTCGTGCATCGCTCGCTAGACGAGCTCGCCCATGACTACGAGGAGCTCGATGTGATGGCGGTCCTGCTCGCGTGGGACGCGGAGACGGCGACCGGGAGGCCGCGAGTGCCGAACGAGCTTGTCGCGCAAGCGTGTCGCGACCACCCGCAGAACTTTGTGGGGTTCGGCAGCGTGGACCCGTTGAAAGGCGCCGGCGCCGTCGCGGAGCTCGATGGCATTGCAGAGCTCGGCTTGAAGGGAATCAAGCTTCACCCCTCGCTGCAAGCCTTCGCGCCCGACGACGAGCGGCACTGGCCTCTTTACGCACGCTGCGAGGAGCTCGGGCTGATCGCGCTGTTCCACACGGGGACGAGCGGCATCGGCGGCGGGCAGCCCGGCGGGCAGGGCATCCGCCTCGACTACGCGCGGCCGATCCGCCTGGACGCGGCCGCGGCCTCGTTCCCCGACCTGCAGATAATCGCCGCGCACTTCGGTTATCCCTGGCACCTCGAGCTGCTTGCGATGGCGCTGCACAAGACGAACATCCACATCGACATCTCTGGTTGGGCGCCGCGCTACATCCCGGCTGAGGTGATGCGAGACATGAAGGGCCGGCTGCAGGACCAGTTCCTGTTCGGCAGCGACTACCCGTTTATCCAGCCCAAGCGCTGCCTGGAGGAACTGAGCGGGCTCGACCTGCCCGACGCGGTGCTTCAGAAAGTCCTGCTCGGCAACGGCGAGCGCCTACTGGGATTGTCTCAGCGGGGATAAGCCCTCCCCGCCATCTTTTCGAACACGGTGATCGCCTCCTCGGCGGTCGGGGGCCGGACGACATCGGCTGCCCACTCCTCGCGCTGCGGGATGGCGGTCAAGCGCACCGCTTCAGCCGCCGCCGCAAAGTCATACGCCGTTCGGCGGAGCTCGACCTCGGGGCCGAGCAGCGCCCAATAGGCGCCCGGCTGGTCCGCGTATGGCTTGCCGACGCTGCCCGCGTTGACCATTCGTCCACCAGCGACGCGGCGGTCGAACTGCATGTGCGTATGACCGGCCACCACCAGTTTTCCGTGCGCCGCAGCCACCGCCTCGGCGATCACATCGTCCGGCGTAGCGGGCGTGATGATCGGCACCTCATCGCTGTCGAGACCCGCGTGACAGCAAACCACCAAGCCGAGCCCATCGACCGCAACTTCTACAGAGGGCTCGAATGTGCTCAGGAAATCGCGGTGGGTGCGATTGAGCATGCGCGCCAGCCAAGAGTCCGACGTGTTACCGGCCCTTGGCATGCCGTCGAACGACTCCACCATCTGGCGGTCTGCGTTGCCGCGTACGAAGCG
>DATFVI010000153.1:0-27890 GCA_035260405.1 Candidatus Dormiibacterota bacterium
TGCGTCGACGCGTTCACCGATGTGGTGAATTGACTCTCATGTCCGACGGGGACGTTCGCGACGCCCAGCTCGGTGCTGCTGTCGAAGCTGGTGACCTGGCCGCCCGCGGACTGGATCGCCTGCTGCGCATCGTTGAAGGTCGTCCCCGGCTTGAAGGCGATGTACAGCTTGCTGGTCTGCGGGGTGTTCGTCGTCGTCGTGACCACGGGAGCGACCGGCGTGCGGATCACGGTCCTGACCAGGACCGGCTTGGGCTTGGGGCCCTGGATCAGCAGCTCACCCGTGTTCGGGTTGTAGCTGATGACCTGCAGTCCGTTGGTTGCAGCCCACGCGTCGATCCTGCTGCGATCGATGCCCGCGCCCACCATCGCGCGCCAGACGCCGTTCTGCGCGTCGATCAGGACGGGCTTGATCTGGGGCAGGGTGACCACGGCGGTGCGACCGGCGGCGTCATCGCTCGAAACCCACGTCTGCACTCCGAGACCGTTGCGCGAAAGGAAGGCGTTGATGTCGCCTGATGTCGCGTAGGGCGGGAAGTAAATGGTCGCCGTGTGCTGTTCCGGTCCGGGCCCGATCCGGATCTGGGGCAGCGAGAAGATGTACTGCCCGAACGCCGGGAAGTCCGTCAGCAGCCGCATTCCGTACGTCGCGCCGAGGGCAGAGGCGGCGTTGGCAGACGTGAATGGCGTCATGGTCAGCGCCGCGAAGCCGTTCTGGTTGTCGATCGCAACGCCGGTCACCAGTGGCGCGCGCGTCGCGGTGGACGGTGCGGCCGCCGGGACTATCGAGCGCACGATCGGCACCAGCGAGGTGTACGTCGCGACACTCTGGACGACGAGCACCAACGCCACAGATGCGGCCATGGCGCCGGTCCCGGCGATGAGCTTGAGGAAAGCTTTCAACGCACGCTCCCGATGCGTGCGCCGAGCCTCAAGCGGCCGCCGTCAAACGCGCGTCGGCCACCACGTCAGGTGACCAACCCAACCCTGAATGCACCCTTCCTCTTCCTAGAAAACTTGCGTCGCGGCTTGAAAAGTTGCTGAAGCATATCACCGGTTTTGAAACGTGCCAGAGATTTTTGAAGGAAATTCGTTTGTTGGTAAAAAATTTACCGACGAGCAAATCTTGTCGTCGTTTTGTTGGGGCCGGCGGCCGGAGGCTCGCTAGTTTTCTTCGCCGCCGCGAGCCGAATCGACAGCCTCACTGGTCTCCATGACGATGAAAACGAGCAGTGCCGCGGCGGCCGCGTACTCCGCCCACCACAGGCCGAAGAGGAAGTTCAGTCCCGCCCCGGCGAGGGTTGCGGCCGCCATGTACGCGCACGTGATCGTCTCCGCGATGTCCGCCCTCAAGGCCGGGCTTCCGATGACGGCGTTCGCGCGGAATTTTCGCCAGGCGAGGATCGGCATGACTACGACCGCGCCCGCTGAGACGGCGACGCCCAACGCGGATCCCGATGGGTGGACGTGGGCGATGACGCCGCCGAACCCCACCAAAACCAGGTAGGCGCTGAGCAGGACCAGCAGCGCCGCGGAGATCACCGTGGCGCGGCGTTCGATGGTCTCCATCCGCGGCTTCTGGGCACCTCGCGCTTCCGACGACAGGCGCCACAGGAGAGTCACACCGCTCAGGAGCTCGATCACGCTGTCGAAGCCGAAGGCGGTGAGGAGGACGCTGCGGGCGGCGATGCCGGCGGCGATCGCAAGCACGGCCTCGGCCGCCATCCACCCCACCGTCAGGACCTCGAGCCGGACGCCGGCTCGTACCGCTGCCACTCGGTTCATCGCCGCCATTTGGTTTCGAGAAAAGTGTGGCGGAGGCGGGCCGTGATGTGGCGACCCGCCCCGAGAGTTGCTACGAAGCCGCGACGAAAACCATCCCGGTCGCTTTGCCGAAGCCGATCGCGATCGGTGTCTCGAAACCGGTCGCGGGGTTGACGGAGGCGACGAAGTTGTCGACCCCTGAGTCGTTGGGCGACTGCGTGTAGATGTCGCCGTTGGCGAAGTTGCCGCTGATCCAGTAGGTCACGCCCGAGGTTCCGTCGACGACGAGCAGGCGACCCGGGCCGCTCGGCCAGACCGTGTCCTCGAGCTGTGTGCCGACGGCCATCTTCGACACGGACTGCTGCGCCGTGCCGGGGTTCTTGACGAAGACGAGGAGGCTGTCACCCTGGCTGACCAGGACGAGCTGGCCCTTGTTGTCAGTCGTGAGCGAATCGGGGTCGGTCAGCGTCAGAGCGGCCGGCGCGCTGCTCGGGCTCAGGAGGTCTGAGGCGTTCGCGTTGCCGATGAGCACCGGCGTGAGGGTGAGCGTCCCGTTGCTGCCCAGCGCGATCTTGTCGACCGCCGGGTTGGGGTTCGCGCCGCCGGCGTCGAGCGTCGGGTTGGAGGCGGCCACGTAGACCGACCCGCCCAGGAAGTACAGGTCGTCGTAGCCACCGCCGTGCGCCGGGTCGGGGAACTTGTAAGGGGTGACGGTGCCGGCGGTTGGGTCGATGGTCGCGAACATCGGATTTCCGTCCTCGCATGACGTCGTCCACACGAGGTGGGTGGACGGGTCGACTCGCATCCCGTCGCTGTGGCCTGCGACAGACCAGTGGTTGAGGATCTCTCCCTTGAGGTCGTATTCGATGACCGTGCTGGTCGGCGATCCCGTCTTGCCCTGGTCGGAGCAGTCCTTGGCGGTGACGTTCTGGTAGTCGATGAAGACGCGCTGGCCGTCGACCGCGATCGAGTCGGGGTTGGAGACCAGGAGTCTCGAATCGTTCTGCGTGAAGACCGAGACCTCGTAGCCCGGCAGGGCGACCACGGGCAGCTTGATGGCGACCTCGAGCGATGCGGTGTTGCTGGTCGCGGACGCGGCCGTGCCGCAGGCCGAGACGAGGAGAATCAGGCCAAAGAAAAGAAGACGTGCTGAGCGCATAGATCGTTACCCCCCGCAATGCATGGACGGCTCGATCTGGAAGCTAGCCGACGGCCCTTAAGGGCCGGCTGACCGGGGGTTAACGGACGGTTGCGCGCGCTTCAGTCGTAGAGGAGATTGCCCCACTGCTCGCCGTCGAGGACGAGGTCGAGATGCTTGAGCGGCCCGAAACCGCGGACGGTGAGACCGAAACGCGAGGGCAGGCGCGCCGCGGTGCGCGGATCGACCAGCAGCTCTTTGCCGTCCTCGAGCGCCACGGGGGTGTGGCGGCTCACGTCGTCTCGGCGCGATGCGTCGCGTACCTGCACCAGGCAGATCTTGCCCCCGCCGCAGCACCGCTTGACCGCGTAGGAGATGAGGCGCGAGCCGGCCGCCGGGTGAGAGTCCAGCCACTCGCGGGCGGCGTCATCCACCTCGATCTCGAAATTGCGGCGGCTCTGCTCGTTCATCGACTAGTTCCTGACGCCCACGATACGATCTCGCGCCGGCATGTAGTTGGGGATCACGCGGGCGGCCAGGCCGGCGCCCTCGACCGCCGACACATATTCCTCCGTCGGGGTCAGGGCGAGCCGGTGGTTTTCGACGAAGTAGTCGATTTCCCGGGCGGTCTGCACGAGGTGGTGCATGTCCATGTTCGTGATGTTTCCCTCGCGGCTGGTGAACGCCAGCCTGACCACCAGAGTCTCGTCGTCCTGCGCGATGTCGGGCTCAGGCCGCGCGCCCTCGCGCCAATCGCCTGGCCGCACCCAACCGTCGAGGATCAAGACACCTCCAGGTGCGACATGCGCGGCCAGGCGGGCCACTGCCGAGCGCATCTCGGTCGGGTCGGTGACGTACCCGATGCTGCTGAAGAGGCAGATCACGACGTCGAAGGTCCGGCCCAGGTCGAGCGTCCGCATGTCGGCTTCATGGAGCTGGATTCCGGGCAGCCGATCGCGCGCGACGGCCAGCATGGCCGGGCTCAAGTCCGCGCCTTCGACCTCGTACCACCGGCGCAGCTCGGCGAGGTGCGCCCCGGTCCCGCACGCCACGTCGAGCAGCGTCTTCGCACCGGGGGAGGACTCTTCGATGATTCGGCGCAGCTCCGCGGACTCGGCCGGGTAGTCCTTGATCCCGCTGCCCACGTAGAGAAGGTCGTAGATCCGGGCGCTCTTCGCGTACCTGGATTCAGCTTTCACCGGACCATCATCCGCCGGCCGGGCCTGGGCTCGAGCGTTTGACGGCGCGCATGTCCAGGAACAGGGGCAGGCGCCGCCACCGGGCGCGCCCGCGAGCCGGATCCGCCTTCTCGGAGGCTTCGTCGACTGGAACCTCGCAAAGCGATTCCACGGCAAACCCTGCAGCTTCGAGAGCCCCGAAGTATTCCTGAAGAGGACGGTGGCTGCTCGCAAACGTCATCGCCATCTCCCCCCGCTCGATGCGATCGACGTACTGATTGGACTCCAGGTACGAACCTCGAATCACAAAGGGCGAATCCGGGTCGAGGCTTTCGAACTGGCCCGCCGAGTTGATGGGATGAACGATCGCCAGGCAAAGGTGCCCGCCCGGTTCGAGCACTCGGGCCATCTCAGAGCGGGAGTCGGACGCGGGCCTTTTGGCCGTAAGCGCCCTTGGGCCAGCGACCATTCGTGCCCTTTTGGCCGGATCGGTGGCTGGGCGCGCGACCGTTCGTGCCCTTTTGGCCGGACCGCGGGGCGTGGGTGCGGCCGTTTGTGCCCTTTTGGCCGGATGCTTCCTGAGGGCCGTTACGCGCCCGTGGCCTGCAGCTGCCTCAGGATCGCGCTCTGCGCCTCGTTGATCGCGTGGACCTCGACGGTCAGCTTGTGTACCGCGGTCAGCGTTTCGTGGTCGGCTTCGGCTCGCGCGTCGTTGGCGGCCTGGATCACGTTCTGGCCGACGATGATGATGGGCAGCAAGACGAGCTGGAAGAACGTCTGCGCGATCCAGGCGACGATGATGATCACGTTCTGCGATTGGATCGCCGCCGGCAGCGAGACGAGGGCGATCGCCGCAAAGATATAGGCGACCCACATCGTGCCGACGGTCTTGGTGATCCTCACCGCGAGCCAGGTGTTGAAGCGCCCCATGGTTCCCGTTCCGTGGACGGTCCCATGGGAGTCCTGGCTTAGAACCAGTCGGTGCTCCAGGTGCGGTCGGGGGCTGGCCTCAGGGGCGTTGGCTTCGGGGCTGCTCATGGTTCCTCCCTTCGATGACTGACGTGTTTCCGGCAGTTAGTTCCAGGCTTCGGCAACTGATGCGGCTACGGCCGCCGACTGCGCGTGGCCCGCACGCGCGGACACCACGCGACGCGCGGGATCCAGCACGTTGGAGCCGATCGCCTTGCGCGCCGCCGCGTCGGGGCTGATCACCACCGACCGGATGCCCGATCCAAGCGTGGCCAGCTGGTTTTCGATGCGGCCGCTCTTGCGCAGCGCGAAGGTGACCGGGGCCACCACGACCACGCGATCGCATCCGGTGGCAAGGTCCGCGTTCGCAATGGAGCGGACCCCTCCGTCGATGTAGCGGTGGCCGTCGATCGAGATGGGTGGCCATACGAGCGGGACGGCGCAGCTGGCGGCCACCGCCTCGAGCAGAGAAACTCCGCCGTCGCGATCGAAAACCCGCAGCTCTCCCGTCTCCGCGTCGACCGCCGTGATGAGCAGGCGGCGCTCCGGCCACGAGTCCGCCGGCAATCGCTGCTTGATGATCGCTTTCCGCTCCGACTCAGGCACCGTGCGGGCTTTCAACGCGGCGCGACCGAGGCGCGCCCGCGCCCGCTCTTCGCCGCCCGGCCACACGAGAGTCGCGGCGAAGCGGAGCGTGATGGTCGCTCCCATTTTTGCGGCCCGCTCGGCGCGCGGTTCGGTGAGCTGTTCCGCGTAGAGGTCCTGGACGCTCACTCCGCTCAGGATCTGGGCGCCCACCACCGAGCCGGCTGAGGTGCCGACGACCAGATCCGCCGACGTCAGGTCGACGCCGGCTTCCGCAAGCCCGGCCAGGAGGCCCGTCTCCCAGGCGATGCCGGTGACCCCGCCGCCTCCGAGCACGAGCGCTCGCCCTGCCGTGACCATGGCAAGAAGATAGGGCTAGCGCACAGCCTCTGATAAGTATTTCGGCTTGCGGACACCGGGCACCGCGAGCGTCAGCAGGACGGCGGCGGCTCCGCCGAGGCCCGCCCCGACGAGCACTGTGCGCGGACCGAGAATGGCGGCAAGCGGGCCGGTCAGCGCCATCGAGAGCGGAATCATCCAGTAGGAACCCAGGAAGTCGATACTGCTGACCCGCCCACGCAGCTGGTTTGGAACGGTGAGCCCGAGGAGCGTGAGCCAGAGGATCTCGCCGCTCCACAGCAGCAGGTTCCAGACGAACACCGCGACCGCGGCCTGCCACGCGGAGTGTGCAACTCCGACGAGGGCTAAAGACGCGATGCCGAGTGCCCAACCCAGCACCATGACGACCACCATGTTGCGAGGTCGCGAGATACGACCCATCACCAGGCCGGCGGCCACCGTTCCCAGGCCGCCCGCCGTAAAGACCAGTCCTAGGGCGGCCGCCGAAGCGTGGAGCTCGAACTTGATGAGGTACGGCACCAGCGCCTGGTTCGGTCCCGCGTACAGGAACTGGGCCAGCGAGGAGGCAACGATCGGTCCCCAGAGCCAGGGACGGCTCGCGACGTAGGCGAATCCTTGCCTGGCCTCGGTGAACACCGATGCATGCTCCGTGGCGCGGGCGATCGGACGCGAGTGCATCAGGAGGAGCGCCGCAATGCTCACGGCGAAGGTCGCGCTGTCCGTCCAGAATGCCGCCGGCGTCCCGAAGTTGGCGATGATCGCTCCCCCGAGCGCCGGACCGATCACGGCCTGGGCGAGCGGGCTGACCATGGCGCGAAGGGAGTTCGCACGTCCGAGCTCGTCACTCGGCACGAGCTCTGGCAGCAGCGCCGACTGGGCAGGACCGAACAGGGCGCCGGCCACGCCGTTGAAGGCAACCAGCAGCACGATCGCGACGAGCTCGCCCTGGGCATTCAAGGAAATCGCCGCCAGGGCCGCGACGGCGGTGGCGCGGCCTGCGTCCGCGATCACCATCGTCCAACGCCGCTCGAAGCGATCGCTGAGGACCCCGCCCGCGATCGTCACCAGGAGACGGGGAACGAAGAAGGCGATGCCGACCACGGACAGCGCGGCCGGCGAGCTGTAGGACTGGTAAACGCGCCAGGCCAGCGCCACCCCGAAAATGCCGTCGCCGACCTGCGAGACCGCCTGGCCACATATAAGAAGGAAGAGGTCTCGGTTGCGTAGGGTTCGCAGCACGGCCGGCGACTACCGTGGCACAAGACGGAACCGTCAGACTTGGGCGAAACTCAAATTCGATGCTGGAGGAAGACTTATGCGCTGGGGAACCACGACCTTCCGGATCGCGCAGCCGAGCTCAGACCTGACGGCTGCGCTCAAGGCCTGGAAACAGCACATCGGCCAGGCCCATCCCCAGATCAAGGAGGTGCGCTGCGCGATGACAGATGGAGGCACGCAGGTGATGTGGCAAGAGGGATTCGAAGACTTCCACGCCTACCAGCAGCTGATCGAGTCTGAAGACGATGTTTGCGAGAAGGTCATGGGCGCCGTGTTCAAGCATGCCGTGCCAGGCACCCGCCGCAGCCGGATCTGGAGCGACGCGATCTGAAGCCCACCATGCACATGACGATCGCGCCCGAGCCGTTCGATTCGGCTGACGCCCGGCACCTCATCGAGGCGCTCGATGCGCACCTCGCGAGCCGGTACACCGCTGAACAGCGGTTCGGACCGAACCTCAAGCCCGCGCAGGTCGCGCCGGGTCTCGGGGCGTTCTTGATGGCGCGAATCGATGGACGCCCGGTCGGGTGCGGCGCGGTTCGCCTGGTCGACCCGTCCACCGCCGAGGTCAAGCGCATGTTTGTCGAACCAGAGATGCGCGGGCGCGGTATCGCGAAAGAGATCCTCGCCCACCTCGAAGGCGCCGGCCGCGAGCTCGGTGCGCGGCGCGCGGTGCTCGAGACGGGCGTGTACCAGGACGAGGCGATCGGGCTCTATCGCCGGGCGGGATATCGGGAGGTCGCCTGCTGGGGGGAATACACGACCTCGCCGACGAGCGTCTGCTATGAGAAGGCGATCTAAGTCTTTGGTGTAAGACCCCACGAGCGGACGTGGTCGGGGTGAATCCGGATCAGCGGCCGTTCGTCCTCGAGCGCCTCCGCGCGACCGCGGACCTCGATTCCACGTGGCGTCCACGGTGGGACCACGTCGTCGATCACGATGGCGGCGCGGCCGCTGCGCTTGACGTCGCGGAACTTCTTGGTAGCCGCCATGTCGCTCCCGCCGACGTCGATCGTGTCCTGCTCGGCGTTGTAACTCCAGCCCAACGGCACCACGTGCGGCATGCCGTCCGCTCCGACGGTGGCGAGGCGCGCCAGCCGGCGCTCGCCTGTCATGTACGCGATCTCTTCCGGGCTGAAGGCGCCCATCCGCTTACCTCGGCTGGGCCGCGTGGGGCGGCGCCCAGAAGACCAGGACGCGCAGGTCTTCTTCGATGTCGTGAAAGCGGTGCTCGACCCCGGTCGCCACGAAGACCAGGCTGCCGGGCTTGACCGCCCGGTCCTCGCTTTCGACTTCTATCTTGCCTCGCCCGCTGATCACGTAATAGACCTCGTCCTCTCGGTGGGGGTGCTGGCGATCGGGCTTGCCTTTCGGCCAGAAGGCCAGGCCGACGCTCAGCTTGTCCGAGGCCAGGAAGTCGACGTAGCCGTGGCCATCGGCATCGCGAGGTTGGGGATCAAGGTCGGGTATGTCGAATGCTTCCACTGTTCCAAAATACCGTCTCCATGGAATGGCGTCACGCAGACCGGGTTGAGTTTTAGGTGAGGCGCCTCCATTACGGCTGGATCGTGGCCGGAGTCACCTGGTTCACGCTGCTGGGCGCGGCGGGGTTTCGCTCGACGCCCGGCGTCTTGATCGTCCCCCTCCAGCACGAGTTCGGATGGTCGCGCGCAACGATCTCGATCGCGGTCTCCATCAACCTGATGCTGTTCGGCCTCTTCGCACCGTTTGCCGGCGGCTTGATGGAGCGCTTCGGGGTGCGTCGCGTGGTGGTGGGCGCCTTGTTGACGGTGTCGGCCGGGTCCGGGCTCACGGTCTTCATGCACCAGCCGTGGCAGCTAGACCTGCTGTGGGGCGTCGTGGTGGGAGTGGGCACCGGCTCGATGGCAACCGTGCTGGCGGCCATCGTCGCGAACCGCTGGTTCGTCCAGCGCCGCGGCCTGGTGCTGGGCGCTTTGACCGCGGCCGGCGCCACGGGGCAGCTGATCTTTCTGCCGGCGCTCGCGTGGCTCGCGGTGAACTTGGGATGGCGCGCGTCAGCGCTGGTGGTGGCGGGCGCGGCGCTGCTCGGGATACCGCTGGTCGCGCTGTTCATGCGGGACCGGCCGGCGGACGTCGGGCTTCGAGCGTACGGTGCGACCGAGGCCGATGAGCCGGCGCCGCCGCTGCAGAACCCGGTGCGCGCCGCGCTCGGCGGCCTGGCGATGGGTGCGCGGAATCGCAACTTCTGGTTGCTGGCCGGGTCGTTCTTCATCTGCGGGGCGAGCACCAACGGGCTGATCGGCACTCATCTGATTCCGGCTTCGATCGACCATGGAATGCCCGAGGTGACCGCGGCCAGCCTCCTGGCTTTCATCGGCGTGTTCGACGTGGCCGGGACGATGATCTCGGGGTGGCTGACGGATCGCCTGGACTCGCGGTGGTTGCTGTTCTGGTACTACGGGCTGCGCGGGCTCTCGCTCCTGTTCCTGCCCTACGCGTTCGGCATGCAGTACTTCGGGCTTTTCCTGTTCATCGTCTTCTACGGGCTGGACTGGGTGGCGACGGTGCCACCGACGGTGGCGTTGACCGCGGATACGTTTGGGCGGAAGAACCTGGGCGTGGTGTACGGATGGATCTTCGCTTCGCACCAGCTCGGCGCGGCCTCAGCCGCATTCGCCGCGGGCGCGGTCCGAACTTACTTCGGCGATTACCAGCTCGCGTTCATGACGTCCGGGCTGCTGTGCCTGATCGCGGCCGGGCTGGTGATCCGGATCGGACGCGCCTCGCGCCCGGCGGTCGAAACGCCGGCGCCGCTGCCTGCGCCGTCGTACTGAAGCGCTTTCTGGTCGGCGCCGCGGTGGGCGCCGTGGTCGCCTTGTTCCCGGTCGTGGTCTTCGCGCATGCGCGGCTCGTCATCTCCAACCCCGCGCCCGGCGCTGTGCTGGACGCGCTGCCGGCGACGGTCGACCTGGTCTTCACGGAGCCCGTGTTGGTTGCCGGGCGGGGCATCAACGTGTACGGGCCGGATGGACGGCTCGTTTCTCGTGGCACCGCTCTGGCGCGCGGCGACGGGCTGTCGGTGGGAGTTGGCGGCTCGCTTTCGGGCTCGTACGCGGTGGTGTGGACGGTGGTCGCGTCGGACACGCATCCGTCGCGCGGGGAGTTCACGTTCAGCGTCGGGCACGCGAGCCCGGTGCGGGCACCGGGTTTCGGCGGCACCGATGTGGGCCTCGCGTCGCCGGCCGGATTGGTGCTGCAGGCGCTGGGCCGGTGGATGCACTTTCTGGGCTTCGCGCTTGGCTTCGGGGCGGCCACGTACGCGCTGTTTCTGAGTCGCGACCCGCGGCCGCTGCGTCTGGCGGGGCTTGGGGTTGCGTTTCTGCTGGTGGCGGAGCCGTTGGCGTTGTTCGCGCAGACCGCGAGCCTCGATCCTGGGCAAACGTTTGACGGGGAAGCGCTGACTGGCGCTTTGGCCTCGCCGTTCGGCCGGGTGCTCGGGTTGCGCGTGGGGGCGGCTTTGTTGCTTTGGGCAGTGCTCGGTGGGCTTCGCCAGGCGCCGTCGCTGCGCTGGGCGATCCCCGCGCTGGGTGTTTTGCTGGCCGTCGTGGATGCGACCGCGGCGCACGGTGTGCCGGCGCTGCCGCAGCCGTTGGGGCTCGTGTTGAACGCGCTGCATGTGGCCGCGATGGGCTTGTGGGTGGGCGGTGTGGCTGCGTTTGTGATCGCTCCGTCGGGGGGATTCGGGCGATTGGCCGGCTGGTCGGTGGGCCTGCTCGCCGTGAGCGGGGCCGCGCTGGCGGTGGTTCATTTCGCATCTCCGCTCGAGCTCGTGACGACGGCTTATGGCGTCAGCCTCCTCGTCAAGCTGCCGCTCGTGGCGGTCGCGCTGTTCTTCGCCTGGCGGGCGCGGCATCGGTGGGAGCTGGCCGCACTGCTCGTGGTGCTCGCGGCCGCGTCGGTGCTGGTGTCGCTGCCGCCACCGCGTTAGGAGGGTTGGAGGGTTGGAGGGTTAGAGGGTTGGAGGGTTGGACCTTAACAGGCGGTATTTGCAGGGGGACGTAGCCGGCCGTAGGCTCCGCCTGTGAGCTTTTTGGATCCTGCTCGGGGGCCGGTGGCGATCGCTCGTGGGGCGCGCACGAACCTCGCGCTGCTCGCTCTGCTAGCCGTCGCGTTTCTCACCGGGTGGGTCGCGTTCGCCTATGCGACCGCGCCGGCGCGGTGGTCGTTGGTGCTTCATGCGGGGGGCGGGTTTGCGATCCTCGCGCTGCTCCCCTGGAAGTCGATGATCGCGCGGCGCGGGCTGCGCCGGCCGCAGCCGGGGCGGTGGGCGTCGGTGCTTTTCGGGGTGCTCGTGATCGTGTCTCTGGTGGCAGGCCTGCTGCACTCAACCGGCGTGCTCGTCTACATCGGCCCGCTGACAGCGATGGACTTTCATGTCGGAGCGGCGATTGCGGCGGTGCCGTTTGCGATCTGGCACGTGGTTGCGCGCCGCGTCCGCGTGCGCGCGACCGATCTCTCGCGGCGAAACGTGCTGCGCGGAGGGGTTGTGGTGGCAGGGGCGGCCCTTGCCTATGGGGCGAGCGAGCTCGTGGTCAAGGCGACAGGCGCGCCTGGTGCGGTGCGCCGCTTCACCGGCTCGTACGAGGCCGGCTCGTTTGAGCCGAGATTGATGCCTGTGAGCTCGTGGCTGTTCGACGCGATTCCGGTCGTTGACCCGTCGGTCTGGCGGCTGCGAGCAGGCGGACGCTCGTGGTCGTACGACGAGATCTTCGTTTTCGACGACCGGATGACCGCGACGCTGGACTGCACGGGCGGTTTCTACTCGACGCAGGAGTGGGCGGGCGTGCGGTTGGATCGCCTGATCGGACAGCCCGATGGCGGGTCGATTCGTGTGGTGTCTTCCACTGGTTACGACCGCCGCTTTCCAGTTGATCGCGCGCGCACGTTGCTGCTCGCGACTCGCGCCGGCGGCCGGGAGCTTGACGCGGGCCACGGATTTCCAGCGCGCTTGATCGTGCCCGAGGGTCGAGGTTTCTGGTGGGTCAAATGGGTGACGGCCATCGAGGTGGATGACCTACCTCACTGGTGGCAGCCGCCGTTCCCTCTTCAATGAGGCATGACGAGCTGGCTGATCGAGAACACGGCGCCCTGGGGATCCGCGATCAGCGCATTTCTGAATCCAGGCGTGTCGTGTGGGTGGACGACGACCGTCCCGCCGACTTCCGCCGCTCGAGCGGCCGCGGCGTCCGCGTCAGCGATCCAGAAATCCACGCTCCAACGCGGTTGCGCGGCGGCGCCATTCGCGCTCGCCGGAATGGGTGCCATGACGCCCACGACGTCGCGCGGCACCGGCTGCTTCGGTTCGCCACCGACGTAACCCGGCAGCCGCCATAGCGTGACTGGTCCGAACTGTTCCGGCTCCCAGCCGAACACAGCGCGGTAGAACTCCTTCGCCTCGTGTGTGTCGGCCGTATGAAGTGTGCTCATCGCCCATGCGCTCGGCTCGTTGATCAGCTGGGCTCCTTCGCGGGTGCCGGCCTGCCATACGCCGACGGCTGCACCCGAGGGGTCTGCGAGCACCGCTAGGCGGCCCGCGGGCGGCGCGTCGACAGGGCCATCGAGCACTCTGCCGCGCGCGCGCTTCGCCCTTTCGATTGTGTCGTCGACGTCATCGACGCGCACGTACGTCGCCCACGAGGGTTGGCATGCGGGGCCCGGCAGCGAACCGACGCCTGCGACGTCGCGTCCTTTCAACCGCCCGACGAAGTACCGGCCCGGTGGATCGCCCGGTATGGCGCCAGGGCCCGCGAATTCCCACCCGAAGACCGATCCGTAGAAGTTCAGGGCAGCCTCCACGTCGGGCTGCAATGTTTCGACCCAGCAGGGAACGCCGGCCGGGTACAGGTCACGTTCGCTCATTCGTTGTCACCTCCGACAGGTCTTTGGAACTCACGCCCCCACCCCCTTGAGGCGTGGCAATTGGAATACCTACCATACGGTTGGTTAATCCAACTACAATGACTGGGTCGATGTCAGACCGGCGCACGTATGGGGATCCCTGCGGAATTGCGCGCGCGCTCGACGTGGTGGGTGAGCGGTGGGCCGTGCTGGTCGTACGCGAGCTGGTGCTCGGGCCGAAACGGTTCACGGATCTTCGGAAGGCTTTGCCTGGCTCGGGCCCGGACGTGCTCACAGAGCGCCTGCGAGATTTGGAGCAAGCCGGCGTGGTCGTGAGGCGCACGCTGCCTCCACCGGCGGGATCTCGTGTTTACGAGCTGACGGAGTGGGGTCGCGAGCTCGAGCCAGTCGTGGTGGCGCTCGGGCGCTGGGGCAGCCGCGCTCCGTTCCCATCGGGCGCGGGACCACTTGGGATCGATGCGTTTGTGCTGGCGCTCAAGACCCTGTTCGACCCGACCGCCGCCGGCGGCTTCAAAGCGAGCTGTGAGCTCCGGCTTGGGGAACACCGCTTTCTCGCGCGCGTCAGCGGGAGGCGCCTCGAGATCAAAAGAGGTGGCGGCGAGCACCCAGACGCTGTGATCGAGACGGATACCAGCAGCCTGTCCGCGGTGCTGTGGCATAGGCGCCACCTCGGCGAGGCGTTGCGTGCGGGCGATATTGAGATCGAGGGGAGCCGCACCGCGGTCGAACGCTTTCTCCAGCTGTTCCCAGCACCCAAGCCCGCCGCCGCCTAGGGGAGCGAGGCGTCGATAACGTCGGCAGCGCGGCGGTCGCCCGGCTGGGCCCGCTCGCGAAGCCGGTCGGCCACGCGACGCTTGGTCTCCGCGGTCCCGGCTGGCCCAGTCTTGAACTTGATATGTGTCCGCACCACGCGCAAGCGCATGGTGGCGAGCCGGCGCAGGCGTGGGCCGTAGAAGTCGCCCGTTTTGACCGGCTCGTACGAAGCGCCCGGCTCGTACGCTGCCAGCAGCCGGCTGAGGGCGCCCGCAACGTCATCGGGGTCCGTCGAGGTCTGTTCCACGTCGCATTCGAAAGCCACGGCTCGGAAATTGAGAGTGGCGCGACCCGCGTCGCGTTCATCCACCCAGTTGTGGGGCGACCAGGCAAGAAAGTCGGAGACGAAAAATGTGACGCGCGTTGCGGCGCGGACCGCATCGAACGTCGGGTCGGCCTGGACGCAGTGCAGCTCGATGAGATCGCCGGTTTTGACGAATGGCAGGATGCTGACCTGCGGGTAACCGTCTGCGGTTGAGGCGATCAGCGTGCCGTGGCGCATCTCCGCGATGAAACGTTCGGCGGCCCTGAGGTCTGGTGGATAGTTCGAGCTCGCAAACACGCTGTCAAGTCTGCCACCGCGGGCCTAGAGCTTCACCCTACGAACGCCCAGGGGCCCCCGCGCCTGATTGCATGACCGTCTCATGAGTCAGCTCTCTGGCTAACAATCGGCTAGCCTCGCTACATCTCGCCCCGATGGACGGGCTCAGTGCAGCTTCTGTTCCAGGGCTCGGTTGGCTTCAGCGAGCTCGACGTAGAGACGACGTGTGCGCAGCAGGTTGCGCACTCGAAGAACTACCTCCTGGCGATCGAGGGGCTTGGTCAAGAAGTCATCCGCACCGAGAAGCAGCGCGCTGTTCCGGGCGGTCCTACCCATATCACCTGTGAGCACGATCACTGGAAGAAAGCCGAGGCTCTCGCGAGCGCTCCGCAGATTCCTCAGGATTTCGAGACCGTCCGGCGCCGGCATATGGAGGTCCAACAGAACGATGTCCGGTTCAAATTCAGCGAACGCGCGCTCGACCTGATTCGAATCGGTGAGGCTCTTGATCGAGCTCGCCTCATCTGCGAGGAACGCCTCCAGCATGTCGACGTTGTCTTGCGCATCGTCAACGATCAATATCCGGTGCCGGATGATCGATCCCGCGCTTTCACTCATTTGACAACCAACGAGGTGCGAAACTCGGGTCGACGTCGCCGCGCACTGCGGCCGGACTCGCTAGGCGCCAAATCCCCTCAGTCCCCATGGTGACGGTTTACTCGCATCGCTCGCGAAAGTCGCCATGCTCAGGTATGGGCTCCGTTGCCATGCAAACAGAGGGTCGGATGGCATGCTGGAAGGTGCCTAAGCTCAGGATAGTGGTGGAGCCGAGGGTGTGTGGTTTCACCACATAGTGGACAGATGTCGCAAGACATAGTGGACACCACCAATCTCGGAGGTGGTCCATGTCCAACCGGGGTCGCTACATCGTCGAGGCCATCGTCGTAGAACACCGAAGCCCCAGCGAGCTTGCTCGGACCCACAAGGTGTCCCGCAGCTGGATCTACAAGCTGCTCGAGAGATTTGAAAAGGGCGGGTACGCGTCCTTAGAGCCGCGCTCGCGACGACCTCGGTCGTGCTCCCACCAGGTCGAGGCCAAAGTCCAAAAGCTGATCATCAAGCTGCGCTGCGAGCTGGCCGCTGCCGGCCATGACGCCGGCCCGCACACCATCCACTTCCACCTCTCCAAGAAGGTCAGCGAGCCGCCATCAGTGGCCACCATCTGGCGGATCCTCAAGCGCAAGGGCCTGATTACACCTCAGCCCCAGAAACGGCCCAAGTCTTCCTTTATTCGCTTTGCGGCCAAGCTGCCCAATGAAACCTGGCAGGCCGACTCCACGCCCTGGACGCTGGCCGACGGCAGTCCGGTCGAGATCTTGAACTTCCTCGACGACTGCTCTCGAGTCGCCCTCGCCTCCTACTGCTTTCGCACCGTCAAGGGTCACGACGTCGCCCACGTGTTCCATGCCGCTGCGAATACGTTCGGACTGCCCGCTTCCCTCCTCACCGACAACGGGGCCGTCTTCACCGGGCGACAGCGAGGAGGCAAAGTCATTCTCGAGCTGGAGCTCGAACGCCTGGGCATCGTCCCCAAACACTCCACTGCCTACCACCCGCAGACCTGCGGCAAGGTCGAACGCTTTCACCAGACCCTAAAGCGCTTCCTCAAGAAGCAGCGGCCGGCCAGGTCGCTGGCCGAGCTGCAGCACCAGCTCGACATCTTCCGCGCCTACTACAACAACGTCAGACCGCACCGCGCCCTTAACCGGCAGACCCCGTCGGTGGTCTTCAACGCACTGATCAAAGCCAAGCCCCTCAACCAGCCAGCGCCCGTCGACCACCCCGTCCGCCGCGACAAAATCGATCGCTTCGGCGGGGTCACCCTGCGCTACCTCAGCACGCTCCGGCACATTCGCGTTGGTGACGCGCACAAGAACAGGAAGGTGCTCCTTCTCATCGCCGACGCTGACGTCCGCATCGTCACCGAGGACGGCGAGCTCCTCAGGGCGCTCACTCTCGAGCGAAATCGAAACTACTACGGTCTCGGAGGCCGCTGGCCTGTGCACAATGTCTTGCAACAGGTGTCCTCGATGTCCTGAGACAGGACAGTGGTGGAGCCGAGGGGATTCGAACCCCTGACCTTCTGACTGCCAGTCAGACGCGCTCCCAACTGCGCCACGGCCCCACGGAACGCCTAGTCGAGTGTTGATGATACCGCCCACCTTTGGCCCTCCTCTACGATCTTGTCTTGCCGATGCAGACCCGAGACATCGCCCGCACCGAGTTGAAGGGAGGCGGCTACTTCGCTGCAGCGGATGGAGCGGGTCCTCATCCAGGCGTGATCGTTATCCACGAGGCATATGGACTCAACGACAACATCAAGGATGTTGCGCGGCGCTTCGCCAAAGCCGGATACGTCGCCCTCGCGGTGGACCTGTTCTCGGATCGGAATCGTGCGGTATGCATGGCGAGGTATATGGGCGGGATGCTTCTCGGCTCAGTCAATCGGTACGGTGTGGGCGACCTCAAGGCGGCCCTGACCTATCTTGCGAAGGATCGCACCGTCGATGCCAAGCGCCTCGGAGCGATCGGGTTCTGCATGGGCGGCGGATTCGCGATCGCGTGGGCCTGTACCGACTCGCGGCTCAAGGCCATCGCTCCGTTCTACGCAGCTAATCCACGTCCCCTCGACGTGGTCAGTCGCTTATGCGCTGTAGTCGGATCCTACCCCGCCCAGGATTTCACGGCGAACTCAGGACGCGCCCTGGAAAGAGCGCTCGACCAGACACAGATCGCGCACGACATCAAGATCTACCCCTATGCGCACCACTCGTTTTTCAACGAACAGGCCACGTCCTACAACGAAGCTGCCGCCGAAGACTCATGGGCTCGGGTCATGAAGTTCTTCGGCGAGCAGATCGGCGCTTAGCCTAGGCCGAGCGCCTCGACCGCCATTTGCTGTTCGTGCGCCCACGGCTCCGGTTGAATCGCGGTGCTGCCGTGGCAGGACCCGACCGCATCGGGCGCCCCTCACGGTAGATCCAGCTACCTTCATCGAGGAGCTGGTTGGTGTCGATCTCGCGGATTTCCGGAGCCCCCTGGCGGCTGAGCTTCACCCACGCGGGTTCGTCCTCCGGAGTGACGAACGTAAGCGCGCGACCCAGCTCGCCCATTCGCGCGGTGCGGCCGACGCGGTGGGTTAGCCAATGCGCTGAGTCGGGGAGCTCGAAATTCACGACCAACCCGACGTTCACCACGTCGATGCCTCGCGCCGCCACGTTCGTGGCGACCAGGATCTGACTGCGACCCTCGCGAAACGAGTTCATCGCCCGATCACGCGTGAGTTGTGACAGGTCGCCCTGCAGCTCGACCGAGTTGTGGCCCATCTGCCGGAGGCTGTGGTTCAGCTTCTTCACACCGTGTTTGGTCCGGCCAAAGATGATCGCGCTGCCCTTGTGGCGGCGCAGCAAACGGCTTAACGTCGTCAGCTTGTTTTCGCGGTCTACTCGGAGCAACCCGTGCTCCAAGCGATCTGCATGGTCTGACTCGAGGCGGACCTGCACCGGCTCATGCGTGTGCTTGGCGACCATCGTGGTCACCCAACTGGGCATGGTGGCGGAGGCAAGCACCGTTTGCGGTTCGTAGGTCAGCCCAAGGATCTTTTCGACTGACGGGGCGAAACCCGCGTCGAGCATCTCGTCCGCCTCGTCGAGCACGAGGTACTCGATGCGTGACAGCGAGAGCTTCCCCTGGCCCAGCAGGTCGATGATCCGCCCTGGTGTACCCACAACCACATCGACACCGTGCTTCAAAGCGAGCCGCTGCGTCGCGTACCCGACCCCGCCGTAAAGCACCGTCGTGCGAAGGTCAGGTGCGAGGGTGCGAAGCACCTTCTCGACTTGCAAAGCGAGTTCGCGGGTCGGAGTGACGATCAACGCTCGCGGGCCTGCCCCGCCGCGCGGGAGTTTCTCAATCAGAGGAATTAGATAGGCGAGCGTCTTGCCCGATCCGGTCTGCGCTTCCATGACCACGTCCCGACCCGCGAGCAGCGCCGGAATGGCCTCCGCCTGGACCTCTACGGGTTCAGAAATGCCTTGTTTAGACAGGGCCGCGAGCAGGCGCGGGCTTACACCCGCTTCTGCGAAAGAGCCGAAAGTGCGCGGGCTCACGCCCGCTTCTGCGATTACTGGCAACGTATTCTCCTGATCCCTCTCTGGGTTCGTATTTGAATCGCGACGATCAGGACACCGTTACCGTGACGGCGAGAGAGGACCCGAGCGGAGCGGGCCAGCATAGCCGGCCGAGAACATCAGTCTACGAGGTCGGCACTCCCAGCGTCTTTAACTAACGACGATCAGGATCAATTGAACGTCTGGGTGACCAGGATGCCAAGATCACGTTCGAGCAGTACTTGGAGGAGAAGTTCCCGCTATGACCAGACTCGTCGATCACTACGGCAGGACCGGCGCCGCCGCCATCACAAGCGTGATCTGGGCCCTTCCGATGGCTGCATGGGCGGGATCCTCCGACCTCTCGCCAATCGACCAAACGGCTTACCCGAAAGTGGCACTAGCCGTCGGTCTAGTGATGCTCCTCTTCTGGTTTGCCCTACTCGCCTGGATCGCGCGGACCCCGGTCGCGCCGCGCCAGCGCCGCCTTGATCTCAGCCAAATGTCCCAATCGGAGAAGCGCTGGACACTGGCTCTAATCGCGTTCGGCGCAGGCCTCATCGCCTGGCTCAACGCTGCGGCCACGGTCGACTGGGCTCCACTCGGACCGGCGCTCGCCTCGGGCAAGCTCGGGCCAATCCTGTTCACCGCAGCCCTGGCCATCTTCCTCGGTGCCATGCTCGCCGGGATCGCGGTCAGCTGGCGAGAGTCCCGCAACGCGTTTCTCGCGAGGACCGCGGCCGGCACCCACTCGGCCTAGGGCGCACGTAACCGAGGGCCCTCCCTCCTCCCAGGCCGTCCTCCCCCGCCGGCCAACCGAATCCAGCGTACCGCCCGTGTCAATCCCGCCTGTTAAGGGCGCCCAGTCGCCCCGCCGGACCAAGTAGGCCCGCGAACCATCCCCCAAACCTCTCCTTGGAATAGTTGCCTGCGCAAGCAAGTACTAGGTGGCAGGAAAATTCCCCAAAAGGAGGACCACATGGTCAAATACGAAATCGATCAGGCACATACGCGTCTGGGTTTCACAGCCAAGCACCTGGCGGTGACCACCGTCCACGGTCAGTTCAACAAGTTTGAGGGCGGATTCGAGGGCGCGGACGATGACTACACCAAAGCTCGCGGTGAAGTGAAGGTCGAGGTCAACAGCCTCGAATCCCAAAGCGCCCAGAGAGACGGTCACCTACGCAGTGCGGACTTCTTCGACGTGGAGAAGTACCCGTACATGACCTACAAGATCACCAGCATCGAGCCTGTCGACGAAGAGAACTTCCGCGTCAATGGCGACCTTACGGTCAAGGACGTCACCAAGCCACTGACACTCGAAGCCACCATCGAGGGCCGCCTGCCCGACCCCTTCGGCGGCAAGGAGCGCGTCGGCATCAGCGCGCGTGGCCAGCTCAACCGCAAGGACTGGGGCCTCAACTTTGATGGACTTGCGGGCACTGTGCCGTTCGCGAGCAACACCATCAAGCTCGAAATCGACGCCGAGATCGTAGTCAAGGTCGGAGAGCTGGCGCAGGCTCAATAACCGGCAGGCAGAAGGGGGGCTGAAACGGTCCCCCCTACGCCGCGCGTCTATTTAATGCGTGTGCCAATGAATAGGATTACCCCGTGGCAAAGCTAAGCGGCGCCAAAGCCGTTGAGCTGTGGGAAGGCATCTCCCGCGCCCACGCCACGATGACGAGCGCGATCGAGAAAGAAATGCTCCCAAAAGCGGGCATCAACCTCGGCTGGTACGAGGTCCTCGCCCACCTTCGCCAAGCGCCCAACGAGATGCTGCGCTTCCAGGACCTCGCGCGCATCGAGGGCATCACGGACAGCGGGGCTTCACGGCGCCTGAACCAGATGGTCAAGGCCGGCCTGATCGACCGCCACTCTTGCCCGAGCGACGGTCGTGGCGTCTACGCCCACCTGACCGACAAGGGCAAAACCGCCTACGAAAAAGCGCACGCGATCTTCCTACGCAGCCTGGACCGCAACCTTGGCACTCGCCTCGAGCCAGGTGAAGCCGAGGCAGTCAGCGCAGCGCTCGGGCGTCTCGCCTCAATGCGGGCGACGGAGCAGAACTAACCCGTTTCCGCCTTTCGAGCGAGGTTCGCGAGCAGCGTCGGGAACTCTTTCGACACCTGCGGGCCCATCATGCCCTGAACCAATGGTCCGAGCAGACCCTTCACTTCGACCATCTGGCTAATACGTGTCCCGCCCCCGACCCCTGCCTCAACCCGGCAGTTGAACCGAAACCTGGTCAACGGCACGACGGTAGTCTCGAGCGCAAAGAACCGACCCGGCTGTACCTCGGCCAGCGTCATCGGGTGATGCTGCCCCGCCTTGGTATTCATGACCCCCCGGCTGCCCTGCACGAAGCCGCCGGACCAGTTCATCGTCGATACGTTGGGGTTCCAGTCGCCCCACGTGGACATGTCCGACCAGATTCTCCAGACCTGCTCCGGCGAAGCCGTGGTTTCCACCGACGCTCCGTATTCAGCCATGCAACCACCCCAAATTCAAACCGAGTGAGCCCAACAGGACGACATTTATAGTCCCGATGTGACCTCGACCGCTCGTCCACTCGGGTACGGCATCGACTTTGGCACCAGCAACAGCGCGATCTCCATTGCCTACACGGATCGAGTGGAAGTCGTACCCCTTGGCGCATCTAGGGCCGCGATGACCCTCCCCTCCTTCGTCTACCTCCATCGCTCCGGCCGCCAATCTGCTGGTGACGAGGCAGTCACGACCTTCCTCAAGTCGGGCCACGAGAAGACCGATTGCTGGAAATGCCCGCTCGCGCCTTACGGCTGGGACACCGACTGCCACCAGTACCGCAAGGGCGGCGGATGCAGCGACGCGAGGCTTCTCGCGGGTGTGAAGCACGAGCTCGCGAAGCTCGGTTTCGTGGGCACCAACAGCTGGGCAACCGATTTCAGCGTCGGCGCCCTGGTCAGCGTAGTGCTGAGGCGCTTGAAAGCAGAAGCTGACCAGGCAGCAAACCAATCTGTCAAATCAGTCGTGCTCGGCCATCCCGTCGTCTTCGCGGGCGCGGACCCGGCCAACCGCCAGGAGTCGGACGAAGCGGCGTTCACAAGGCTCGAGGAAGCCGCCCACAGCGCCGGCTTCGAGCAGATCGCCTTTCTACCCGAGCCGACCGCCGCTGTCATCGGCGAGGCCACCCACCACGGAGTCGAGATTGCCGTGGACTTTGGCGGCGGCACCTTTGACGTCGCGGTGATGGACTCGCGCACCGGCGAACCCACGATCACGAGCACAGCCGGGGTCGCCGTGGGCGGCGAGATCCTCGATGGAGTGCTCTTCGAGACCAGCGTCGGACCGGCGCTCGGACTCGACACGCTGCCGAGCTGGCTTTTCAAAGAGCTCCGCACGTCCAGCTCCGTGCGCCTGCTGATGGCCGACCCCGGCATCCCCTCTATCCTCACCCGGATCGGCGGAACGCAGGCCGACCTGGTCCGCGCGCTTCTCTACGACGGCCAGGCTTACGACTTCTACAAAGCGATCGAAACCGCGAAGATCGCCCTCTCAAGCTCTCAAGAAACCGAGCTTCGCTTCCGGCCGCTCGGCCTCGCCGTGACGCTCCGGCGCTCCGCCTTCGAAGCAATGATCCGGCCCGAGCTCGATTTGGTGCGCGACGCGATCGGCCGCGCCCTAACAGCCGCGAACGTCGCTTCAAAGGACGTCGGCCGCGTGCTGCTGACCGGCGGCTCGGCCTACATCCCCGCCTTTCGCGCCGACCTGGCCACGACCTTCGGCCCCGAGCGGCTCGAGCAGCGAGACGCATTCACCGCCGTGGCGCACGGCCTGGGAGTGCGCGCACAGCAACTGTGGGCTTAGCCGCGGGTCTTAACGGGCAGGGTTGACACGAGCGCTACGCTGGATCAGGTTGGCCGGCGGGGGAGGGACGGCCCGGTGGAGGAGGGAGGGCCCTCGGTGCACTGTGCCAAAAGCTAAAGTCTCCCCTCCCGCACGCTAGACGCCCGCCCGCAAAACTACCCCTCCGCCGGCTTGAGACTCCCCACCACCATCACCGGCGGCGCCTTTTCCTTCGACCAGTTCAGCCCGACGATCACGACCATCAACAGCACCGTCCCGACAATCTGCAGCCCGTACAGCGGCTGGTTGAAGCCCCAGGGCGGAGGCGCCGACGCGATCAATGTCGCCGCCACCGGGTAAGCCATCTCAGCAATCGTGGCCAGCGAGGCAGGCGTCTTAGACAAAGCCCGGTAATACAACAGCAACGCCAGCAGCCCAGGAACGATGGCAATGGCAAGCAGGTTCGGCACGAAGTCGGAAACCCGATAGTGTCCAAACCCGCCCACCCCGCTTTGCGCCAGGACCACCACCACCAGCACCGGGAACGCCAGCGTGAACCGCAGCGCGGTCATGCTCCAGAAAGAAATCGAGCCCAAGGCAAAGCGACCCAGCACCGTGCCAGAGCCCCACAGGAAAGCCGCCCCCAAAGCAAGCAACCCCACCTCGAGCCGCCCATTCCGCAACGCCGTCACCGGCGAGAGCGGGTCAGACGCAAAAAGCACCATGTATACGGCAGCGACAGCCACCACCGCCGCCGGCCAGAACCACGGCCGTCGCCGCTCCCCCAGCACGATCCACGCCAGCACGATGGCGATCAGCGGCTGCGTCTGCTGCAGCACGAACGTCTCCGCGAACAGCTGGTGCTGAGCGGCGATCGAGAACGATGCGGTGAACAGGATCGTCGCCAGCGCCTGAGCCCCCGCGGCGATGATCAACACAGCCAGCCAACCCCGCGCGCCGAGGAACGACAGCTCGCGGCGGTTCCGGTACAAAACCGGGAGCAGGAACAGCATCACCAGCCCGTCTTCGGCAACCACGATCTCGGGCGAGCTCAGATGCTGCACCAGCTGGTTTCGGAAGTACGCGTCCGACGCCCACATGGTGGCCGCGACCGCCACGAGGATGACAGAGAATCGATCAACCCCGAGCCGGCTCGCCCCCGGGGCCCCGACGACCCCCGCCGCCCCGGCAGCCCCAGCCGCAGAACCTGGCGTCTTCACCCTTTCCATCGAATCAACTTCAACCCCGCCCGACCCCAATAGCTTCCCCTAAGCGACCACTTCGTCTTCGGCGACCATCGTTTCCAGAGCCACCTCGGGGTGCGAAAGCACGTAGATCTCCTCAGGCCTCTCATGCCCCTCGAGCCGGCGCTCGCCGATGCTCACCAGCCGCACATCGTCGCGCAGGATGTCCGCCACGATCGAGTAGGTGCTCTCCGAAACCAGCACCTGGCTCCCCACCGCACGCCGCCGCAGCTTGGCGCAGCGATTGACGGCGGGCGATCGATAGTCGCGGTCCTGCGCGTCCGCCTCGCCCGTGAGGATGGCCATCCGAACGCTGATCCGAATCGACTCTCCCCACGGCTCCGCGAGGATCGCCCGCTGCGCATCCAGCGCCGCGACCACTGCATCCGTGGCTCGCAAGAAGACGGCGAAAAAGCTGTCTCCCTCGCCGCGTTCCTTCAAAACAATCCCGCCGCTCGATTCGATCGCGGCGGTCAGCAGCTGGTCGTGCCGCCGCATCACCGAATACATCTGCGCGCGGCCCTGGATCCACAGCGCGGTCGACTCCACCACGTCCGTCATCAAGAACGTGACGATCCCATCCGGCAGGCTGGTCGCCGTCTCGACGCCGATCGGCGTAGGAGGCCGCGACCCACGCACAGAATCCGGGTCGGACTTCGCACCAATCCGAGCGGAAACCACCACGTACTCGTCGATCGTGTGGGCGCGCCGGAAGAAGTGCACGTTGTAGGAAGGCAGCACGCTCCAGACTGCAAAGTCGAGGGCAAACTCACCTTCGCGGCACACCTCCGGCGACGCCGCGAGCAACCGGCCCAACTTGACAACAGACAGCTCCTCGAGCGTCAATTCCCGAGCCACCTCTTCGCTCGTCAGCTGGCGGTTCTCCTGGTCAGCGGTCACCGCCATGCGCACCGCCTGCACAAAATTCTCGAGGTCGCCCTGGGTGTTACGACAGCGGTGCAGCTGCTCCACCGAAAGCGCCACCACGGCGCCGGCGGCGGCGGCACCGGCGGACCCGTTGTGCCCGTTGGGTTCGCTGCCATCCGGTACCGGTCCGAACATCGCGACCACGCGTTCAAAGCTGTCCTCCACGGCGAACTCCCGCGTGACCCGCTGGTACACATCTCCCACGGCCGGCCACGTCCCGGTGGCCATGAAGTGGTTCGCCACGGCTTGCTCGTAGAGCCATGAAGACCCGCCGAGCCCGAGATCCAGGTTCAGCGCCACCTGCAAAAAGTCAACCGCCAACCGGTAGAGCTGCTGCACGAAACCAAGAGAGCCCGTCCCAACCACCCTGATCTCGCGGTCCAGGCCGAGCGACGGGTTGTGCCTGGCTGATCCATCGGCGTAGCTGAAGGCCTCGACCACCACAATCTCGCCATGGTTGCGGAGCTTTATCCGCGTCTGAGAAACGCGCGGTCCCGGACCCGTCACGGCAGCGCTGTCCGCCACGTGGACGTGCCCGCCCGAGCCCCACGCCTTCTGAATCGGCGCGCGCAAATCGGACACGAGCGAGTAGCAGCGCTGGATGAACGCCAGCGCTTCCTTCCCCGCCGCCGTGTCGTACCGATCCTCGCGCACGGCGCGGAGATCCTCCTCCCAGGCGGCGGTTATCGCCCCCCTCAACCCAACGATGCCTGGCTGCACCGATTATTCCTTTGGCCCGGAAAAATTTCTCCCTTACCCCTGGGCCCGGCTGTAAAGAGTAGTACCCACGCGGGCGAAGGAGCCATCTTTAGAGCCGCTTACCTCAAACTTCCCGCAGTGACGTTCGACCCCGCGATCGAATCCCCTGCAAAGAGACAAACGTCTGTGCGGCGACCTCGGGTCGAGGCGGACCGCGGATCAGGCGGGACCAGCCGGGGCCGCAGCGCGCTCAACGTGCTCGCCGCCCTCATCGTGAGCGCGGCAGTGCTCTACGCCGCGTTTGCCGGCGCCGGCCCGCTTCCAGCGCTCGGTCCCGCCTTCAACCCCGTGACCGGCGCCTGGACGATGGCCGCCGACGCCGCGATCGGCAGCCAGACGTTGCGCCTGGCCGGGCTCGACAAGCCGGTCAACGTCGCGCTCGAAGCGGACGGGACCAGCCACATCGTGGCGCAGACCGACCACGACCTTTTTCTTGCGACCGGGTACATGCACGCGCGGTTCCGCCTGTTCCAGATGGACCTGCTGCGCAGGCAGGGCGAGGGGCGCCTTTCGGAGGTGGTGGGCAAGGCCGCGCTCGACAGCGATCGCTTCGAGCTGCAGCTCGGGTTGCTCCGCACGGCGCAGGTCGAATGGACCGCTGCGTCCAGGCGATCGCGCGACGCCGGCACCGCATACGCGCAAGGCGTGAACGACCGGATCAGCGAGGCGGAGACCAACCACCAGCTTCCCGCGATGTTCGCGCTGCTCGGCTATCAACCCAAACCGTGGACGCCCGTCGACTCCCTGATCGTGAAGGGCGACATGACTCAGACCCTCAACTTCACGGATACGCCGCTGGTGATGGCGCTGCTCCAGAAATCCCTCGGAGCGGATCTCACGGCGCAGTGGTTCCCCGTCATTCCACCGAATCCTCAATCCCCATACGACCCAGGGCCGTACCCGCCCGGCGCCACGCCGGCCCCGATCGCGGCCTTCTCCCAGGTCACGGACAGCGAGGCGGTCGCAGCCGCCGATGCGTACCAGCGCCTCGCCTCGCTCCCCGCGGGGTTGATCGCGACCGGAGGCGATAGCAACAACTGGGCAGTCGCCGGGTCGCGCAGCTCGAGCGGCGGAGCCCTGATGGCAGGCGACCCGCACCTTCATCTGACCCTGCCCGCGATCTGGTACCAGCTCACCATGGACTCGCCGAGCTACCACGTGAGCGGCGTCAGCATCCCGGGCACCCCCGTCGTCTTAATCGGACACAACCAGCACATCTCCTGGAGCCTCACCGACGCGCAGAACCAGCAGACGTTCTTCTACCTTGAGCACGAGGACGCCGCCCACCCGGGTCAGTACCTCTGGCGGAACGCCTGGCAGACCTACAAGACCGTCAGCTACGACATCCCGGTGCTGGGCGGCCCGACCGACCATCTCGTGGTCAACATGAGCGTGCACGGCCCGGTCATCACCGAACGCGGTCAGACCACCTCGGTCTGGTGGGCGGGCGATATCCCGTCGCAGGACCTGGACGTCCTGCTCGGCGTCGACCAGGCGAGCAACTATCAGCAGTTCCGTGACGCGCTGCGCGGCTGGTACTCGCCGACGCACAACTTCGTGTACGCGGATGACCAGGGGAACATCGGCCTGATCTCGGCCGGCTACTACCCGCAGTTCGCCGGGGGCCAACCGTGGCTGCCGATGCCCGGCACCGGCGAGGACGACGTCACCGGGACGATCCCGTTCGACAATATCCCGCAGAAATACAACCCGCCTGACGGGATCATCTGGTCCGCCAACCAGCGCCAGGTAACGCCGGACTACCCGCACTACATCGGCACTGCGTCCAACTTCTTCGATCCGGGCTATCGCGCCAACGAGATACACCGCGTGCTCAGCCAGGCCACCACGCTGAGCGCGGCCGGCATGATGGCCCTCCAGACCGACACCCGCGACTACCTTGCCTCGGAGATCGTTCCGATTCTTCTGAACGCCATCCCCGCCTCGCCGGAGAAAGACCTGCTGGCGAGCTGGGATTACCGGATGGAGGTCAACTCGCCCGGCGCGACCATCTGGTGGACCTTCTGGCAGTCGTACCTCGCAGCGACCTTTGATTCGTACTGGCACTCGCGCGACGTCAAGGTCGCGCGGTCTGAGGTCAACGACGCGCTCGGCCAGGACCTCGAGGCGTGGACTCTCACAGACCCGAGCAACGCCATCTTCAAATCCGGCGGCTCATCCAACACCGCGACCGACGTGATGCGCCTCGCCTTCACCAGCACGGTCTCCATGCTGACCAAGCAGCTGGGTTCGGACCCGACCGCGTGGACGTGGGGCAAGGTCCACCAGCGCGTGATCGAAAACCTCGCGCAGGTCAAAGGTCTCGACTACGGCCCGCGGCCCGACCGCGGCGACGCCAACACACCGCTCGCCGCCCCGGACTTCCCGTCCAGCCACGGCCCGAGCTGGAGGATGGTCGTCGACTGGGGCAAGGGCACGT
>DATFVI010000154.1:0-5631 GCA_035260405.1 Candidatus Dormiibacterota bacterium
GTTTGCAACCGGCGGTGGGTGGATCGTCGACCCTGGCTACCTGAACCTGCCGGTCGCGATTTCGTCCCAGAACGGCCACGGCAACTTTGGCTTCAATGTTCGCTACGCGTCGGGAACTTCAACTCCACAGGGCCAGGCCAACTACACGTTCCGGGGCGCCGATGGATATGACTACGTCGTCAAGTCCACCTCGTGGCAGGACGGTGGGGCTGCGTTCAGCGCCACCACGACCAGCTTTGGAGGAGTGGCGAGCGTCACTGTCATCGATCCGAGCAACGGCCTGGCTGTGAGCGGCCTCGGCGGCACGAATTTCACCTTCCGCGTTGACATCAGCACCGGAGCGTCGGGTGGCCCCGGATTCGCGATCAGCGTCTACGACCAGACCGGCGCGCTGTATCACCAGGCTGGGACGATCTCTAACCAGATCACGCTAGGCGGAGGCAATATCGTTATTCACAGCTGACTCACCTGGAACGACCCTCCGCGATGATGGCGGGCCTCTGCCGGCATATGGGAGAAGGCGGGCGATGAGGGTCGAGCGATTGGTGTGAATCGTGCGGGGCTCTGCCGGGCTACCCCACCGCCTGGCGGCGCATAACGATCAGGTGAATCCCAAAGAAACGCGTGATCAGGTTGGCCATCCGGGTCGTGCGCCGGAAGTAGGGCGGATACTCGGCCTGCTCGACACGCTTGAAGCCGAAGCGCTCGTAGTAGGTCTCGAGCTCGCGCCGGCAGGACAGATGGAGCACAGCGCGCACCTCGCGCCCAAGGAGCGCCTCGATGACCGCGGTCCCGACGCCGTCGCCCTGCCGCTTGGGGACAACCGCGATCGAGGCCAGTTCGCGGCTTCCGTCGCGGTGCGACTTGACCTGGCCCATACCGACGATCTCTCGGTCCTCTTCGACCACCACGAAGTTCGGCCATTGAAGGTTCATCCGAGGTAGATGCACTTCCGCAATCACGCGCCGGATTGCGGGCTGGTCGTCCTGGGTTGCGGGACGGATGGTGGGCGGCATCCTCACGCCAGTAGACTATCCCAGGGGTCCCGCCAACCCAGCCTAAAGAATGCCGCACGCCCCAAATACGTTCATCCACCTCCACAACCACACCGAGTATTCGCTGCTCGATGGGGCGAGCCGAATTCCCGCGCTGGTCAGCCGCGCGGCAGAGCTCGAGATGCCTGCGCTGGCCATGACGGACCACGGCGTGATGTACGGGGCGATCCATTTCTACAAAGCGTGCAAGGACGCCGGTATCAAGCCGATCATCGGCTGCGAGGTCTACGTCGCCCCTCGCTCGCGGCTGCTGCGCGAAGGACGCGTCGACCGCGACCCGAACCACCTGACCCTCCTCGCCGCCGACCACGACGGTTATCTCAACCTCATGAAGCTCTGCACGGTCGGCCAGATGGAGGGCATGTACTACAAGCCCCGCATCGACAAGGAGATCCTGGCCGAGCACAGCAAGGGCCTGATCGCCCTGTCCGGCTGCCTGCAGGGTGAGGCCGCGAGCCGGATCACCGATGGAGACCTGGACGGCGCTCGCGAATCGGTGGCCGCGTACCGCGACATGTTTGGCAAGGACCGATTCCTGCTCGAGGTGCAGCGGCACGGCATCGACCGCCAGGACGCGGTCAACGAGGCGCTGGCCGGCTTCGGAAAGGAATTCGGGCTGCGCCTGGTCGCAACCAACGATCTCCACTATGTCCACAGGCACGACTCAGAGGCTCACGACGTGCTGCTCTGCCTGCAGACGGGCGCGCGCTTCAACGACCCGAACCGCTGGCGCTTTTCGTCGCAGGAGAACTACCTGAAGACCGCAGAGGAGATGACCGCGGCGTTCGCGGATTTGCCCGACGCGCTGGCCAGCACGCTCGACGTGGCGGACATGGTGAACCTCAAGCTGAAGCTTGGAGAGACCCTGCTGCCTCCGTTCGATGTTCCCGACGGCCTGAAGCCTGACCAGTACCTGCGCAAGCTGGTGCTCGAGGGCCTCGAGTGGCGGTACGGCGAGCCGAGCGCGGTGGTCAAGGAGCGGGCGGAGACCGAGCTCTCGGTGATCAGCCAGACGGGCTACGCCTCGTACTTCCTGATCGTCTGGGACTTCTACAACTTCGCGCGCAAGCAGGGCATCGTCGTGGGACCCGGACGCGGCAGCGCGGCCGGCAGCCTCGTCTCGTACAGCCTCGGCATCACCAACCTCGACCCGATCCAGCACGGCCTGATCTTCGAGCGCTTCCTCAACATCGACCGCGTGTCGATGCCCGACATCGACTGCGACTTCTCGGTGGAGGGTCGGGAGAAGGTGATCCGCTACGTATCGGAGAAGTACGGGTCAGACCGCGTGGCGCAGATCATCACGTTCACAACAATGGCGTCGAAGGCCGCCATCCGCGACGTCGGCCGCGTGCTGGAGGTGCCGCTGCGCGACACCGATCGCCTGGCCAAGCTGGTCCCGGTGTGGCAGGGCCGCTCGAAGAGCCTCGATGACACGATGAAAGAGGTCGCGGAGTTTCGCGAGGCTTACGAGAGCAGCGAGGAGCAGAAGCGGCTGATCGACGTCGCTCGGACACTCGAGGGCGTATCGCGCAACGTGAGCACCCACGCGGCGGGTGTGGTGATCGCGCCCGAGCCGCTGGTGCGCTACACCCCGCTGCAGTTCGGCCCCGGGCGCGAGGCGGTGGTGACGCAGTACGACATGAAGGCTGTCGGCGACATCGGCCTGCTGAAGATCGACTTCCTCGGCCTTCAGAACCTCGACATCATCGCCACGTCCATGCGTCTCATCAAAGAAACCAGGGGGATCGAGATCGACCTCGAGCACCTGCCGTTGGACGATGCAAAAACCTTTGAGCTGATCGCCAGCGGGGACACTCACGGCGTGTTCCAGTTCGAGGGTGCGGGTATGCGCCGGATGTTGATGGACATGCGGCCGCAGAGCTTCGGGGACGTGTCGGCCGCGGTCGCACTGTTCCGCCCGGGTCCGATGGTGAACATCCCGGCCTTCATCGCGCGCAAGCAGGGTCGGGAGACCATCGACTACCTGCACGAGCGCCTCGAGCCGATCCTGCGCGAGACGTACGGCGTGATGATTTACCAGGAGCAGGTGATGATGGCCGCCCGCGAGCTGGCCGGGTTCTCCATGAGCGAGGCCGACATCCTCCGTTCGGCGATGGGCAAGAAGGACAAGCCCAAGATGGCCAAGCAGCGCACGAAGTTCATCGAAGGCGCGATCGAGCGCGGAATCTCGCAGACCACGGCGGACGCGCTGTTCGACGGCATCGCGAAGTTCGCCGAGTACGGATTCAACCGGGCGCACTCGGCCGCCTACGGGTTGATTGCATACCAGACCGCCTACCTGAAGGCGAACTACCCGCTCGAGTACATGACCGCGCTCCTGATCCACATGGAGGGCAGTGCGGACCGCGTGGCGACGGCGATCGTCGACTGCCGGATCCGCGGCATCGACGTGGTGGCTCCCGACGTCAATCACTCGCGCGCCGATTTCTCGATGAGCGATGGAAGGATCCTGTTCGGACTCGCGGCCATCAAGAACGTCGGCCAGCACGCGGTGGAGAGCATCGTTGCGCTGCGCGACGCCGACGGGCCGTTCAAATCGCTGGAAGACCTGTGCGAGCGCACGACCGCGATCCAGGACGTCAACCGGCGAGTCCTGGAGTCGCTGGTGCAGTCGGGCGCCTGCGACACGCTCGGGGAGCGCGCCTGGCTGCTGACCGTCCTCGAGCACTACATCAACCGTGCCGAGCGGGACCGCAAGGACCGCGAAGCGGGCCAGACCAACCTTTACGACCTCATCGGGTCGGCCGACGAGGAGGTCAACAACTACGGCCTGGCGGTCGATATCAAGCCGATGCCGGGCGAGGAGAAGCTGCGGCTCGAGAAGGAGCTGCTCGGCCTGTATCTGAGCGACCACCCGTTGCGCCGGATCTCAGCCGAGCTGGCGAAGCTGTCCGACACGCAGGCGGTTGAGGTGACCAGCGCGTTGCAGGATACTGAGGTGCGTGTCGCCGGCCTGGTGCGCGAGGTGCGCCGGGTCGTGACGCGAAAGGGCCAGATCATGGCTTACGCGACGCTGGAAGACCTGACCGGGACGGTCGACGTGGTGCTGTTCCCAAGGGTTTTCGAACAGACGCGCCTCCTGTTCGAGCCGGACAAGGTGCTCGTCGTGCAGGGGAAGGTGGACGCGCGAGCCGGCAGCACGCGCGCGAGCGGGTCCAGCGGAAGCCCGCCGCCCGAGGCGGACATGGAGCCGGAGGTCGAGACCGCGTCGATCGTGGCCGACATGGCGTGGCTGTGGGACGACCCGGAATGCGTGCCGGTGGCCCGCCGCCAGCTGGTCCACGTGCGCATCCCGAGCGGCGACGCAGGGCTGGCGGAACGGCTCGAGGCGGTCCTCGCGCGTCACCCTGGCGCCGACGAGGTGGTGCTCCACGTGGTGGTGGGGAGCCGCGAAGTGATCGTGAATGCCGATCGCTATCATGTGCTCGCCGGTCCGGCGCTAGCGGCTGAGATCGACGAGCTGGTCGGCCAGACCGCCACCAGGTTGGAGATGGTGAGGCCGAAGGTGCAGTCCAACGGCAATGGGCGAGGGAGAGAATGGAGCTCGAGGGGAGCGCGACCGGGCGCTACATAGTCGTGAAGGCGCTCGAGGACGGCGTCGTGATCATGGGCCTGACCCGCGGCAAGGACACACGCTCGCACCATTCGGAGCGGCTCGACGCCGGCGAGGTTCTGGTGGCGCAGTTCACCGAGCTGACGGCGGCGATCAAGATCCGCGGGAAGGCGGAGATCCTCACCGAAGCGGGGAAGGTGGAGTCCGGGATCTAGTCGTTCGTCGTCGGAAGGCCGGCCGCTTTCCAGGCCTGAAATCCACCGATCACGTCCGTTGCGTTGACGAGACCGAGCTCATGCAACTCGGCTGCCACGAGACTTGACGAGTAGCCCTGATCACAGATCACGATCAACCGAACCCGATGATTGTTGACCTCTGGGATTCTCCATTTCGAGGACGGGTCGAGCCTCCACTCGAGGACGTTGCGGTCGATCACCGTCGCACCGGGGATTTCCCCTTGAGCGCGTTGCTCGCTCGGCCGGATGTCGACCAAAAGAGCGCCCTGCGCCTGTTCGGCGGCGGCCCGCTCCGGTTGAAGGCGGATCAGCAGCCTCCTGGCCCGTTCCAGCAGCTCGTCAGCTGTAAGCGGCATCAGGTTTCTCGCGCCGAGTATGCATCGCCCACTAGTATCTTTGGGCTGCGCCCGCCCACGTAGCTCAGGTGGCAGAGCATTTCCTTGGTAAGGAAAAGGTCCCCGGTTCGAATCCGGGCGTGGGCTCCACGACCCTTCTAAGCGTCGATTTCGTATCTATTTCGAGGCTCTTGGAAGGCGATGGGCGCGCGATTGGAAACGACCGGGAAACGGACCGGAACTTGCCGTAATAAAAGGTCTGTTTGTGGTCCCTGGCCCAAATGGAGGGCCAACATGCGGACAAGAGTGCGCGTCATCCAGGGTCGTCTAGCGGAGTCAGAGCCACACCGAACGTCGGCGATCGAGGCCGCCTACCAGCACTTCAGGCTCGACAAGCAGGGGAGCCTGGTCTCGCCGAAGACGCTGCG
>DATFVI010000155.1:0-4674 GCA_035260405.1 Candidatus Dormiibacterota bacterium
AGAGGCGGCTTCGACCGCGGCGGATGGGCTCCACCCCTCGTCGATACCGAAACCGGGGACCATATCGACCAGGTCTACGGCGGTGCGGCCGCGTTCCTCTTCGGCCGGCGGACGTACGAGATCTTCGCCGGCTCGTGGGGAACCATGATCGACATGGCCAGGAGGCCGATCGGCGTCGCCCTGAACAGCCGGCCCAAGTACGTGGCATCGACCAGCCTCACGAACCCGAAATGGGCCGGCACCACTGTCCTGGCCGGCGACGTCGCGGCGGGCGTTCGCGATCTCAAGGCGCAGCACGAGGGCGAACTGCTGGTGCCAGGCAGCGGTGCCCTGGTCCGATGGCTGCTCGCCCACGACCTGGTCGACCAGCTCGACCTGATCATCTATCCCATCGTCCTCGGCCAGGGCACACGGCTGTTCCCCGATTCCGGTCAGGACGCCGCTCTCGATCTGGTCAACTCGCGGACCACGTCCCGGGGCATAACCATCCAGACTTATCGGACTCTTGGGCAGCGGCCGGATTACGTCAAGTCCGCATAAAGGAGTGAGCGAAGCGATGCGATTCATGATCTTCATCCAGCCCAACCTGCCGCCCTCGACAGAGGACAACTTGATCCCGAGCCGGGACGCGATCGAGACGATGTCCCGCTACAACCGGCAGCTCCGCGAGGCCGGCGTCCTGCTCGAAGTGAACGGCCTGCATTCCCCGAACGAGGCGGTCCGTATCAGCTTTACCGGCGGCAAGCCGCAGGTCGTCGACGGCCCCTTCGCCGAGACCAAGGAGATGGTTGGCGGCTACTGGATCATCGAAGTCAAGTCGAAGGCGGAGGCGATCGAATGGGCCAAGCGCTGCCCGGTCGACCCTGAGGGCGCGATCATCGAGGTCCGACAGATCTTCGAGATCTCGGACTTCCCGCCCGAGCTCCAGGAGGCGGTCTGGCTGGGGTGACCCCGGCCAGCGCCGCTCGGGCTGCGATCGAGGCGGTCTGGAGGATCGAGTCCCCCCGCCTCATCGCCGCGCTGGCGCGCATGGTCGGCGACGTCGGGCTCGCCGAGGAGCTGGCCCAGGACGCCTTCGTCGCCGCCCTGGAGCAGTGGCCGGCGGACGGCGTCCCCGACCGGCCGGGCGCATGGTTGATGCAAGCCGCGAAGCGGCGGGCGATCGACCAGCTGCGCCGGGCCGAGCGGCTGCGCCTCAAGCAGCAGGTGGTCGGCCGCGACGCCGAGGCCGCCGAAGAGCTCGCCGCCGCCGACTTCGAGGCGGCGCTGACCGAGGAGATCGGGGACAGCCTGCTCCGCCTCGTGTTCACCGCCTGCCACCCGGTGCTCGCGCCCGAGGCCCGGGTCGCGCTCACGCTCCGGCTCCTGTGCGGGCTGACCACCGACGAGATCGCGCGCGCGTTCCTGGTCCCGGTCGCGACCATGGCACAACGGATTGTCCGCGCCAAGCTGACGCTGGCCGAGGCTCGGGTGGCGTTCGAGGTGCCGGCCGGCCCCGACCTCGCGCCCCGCCTGGGCGCCGTGCTGGCCGTCGTCTACCTCGTATTCAACGAGGGCTACGCCGCTAGCGCGGGCGAGGAGTGGATGCGCCCCGAGCTGGTCAATGACGCGCTCCGCCTGGGCCGGATGCTGGCGGAGCTGGCCCCCGCCGAGCCCGAGGTCCACGGGCTGGTCGCGCTGATGGAGCTCCACTCCTCCCGGATGACGGCGCGCGTGGGCGCGGGGGGCGAGGCGGTCCTCCTACTGGACCAGGACCGCGCCCGCTGGGACCGGCTGCTGATCCGCCGTGGCCTGGCCGCCCTCGAGCGGGCCGAAGCGCTCAAAGGCCCCCTCGGCCTCTACTCGCTTCAGGCCGCGATCGCCGCCTGCCACGCCCGTGCGCGGCGGCCGGAGGACACGGACTGGGCCCGGATCGCGGCGCTCTACGACGCCCTCGCCCAGGTCTCGCCCTCGCCGGTGGTCGAGCTCAACCGGGCGGTGGCCGTCGGCATGGCCTTTGGCCCTGCGGCCGGGCTGGAGCTGGTCGACCGGCTGGCCGGCGAGCCGGCGCTGCGCGCCTACCCGCACCTGCCGGCGGCGCGCGCCGACCTCCTGGCCAGGCTCGGCCGGCGGCCGGAGGCGGTCGCCGAGCTCGAGCGGGCGGCCCGGCTCAGCCATAACGGACGCGAGCGGGCGCTCCTCCAAAAGCGGGCGGCGGCGCTCCAGGACTGAAGATCGGCTCGCCGAAGACCACCCAGCGCTGACGGCTTCGTACTCGTTGGCTTGACTTTGTATCCGATACACTGTATCGTGACAGTGTCAAGGGACCTCATCTAGGATGGATCTACGTGACATTGTCAAGGCGGCCGAAGAGCGAGGTTTCCGCATCGAGCGAACCAAGCGGGGACATCTGTCGATCTATCCACCGGAAAAACGTTTCCCGCCGGTGATCTTTTCAGGAACCCCTGGTGATCAGCGATCGATAAAGAACGGCTTGGCGAAGCTGCGCCAGGCTGGGTTCATCTGGCCGTGGGCCGGAAGGAGAGAGAAGAAACATTGAAGACGGAGTGGACGGTTACGATCGAGGGTCGGCCGGCGAAGGTAGTTGATCCAGAAGACATTTTGGACGAACTCGCCGAGCTCAGTCCTGCGGTGCAGTTTGGGAACGGGCTGCTTTCCACGACCGCAACAAGACGCGCGAATAGCCCTATCGAAGCGTACGACTATGTCTATGAGGCTTTGAACCCTCTGACTGGCAAGCTGGTAATTGAGCTTGTCGAGATCAAGACGACTGAGCGGCAGGATCGCGACCTCGAGGTCTCGAATTTGCCCGAACTGGTCGGCCTTGCCGAGATCGCTGATATGGCCGGCACCACGCGACAGCGAGTGTTTCAGATGACCGCGAACCGCGGCTTCCCGTTTCCCGTCATGGAGCTCCGCTCTGGGCGACTCTGGAACAAGGCGGCGATTGAGAGTTATCTCGAAAACCGGCGGCCTGGAATCCTGCCGGTGCCGAAGATCGTCGCAAGAGCCTCGGCCGAGGAGAGTCACCGACGTGTTCAGCGGGCTGCCAGTCGCAAGCGTTAGAGCGACGACTCCTGCGCCTGTGCCGATATACCTGACGACAGGCAATCACTTTCCGTGGGTGCCGTATCCCGATAGCCCGTGGTGGGCGTGGGCGCTGGTGGGCGCTTTCCTTGTCGTCTGGTTCCTTCTGTACTTCGCGAGACGCCGCCGCTGATCGCTCGAGGGCGATGCTGGAAGCGCGCGACCTTACACGGAAGCCGCTTCGAGAACCAGCGCCTCAGGCGTCCCCGCCAGGCCCGGCGAGTTCGCGGCACTCGTCCAGATCGTGTTGCGCAGAAAGCCCAGAAACCTCTGCGCCTTCTCCACGGTCTCGAAGTCGAGCTCGATCACGACATACCTCTCGTCGTCGACCGGCCGCTGGACGCGCACCGCTCGTACGCCGGCATTGCGCCGTGCTTCGCGGAACCGGTTGAAAGCGGTGGTCCATGTCTCGAAATCCGTGATCGGGTGCTGAATCAGCAGTGTCGCCATTTTTCCGTTCTCCTTGGTCGTCGCGGTGTTGATTCAAGGTATGGAGTCGGCTCATCGTTCGCCATCCCAGGTTGGTGGGATCTTTCGCGATGCTTGAAAGTTAGGATGTGATCGGTGGTGGCATGACCGCACAATCGCGTGCGATCGACCGGATCATGCGGATCTGTGCGACCGCGGCCATGGACGACCGATCGCTTCGGGTGGCCATCCTCAACGAAATCAGGCCGGTAGTCGCCTTCGATGCGTTTGTCTGGCTTCTCACCGACCCCCAGACGGAGGTCGGATGTTCCCCCCTGGCCGACGTACCCTGCCTGCCCGAATTGCCGCGGCTGATCATGCTCAAGTACCTCACGCCGTTCAATCGCTGGACACGATTGAAGGGCCCGGTCGCACGCATGCACGAAAGCAGTGGGCGGCGGTTGGAACGCAGCCTCGTGTGGAGCTCGCTGCTCAGCCGGTATGGGGTCACAGACGTGGCGTCCGTGGTTTTTCGCGGCCGTCAGGGTTGCTGGGGTTTCCTGGATCTCTGGAGGATCAACCCTTCGGCGCCCTTCACCGAATCCGAGGCGGGTTTCCTAACCTCGATAGCGAAGGGTGTGACCGAGGCGCTTCAAGGGTCGCAGGCCGGCACTTTCAAGCTCGCACCGCCAACTATTCATGGGGCCGGGCCGGCAGTCCTGATCCTGTCACCGGAGCTGGAGGTGCGAGCGCAGACGGCCGAGACGAACGAGTACCTGCGGTTGCTGATCCCACCCGACCCAGAGCGCCGGCCGATCCCCGCCGCGGCTTACAACGTTGGCGCGCAGCTCCTCGCCGTGGAGGCCGGGGTCGATCAGCACCCACCCTGGGCGCGTGTGCACCTGTCTCTAGGAGTTTGGCTTACGCTGCGAGCCGCGCGGCTCGAAGTCCCGGAGCGTGCCGGTACCCCGGACATAGCCGTCACCATCGAAAAGAGCTCACCAACGGAGCGATTGGATCTCTTCTCGAGAGCCTGCTCGCTCAGCGCGAGGGAAGTCGAGCTTCTCGGGCATCTGATGCTTGGCGCCGACACTCACCTCACGGCTCAGAGGATGTTCGTGTCAGAGAACACGGTCCAGGACCACCTCAAGTCCATCTTCGCGAAGACGGCAACCACCA
>DATFVI010000156.1:0-30028 GCA_035260405.1 Candidatus Dormiibacterota bacterium
GCGAATTTGTTCGTGATTCCCAGCTCGGCGTGGATCACGTGCATGACCGCGTTGATCAGGGCCAGGTGTGAGAACGCCTGCGGGAAGTTGCCCAGGTGGCGGCCGCTTCGCGGGTCGATCTCTTCCGCGTAGAGCTGGAGCGGGCTCGCGTAGGACAGCAGCTTCTCGCATAGCTCGCGGGCCCGATCCAGCTCTCCGATCTCGGTCAGCGCGGAAACCAGCCAGAACGAGCAGATCGTGAAGGTGCCCTCCTCGCCCGAGAGGCCGTCGTCGGTCTGGTCGGTGCGGTAGCGAAGCACCATCCCGTCGACCGTCAGCTCGTCGGCGATCGCCAGCACGGTGGCCCGCACGCGAGGGTCTTCGGGAGGAAGGAACCGGACCAGCGGGATGAGGAGGACCGATGCATCCAGCGCCTTCGTCCCGTAGTGCTGCACGAAGACGCCCCGGCTGTCGACGCCCTTCTCGCACAGGTCCGACTTGATCTCATCCGCCATCGCCTGCCAGCTCTTCGCCAGGCCGTCATCACCGTGCAGCTCCGCGAGGCGCGCGCCTCGGTCGCACGCGACCCAGCACATCAGCTTCGAAGACGTGAAGTGCTGCGGCTCGCCGCGCACCTCCCAGATGCCGCGGTCGGGTTTCCTCCAGTTCTCGATCGCGCATTCCACCGCGCGCTTGAGGATCGGCCACACGACCTCGGGCAAGTAGTCGCGAGACTTCGTGTGCAGGTACACCGAGTCGAGCACCGCCCCCCAGACGTCGTGCTGCACCTGCGAGTAGGCGGCGTTCCCGACACGCACCGGCCGCGAACCGTCATAGCCGCTGAGATGATCGAGCGTGCTCTCGGTGAGCTCGGGCTCGCCGCCGATGCCGTACATGATCTGCAGGTCCTTCTTCCCCTTCGCCACATCGGCGATGAAGTAGAAGAAGTCGTTCGCCTCGCGGTCGAAGCCCAGCGTGTAGAGGCCCCACAGCATGAAGGTGCCGTCGCGAATCCAGGTGTAGCGATAGTCCCAGTTGCGCTCGCCGCCGATCGTCTCGGGCAGCGAGGTCGTGGGCGCCGCCAGGAGGGCGCCGGTGGGGCTGTAGGTGAGCCCCTTGAGGGTCAGCGCGCTGCGCTGCAGGTAGCTCTGCCAGGGGTGCTCAGGAAACTCCCCCCGGTTGATCCACTCGCGCCAGTAATCGGCTGTTCGTTCGACGCGCACGAAAGCTTCGTCGGCGGTCGCGGGCGCCGGGTGCTCCGCCCAGTACTCCTGGGCGGTCGAGTGGCGCGACCTCGGCCAGACCATCGCCACGTAGGCCTTCTCGCCCTGGCGCAGCGTCTTCGATGCGTGAGCGCCCGGCCCTTCGAAACCCATCCGCAGGTCGGTGACCAGGCGGAGCGGCACATCCATCTCGCCACCGCTCGCGATCGCCTCGTTGTAGTCCTGACCCGCGTACTCCCACCTGGCCGCGGTTCGTCCGTAATCGAAGACGGGCTGGCAGTCGAGGCTGATCTCGACGTCGCCCACCACGCATCGCGCTGTGCGCAGCAGGATGTGCTCCGCCTCGTAGTCGGTGGGCGGCCGGCGGTTGGTCCCCGAGCGGCGCTGGTTGTGATACCAGGGGCCGATGCAAAGGGCGTCGCGGACGATCATCCAGCCCGTCCTGGTCCTCCACGTCGTCTCCAGGACCAGGGTGCCGGGGAGGTAGCGCCGGCCGGCGGGAACCTGGACGCCCGTGGGCCCGAACCGGAAGCTGCCCGCCGCGCGGTCGAGCATCGCCGCGAACACGCTGGGGCTGTCCGGACGCGGGAGGCACATCCACTCGAGGCGCCCGCTGGGGGCGATCAGGCAGTTGACCTCGCAATCGGAGAGGAACGCGTAGTCGGCGATCGGCGGGAACGCGCTCGCGATGCGTGGGCGCCCGACCGCCATCTCGGTTTCCAGCTCGCCACCCGGTTCGAGGTGCGCGCGATCGCCGTTCACGGCCGGTTTCATCGAGGGGCCCAGGTCGGACTCTGTTGATTTTCTTGCCACCGTCTACCCAGTCAACGAGAGGATATGCCGACGGCCCGCCGGATGCGCCCGAATACGTCATCCACGTCGCCCATGCCGTCGACCACCTCGACCCGAACCCCCTGCTTGCGGTAAAGGTCGAGGACCGCGTGAGTCAGCTTGTGGTACTCGTGCATCCTCTCGGCGATCGCGTCCCTGGTGTCGTCGGCGCGGCCCTCGACCGCGGCGCGGTGCAGGATGCGGTCGACCAGCTCGCTCTCGGGCACGTCCAGGGCGACCACGAAGTCGACCCGATGGCCTTCGGAGGCCAGCATCTGGTCCAGGGCCCGCGCCTGCTCGAGCGTGCGCGGGAACCCGTCGAGCAGCACGTCCGAGCTCACATCCGGGTCGCGCAGGATGCCCTGGACGATGCGGATGATCACGCCGTCCGGCACCAGGTCGCCGGCGGCCATAATGCGAGCGGCTTCCTTGCCGATCTCGGTCCCGCGCGCGACCTCGGAGCGAAGGATGTCGCCCGTCGAAAGGTGGGTCAGGTGGAACTCGTCGTCGATCCGGGCGGCCTGCGTGCCCTTCCCACTCCCAGGGGGTCCGAAGATGATTCCGATCACGCTCCGCGACGATCCTTCACGCGGCGGTCCGGGAGCTGGATCGCCTGCCGGCGGCGCCACCAGTTGTCGGCGTGCTCCTTCAGCAACTCCTGGACGGCCGGGTCGGGACCGGAAGCCTCGCCCACCTGGCTCATCTTGAGCCACCGGCGCGTGATCTCCACGTAGAGGTCCGCCTCGGTCCAGCCGGGAATCTGCTCGAGCACCTTGTGCTTCCGGATCGCCTCCGCCACGGGTTTGTACACGTGGTCGAACCAGCTGGCCGCGGCCTCGGGCAGAGGGACCGGGCGGCCGAGCTCGAGGCCCATGAAGTAGCCGTGTCCCAGGATGTGCTTGAGGATCTCGTCGTAGCGGCCAAGCCGGCTGCACTCGAGCCTTGCCTCGGGGCGCGTGCGATGCAGCTGCGTGGTCTCGAGAAACGCGGCATATTCAGCCGCGCGCAGCAGCGCGGCGGCGTCACGCTTGCGTCCCAGGGGCGCCCGGGTCTTGACCTCGACCACGCGGGCGTTGATCGTGGCGCGGCCCAGGCTGCGCGCCACCGAGACGCGATGGTGCCCGTCGATCACGTAGTAGTCGTCCCCCACCTTGTACACGTCGATTGGAGGCAGCTCGTCTCCTTCGACCATGGCCTGGTAGATCCGCGTCCAGCGGTCGCGCAGCCGGCGGTTGATCGGCAGGAAGCGCGGGTCGAAGTCGCCGGTCTTCCCAGGCGGTGCTGCGGAGCCGACCACCTGGTCGAGCGGGATCTCCTGGATGCCGCCGTAGGAGCGGCCCTCGAGGCCCGCGGCTTCGAGCACCGGCTCGATCGACTGCAGGCGGCGAGCCCGCCGCGTCAGGATCGAGCTGACCGATCGCGTGAAGGCGCGAAAGCGGGCGGCGTCGAAGTCCTCGAGCGCCCGAATCCGCTCCACGAGCGAAGCTTAAATCAGGCTAGATCAGGGCCTTTTCGGTCTCCGCGTCGAAGAAGTGCAGGCCGCGGGTGTCCAGGCCCAGCTGCACGGTGTCGCCAGGCTGCACGCTCATGCGAGGGTCGACCCGCGCGGTCACCTGGTCGGTGCCCACCTGCCCGTACAAGAACTGGTCGGAGCCGAGCCGCTCTACGACGTCGACCTTCATCTTCATGCTCGGCCCGCCGTCGACCACGCGGTCGGTGACCGCCTCGGGCCGGAACCCGAGCGTGCCCTTGGCCGCGCTGACCGGCTTCGGCAGCTTGACCTCCAGGCCGGAAGCCTTCGCGGTGCCGTTGTCCACGGTCGCGGGCACGAAGTTCATCGTCGGGCTTCCGATGAAGCCTGCCACGAAGAGGTTGGCAGGGTGGTCGTAGATGTCGCCCGGCGTGCCCACCTGCTGGAGGATGCCCGCGTTCATGATCGCGATCCGGTCGCCCATCGTCATCGCCTCGACCTGGTCGTGGGTGACGTAGATGAAGGTGGTCTCGAGGTCGCGGTGCAGCTTCTGCAGCTCGATGCGGGTCTGGCCGCGCAGCTTGGCGTCGAGGTTGGAGAGCGGCTCATCGAGGAGGAAGACCTTGGGGCTGCGCACGATGGCTCGGCCAAGCGCGACGCGCTGGCGCTGGCCGCCTGACAGGGCGCGCGGCTTGCGCTTGAGGAAGTTGTCGAGACCCAGGATCCGCGAAGCGTTCTTGACACGCTTTTCGATCTCGTCCTTCTTCATGTGCTGCATCTGAAGCGGGAAGGCCATGTTGTCGTAGACCGACATGTGCGGGTAAAGGGCATAGGACTGGAACACCATCGCGATGTCGCGGTCCTTGGCGGCAACGTTGTTCACCACGCGGTCGCCGATGCGGATCTCGCCCTCGCTGATGGCCTCGAGCCCGGCCAGCATGCGCAGCGCGGTCGATTTCCCGCAACCCGACGGGCCCACCAGGACCATGAACTCCTTGTCCTTGATCTCGACGTTGAAGTCCTTGACGACCGTCAGGTCGGCGGTGTAGCGCTTCACAACGTGGTCGTAGGTGACTGATGCCATTTCTTTTCTATCCCTTGACTGAACCGGCGAGGATGCCGCGCACAAAGTAGCGCTGGAGGCTTAGGAACACGACCAGTGGAACGATCATCGAGAAAAACGCCGCCGCGGTCAACAGCTGGTAGTTCTGGCCTTCCGAGCCGACCAGGTTGACAAGAGACACGGTCACCGGCGCGACGTTCGGCGTTCCGCCGACATAGATGAGGGCGACCAGCAGGTCATTCCAGACCCACAGGAACTGAAAGATCACGAGCGACGCGATGGCCGGAACCGAAAGGGGCACGACGATGCGGAAGAACACCGTCAGCATGCCGGCGCCGTCGATCTCGGCCGACTCGAAGAGGTCGCTCGGAAGCGCCCTGAAGAAGTTGGAGAGCAGGTAGATCGAGAACGGCAGCCCGTAGCCGGCGTGCGCGAGCCAGAGCGGGATGAAAGGCGGCAGCCCGATCGACTGCAGGTTGTCGGGCGTGAAACCGAGCTTGACGAACTCGGTCGTGACCGGGATGAACGTCAGCTGGAGGGGCACAGCCAGCAGCCCGACCAGGGCGAGGAAGATCCAGTCGCGGCCTGGGAACTTCATCCACGCGAACGCGTACGCCGCGAAGGCCGCCATCGTGACCGGGATGATCACGGCGGGGATCGAGATCATGAAGCTGTTGAACAGTCCCTGGCCCAGGTTGCTGGCCGACAGCATCTGCGAGTAGTTGTCGAGCGTGAACCTGAATGGGGGCGCCAGGGCGGTCCACCATCCGCTGTTCGCGATGTCGGCGGGGAGGCGGAACGAGGTGATCAGCAGGCCGAGCGTGGGCACGGTCCAGGCCAACGTGAGGCTGATGACCACGATGTGCAGGACGACGGAGCCCAGCCTGTCGGTGATCCACCGCGGCGACCAGGTGACCGCGACTGAACTGGTTGGCGATGCTGCTGCGACGCTCATCTCCTTGCCTCCACAGCCCGGAATTGACGCAGGTTGAAGATCAGGACCGGAATCACCGTGGCGAGCAGGATGACGGCCACCGCGCTTGCGTTGGCGTAGTCGCTCGGGAAGTGGTCGTACAGCAGCTTGTACATCCGGTTGGCGAGGACGTCGGTCTGGTAGTTCCCGGCGGTAAACGCATATACGACGTCGAAGGCTTTGAGCGCGAAGATCACCAGGGTGGTGCCGACCACGACGACGGTCGGCATCATGAGTGGAAAGATCACGCGGCGGAAGATCGTGATCTCACCCGCGCCGTCGACCCGCGCGGCCTCCAGGAGGTCGCCGGGGATGCCCTTGAGCGCCGCCGAGAGGATGACCATCGAGAACCCGACGATTCCCCAGACAGCCGCCGCGATCAACGCCATGTTGTTGAGTGGAAAGAGGCCGAGGATCGGGGTCACGTCCTGGACCCACGTGCGGGGATCCTGGCGGAACACCGTGCTGAGAATCGCGTTGAGGGTGCCCGTCTGCGGCTGGCCTGGCGGCTGGTACGCGTACATGAACTTCCAGATCACGACGGTCGCGACGGATGAGATCGCCATCGGCATGAAGATCAAGGACTTGACGATCTTCTCGTACGGAACGCGGTCGAAGACGACCGCGAGCAGGAGGCCGAACGCCAGGGCGCCGAGCGTGTAGAAAATGAGCCAGAAGAGGTTGTCGCGGATGGCGATCCACGAGCCACCGGTCGGAAAACCCGACAGCTGGTTGCCGAAGTTGGTGAGCCCGACGAAGTTGCCGTGGTTGTCCTGGAAGCTCTGGATCACAGTCCCGACCGCGGGCAGAACGAGGAACCCGGTCACGAGCAGCAGCGCAGGCGCGACCCAGATCCAAGGCCGGACCGCGGGTCGCGCCTTGTCCGGCAACCGCCGGACGAGGTACTCGCCGCCCACGATATAGGCGGCGAGCACCAGCGGCACTCCAACGATCACTGCGACCAGTGTCGGAATGTCGGTCAGCAGAACGCTGAAGTCCATCTTTCTTACGTCTTATTCGATTACGAGGTGTAGGCCTTGGCCTGAACCGAGTCGAGGTTGGCGAGTATCGAATTGAGCTTTGACTGGTCTGCCACGAACTGGAGCACCGCGGACCAGTAAGCGTTCTTCATGTCGGCCGGCATCAGGTCGCCCGCGTCGTACTTGGCGATCTTGGTCGCGACCAGGATCTGCGCGGTCGACTTCGAGAGCGCGTCGGGATAGCTGTCCAGGCTGACCTGGTTGTTCGGCGAGATCTTGCCTCCGCGCTTGACCCAGATGGCCTGGGCTGCGGCGGTCTGCAGGTACTTGAGCATCTGCTGCGCCTGCGGGGTGTTGTGGAACATCGACCACGCGTCCCCGGCGACGACGTGCGCGCCGGCGTACTGGGAAGTGATGTCCGGCAGCGGGAAGAAGTTGAAGTCGGTCACCGGCTGGAGCGACGCGTTGGCGCTCTGGAAGAAGCTGGTGATGAATGACGCCTGGTTGTGCATGTAGCACTTGGGCGGGCTCTGGAACATCGGGGTGCCGCCGTCTCCGAAGTTGGTGGCGGCCATGTTCTTGGCGCCGCCGTAGACGTTGCTGTCGCCCGACCCGAGGATGGTGCCCCAGGTCTGCCACGCCAGCTTGATCTCGGGCGAGGTCCACTTCTGCTTGCCCTGCCACCAGCTGTCGTAAACCGTCGGCCCGGACTGGCTCAGGACGATCTCCTTGACCCAGTCGCTGCCCGGCCAGCCTGACGCGGCGCCGCTCTCGAGCGCGATGCACCACGGCGTGGTGCCGCCGCTCTTGATGGTCTGCTGCAGGTTGAGCAGCGAGTCCCAGCTGTTTGGAATGTTGTAGCCCTTGGCCTGGAAGTTCTTCGGGTCGTACCAGATGAGGCCCTTCAGAGAGACCCACGAGTAGACCTCGTAGAGCTTGCCGTCGTTGAGCGGCTCACCGAGGGTGATCCAGCCCGGCGAGTACTGGGACTGGAGCGCGGTCATGTCCACGACGTTGTTGAGCGCGACGACCTTGCCGGTCTTGGCGAAGTTGGTGAGCAAGGTAGGGCTCGGGGCCGCCGCGAGGTCCGGCGGGTTGCCCGCCGCCACGCGCGTCGTCAGGAGCGCGTCCTGGTCGCGGCTGGCTTCGTACTGGATCGTGATCCCCGTCGAGTCCGTGAATGGTTTCATCACGGCCATGAACGAGGCCTGCTCTGCGCCGGTCCAGGTCGCCATGACCTTCACCGACCCGGCGTTCGTTGACGAGCTGGTCCCACATGCCACGGCCGTGAGGATGGCCGCGAGCGAGAGGATCAGGCTCCGCTTCAACCACAACTGGTGCATTCTCAAATCCCCCTCGAATGCTGAGCTGACGGCGTCGCTACCCCGTTATGACACATTCTATGTACCTCTCCTGATTTGCGTAATCCGGGAATGGGTTGGTGGCCTACGAGCTGCGGTCGCTCACCTCCTTGCTCAAGGGACGCGAGGTGGACGCTCGGATCACCAGACTGGTCCCGAGCGGCGCGGGCGATACGACCGTTTTGCCCTTCATGCGCTGAATCAGCAGCCGCGCGGCGACTCGTCCCTTCTCGACGATCGGCTGCCGGACCGTCGTCAGCGCGGGACTGGTCCAGGCGGCCATGGGCAGGTCGTCGTAACCCACCACCGACAGGTCGTCCGGGATCTTCAAGCCGGCCGCGCGGGCCGCGGCCATCAGGCCGATGGCCGCCATGTCGCTCATGGCCAGCACGGCGGTTGGCCTCCGCCTGCCTTTCGGCAAGCCCTCGAAAGCGCGCGCTCCGGCGGCCAGCGTGACTCCCGCCGTCACCGTGTAGGGCTCGGGCGCGCCCGCGCGGTCGAGCGCGGCGCGGTAGCCGGCGAGCCGCCGGGATGCCGCCGGAGTGAGGCCGACCTGCGCGCGGGTCGGCGGCAGCACGATGATGGCCACCTCGCGATGTCCGAGCTCGAGGACGTGGAGCGCCGCCGCTTCGGCTCCGCCCTCGTCGTCGACGTTGACCGCGGGGTGGTTGGGCGAGGCATCGGAGTCCACCAGCACGGCCGGGATGCCGATGCGGTCGAGCATCTCCAGCGCCCTGTCGTCCGGGCTCAGGCCGAGGCTGATGAAGCCGTCGACCGACGCCTGCCGGATCGCTCCTTCGAGCGAACCGTCCAGGGGTGGGACGAGCAGCATCGTAAGGTCGTGCTCCTCACAAAGCTCGCCGAGACCCTGGATGAGCTCGCTCGTGAAGGGGTTCGCAAAGACGGTGGAAAGGCGCTGGGGGATGAGGACGCCGATCGTCCCGCTGCGGCGCATCGAGAGGGCGCGGGCGGCCGGGTGCGGCGTGTAGCCCAGCTCGTGCGCGATGCCGAGGATGCGCTCCAGGGTCGCCTGGCCGAGCTTTTCGGGGTTGTTGAAAGCAAAGGAGACCGCGGTCTTCGAGACGCCGGCTGCGATTGCCACGTCAGCGATGGTGACCCGAGCCATCCAGGCTTGACCCCAAATCAACTCCCTCACTACCCCCGGTCATTAAACCGCTTTAGTAAAGCGGTTTAGGGGCGATCCTAAAGCGATTCCGGCGTCCTGTCAAGAAGCAAGTTGGGAGGCCACGCGCCGCAGGAGCCCCGTGAGGCGGCCAAAAGGGCACAAATGGTCGGCTTCGGGGTTGAGATAGGGCCATTCGGGCACGAATGGCCGGAGCGACTGATCGGAGGGCGGCCAATCGGGCACAAATGGCCGGCTTCCGGGGTTGGGATGCGGCCGTTCGGGCACAAGTGGCCGCATTTCCGGGGGAGTGCGGTGGGGAGCCTGTCTGTGGAACACTCCGCCGGTGGAAAAGCAGGTGAACCAGTTTCCCGAGGGCTTCCTCTTTGGGGCCGCCGTGTCCGCGCACCAGGTGGAGGGGGGCAACGTCAACAGCGACTGGTGGTGGTGGGAGCACCTGGAGGCGACGCCTGTGCACGAGCCGTCCGGCGACGCCTGCGACTTCTACCACCGCTACGGCGAAGACATCGCGATGCTGGCCGCGTTCGGCCTGAACGCCTTCCGGTTCAGCATCGAGTGGGCGCGCATAGAGCCCGCCGAGGGCGAGTTCTCGCGGGCGGCGCTCGGTCACTACCGGAGGGTGCTGGAGGCATGCCGCGACAGCGGCGTGAGGCCGGTCGTGACGTTCCATCACTTCACGCTGCCCAGGTGGCTGCAGGACGCGGGCGGGTTTGCGGCGGAACGATTTCCAGCCCTGTTCGAGCGCTACTGCGACCGCGCCGCGGAGGCGCTTGGCGACCTGATCGGAATTGCCTGCACCATCAACGAGCCCCAGGGTCTCGGCTCGAGCGGGTTTCTCCTGGGCATCAACCCGCCGGGGCACACGGACGACCGCGAGGGCGCCCAGAAAGCGGCCGACAACCTGCTGGAGGCGCACCGCAGAGGCGCCGCGGCGATCCGCTCGCGGGCCGGCATACCGGTCGGCGTGACGCTCGCCATGCCCGACATCCAGTACGAGGACGGGGCGCAGCCTGGAAGCTCGTCGCTGGAGGTCGAGTCGCGGGTCATCGACTGGTTCCTGGAGCAGGCGCGCACGGACGACTTCATAGGTGTCCAGACCTACACCCGCTTCCGGATCGGGCCGGAGGGGTCGCGCAGCCCGGGGTCCGACTGGAGCGACCTCACGCGCGAGGTGAACGAGACCGAGACGACAACCCAGATGGGTTATGAGGACTACCCGCAGGCCCTGGGCGGCGCGATCCGCCGGGCGGCGAAGAGCTGCCCGGGCGTCCCGATCCTCGTCACCGAGAACGGGATCGCGACGGCGCACGACGAGCGGCGCATCGCTTACATGCACGCGGCGCTAAAAGAGGTGCGGGGATGCCTGGCCGAGGGGATCGACGTGCGCAGCTATCTCTACTGGTCGTGGCTGGACAATTTCGAGTGGGGCTTCGGCTACGCGCCGACGTTCGGGCTGGTCGCGGTGGACCGGCAGACGTTCGCCCGGTCGCCCAAACCGAGCGCGGCGTGGCTCGGATCGGTCGCGAGGAATCGGTCTTTGCCGGCTTAGGTTGGTTGGACCGCCCCACCCCACCGGGCTCGCTTCGCGCCGCTTCTTTCGCATCCTTTTATTCAGCTTTTGGTAGCTGCGTGATCGGGTGCAGGAGGGTTGGGTCGATTTTTGGTTTTCTGTCGAAGGTCAGCAGTCCATTCCTTTCTTGCTCGACATCGGTCAGCTGCGTGTAACAGAATCCCTGAATTGGGCCTGGATCCATCAGAGCTTCGATCATTTCCTGGTAGACCTCGAGCAAGGCCGCCGCGTCCCTGGCTTCTGAATAGAACGTCCCGCCCGCGCCGGCCAGGGCGACCCCGCCGAACTCGCTGAGGATGATCGGCTCGCCTCGATACGAATAGCCCGGCAGGTACGGCGGGCGCGACCTGAAGGCTGGGTCGAGGGCCGTCTCGACGCTTCGGTAGCGGTTGCGCAGGACGGCCGCGGTGGCGTAGTCGTGGAGCGTGCACAGGTCGGTGGTCGTGTGATCCCAACCGTCGTTGGAGACGACCGGTCGCGTCGGGTCGAGCTCGCGGGTCGTGCGGTACACCTCTTCGAGGAAGGCTGCCGGGTCTCTGCTGAGCCCGTCGCTCTCGTTGACCGGCGACCAGACCACGATGCAGGGATGGCCGCGGTCACGGCGAACCGCATCACTCCATTCCGCGATGAAGCTGCGCTCGGCCGCGGCGGAGTGCTGTCGAAAGCTCGGCATCTCCCCCCACGCGAGAAAACCCAACCGGTCGGCCCAGTAATGCCAGCGCGGATCCTCGAGCTTCTGGTGCTTGCGGGCGCCGTTGAAGCCCATCGACTTCGCAAGCTCGATGTCGCGGCGCAGGTCGCCGCTCGACGGCGCGGTCATCAGGCCGCCGGGAAAGTAGCCCTGGTCGAGCACGAGACGCTGCACGTAAGGTGCGCCGTTGAGCCAGAACCGGCCGTCGCGCGTATCGACCGTGCGCAGGCCGAAGTAGCTTTCGACGCGATCGACCTCGTGGCCGTTTTGCGTGAGCGTGACCCGCAGGTCGTAGAGATGGGGAGCCTCGGGGCTCCAGGCATGAATCGCATCGAGCACGACGGTGCCGCTGCCTTTGCGCCGGCCGGCCTCGCGACCGTCGAAGGTCACAAGCGTTTCAGTCTCGCCTCGAGCGTCAACCTCGACGTCCACCGTTCCGCGGTCCAGGTGGGGTGTGATCCGCAGGTCTTCTATCGAGCGCGCCGGCAGCGGCTCGAGCCACACCGTCTGCCAGATCCCGGTGGTCGCGGTGTAGAAGATCCCTTCGGGAGTGGTGGTCCAATGCTGCTTTCCGCGAGGGATGGTCCTGTCGGCCAGCGGGTCCTCCGCGCGGACGACCACCACGTTGCCCCGCCGGCCCGCGACGCGGCTGACGTCGGCCGAGAACGGGGTGTGGCCGCCCTCGTGGCGCGCCACCTCCGCCCCGTTGACCCAGACCGTCGCCCGATAGTCGACGGCGCCGAAATGGAGCAGCAGGCGCTCCGATTCAGGGGCGTCGAAGCGGCGGCGGTACCAGACCACGTCGCCGGGCGACGGGTCGCCGATGCCCGACAGCGATGACTGCGGGCAGAACGGCACGACGATCTTTCGATCGAAGCTCTCGGCCGAGCCCGAACCGAACTCCCACTCGCCGTCGAGGCTCACCCACCGTGACCGCCGGAAGTTTGGGCGCGGATAATTCATGCTTAGCCGCCCGGAGGTGAGATGCGCCCGCCTGTAGAGACCAACTCTGGTTTGTCGGCCGTGCTGCGCGGCGTCGTCGCCGACCTCCAGCACGCCTCGGGCGCGGACATCGTGTCCATCTTCCTTTACGAGGAGGCGACGCATACCTACTACGCGCCCTTCGCGACCGGCCAGCCGCAGGAGAGCCTCCTCGATTCGCTGACGGACATGCGGGAGCAGCTGGCCCGCTACCTGAACGACGCCGAGCAGGGCAAGGTTCCCGACGAGCTCGGCGTCCACCAGTACGGCTCGACGGCCTGGATCACGGTGACCCGCCAGCGGCTCATCGCGCGCGACGCGCCGTCGGAGATCGACAGCACGTTCATCCGCCGCTACCAGGTCCAGTCCACGATCGGGCTGCCGCTGGTCGCGGGCGACCAGCTGCTCGGGCTCGTCTACCTCAACTACCGCTCCCGCGACAAGGCGCCCGACGACGCCAACCTGGTGGAGCTCGAGCGCCGGGCGTCCGCGGCCGCCGCGGTCGTTCAAACGGTCCTCGAGGGGGCGGAGCGCACGGCGCTGGAGGGCCTCGCGCGCCTGACCGGCCTGCTGACCACGCCGGTGGGAGATTCGAGCACCAACGTCAAGGAGCTGCGCCGCCTGCTCTCGATCGCGCTCGCCGACCTGCTGATGGCAAGCAACCTGGACGGTGCCGCGATCTACCAGTTCGGCTCGCAGCGCACGAGCCTGGAGCTCGTCACCGCGCATCTGCGCGTGGCGGCTCCGGTGCGCATCGAGAGGCCGGATCACTCCGTGAGCTGGGAGGAGGCTCTCAGCTCCACCGTGGCGGCGGCCACGGGCGAGGCCGAGCTTCACCCCGTCGCCACGTACGCGCTGGGCTCGGCCCACGAGCCGCACGGCTACCTCGTGGTGCTCAGCCGCGACCGGCTCGCGACCGTGCGGCGCGCTCCTCCGACCGACCTGATGCTGAAGGCGGGCGCCGAGCTCATCGGCGGCGCGCTCGCGAGCCAGCGCCTGATCGCGGACCTCGAGAACAGCAACCGGCTGCTCGGTGCGCTCGGCGACATGACGAGTGCGATGCTGAAACCGGGCTCGACGCGCCACGAGGTGATCGACGCCGTGGCCGGCCACCTCACGGACGCGGAGGTGCCCGAGTTCGACTTCAACTTCGCCACCGTCTACTTGCTCGAAGAATCCGAGGACGGCGGGGTCGTTGTGAAGATGGCCGCAGGGGCCGCGACCGCGGCGGCGATCGACGCCGCCGAGACGTCGAAGCCCGCGGGCGCTTCGCGGCAGGCGCACTCGCGGGTCCCGCGCTGGGCGCTCGAGGAGGACCGGGCCCTCGCCGATGACGACGTGCTCGTGCACGTCGCGCACACGTGGCAGCCGGTGATCGTCGGGCCGTTCCCGGCCGGCGATCGCTCAGCGGTCATCACGGGCGGCATCCCTGTCCCGGCCACCTGGGCCGAGGTGCCCGTCGTGCGAGCCGACGGGACCGTGCTGGGTCACGTGCTTGCCTGCTTGATTGGTGAAAAGGATCGCGCGCATGACGACAAGCCGCCATTCACCCTCGCGGGTGAGGTGTTCGAGAAGGGCGGACACAAGGACCTGATCCGGATCTTCCTGCCCTTCGGCACCGACCAGGCCAGGCGCGCGAGCGGCGTGCTCGAGGTGGGCTACCACCGCTCGTTCGAGCGCCGGCCTGATTGGGGCCAGGTCGAGGCGCTGCGAGCGGCGGCGGCGCAGATCGCGGCGGCCGTCGAAACGGCGCGGCTGTACGAAGACGCGCAGCGACACGCCGAGCAGCTCGAGCTCGTGGCCGAGATCAGCAAGGCGATCGCGAGCTCGATCGACCTCGACCAGACGCTGCGGCTGGTCGCCCAGAACCTGGCGCGGCTCGTCAACGCGTCGCTCTGCCAGATCGCGCTGCTCGAGGAGGACCGCGAGGGTTGGTACGGCGCCGCCGCCTCGGACCTGGAGGAGCCCTGGAGACGGCAGCACGCCGAGCGCACGCAGCCGTCCTTCATCTTCGACGTGCTCGACGGCGGCGAGCCCGTCGTCATCGGCGACACCGCGGCCTCGAGCCAGGTCGACCCGGCCTACGTGAAAGCGTTCGGCGTGCGGTCGCTGATGGCGCTGCCGCTCGTCGCGGATGACCAGCCGATCGGGGCGGCAATCCTTGCGGAGCGAGAGCGCAGTCGCACGTTCACGCCCGAAGAGGTGCAGCGCGCGCAGTCGCTTGCGCTCCAGGCCGCGGTCGCGATCAAGAACGCGCGGCTGCATGCGCTGGCTGAAGAGGAGCGTCACCTCCAAAAGGATTTCGTACTCATCGGTTTCGGCCAGTGGGGGCAGAAGGCTTACCAGCACCTGCTCACGCTGAAGCAGTTCTTCAACTTCCGCACTCATGTCGTGGAGCAGGACTCGCCTGGCGCGCGAGACCGGCTGGGCGTCAAGGAAGAGGAGGTGCGCTCGCACGGCGACTCTTTCTACTGGGACAGCCATGGACTGCCGGCCCACGACCAGCTCGAGCGCGAGCTCGAGTCGAGCTCGTACGTCATCACGTACATCGCGACACCGGCGGCCACACACCTGCCGACGCTCAAGCTTTTCTACGACCTCAGCGACGTGGTCTTGATCGAAAAGCCGCTGGGCGCGCCGCCCGAGGAATATCGCGAGTTCCTCGAGACCGCGACCGGCGGCGTCGAGATCGTGGCCGCCGATCACTACTACTTCAAGCTCGAGGTTCGCTTGCTGCAGATGCTCTTGACCGAGGAGCGGACGCTGCGCAACTTCCTCGACAGCGTCGAAGAGATAAGGATCGAGATTCTCGAGGAGCAGCCCCTGGTGGGCGCGGCGGCCGACATCGGGGTGATCGCGGACCTCATCCCGCACGCGTTCGCGATCATCTCTCTCTTGACGGCCATCGACCGCATCAAGCTCGACGAACAGTCGCCCCTGCTGGTCGGCCGGCACGAGGGTTTGACCGGGCAGCGCGAGAGCTACGCGCGGATGAATGCGAGCTTCCACCACCAGGGGCGGCCGGTGAAGCTGGTGATCGATGTCGGCAAGGGGGCCGACAACGCCAAGTGGATCAAGCTGAGCGGTGAGCGGCGCGCGGCCGGGCGGAGTCCGAGCTACAAGTTCGATTTCGGGAAGGGCGAGGCGATCGACGCGACGCAAGCCACGGTCCGCGCGGCGGTCAGGAGGATTCGGGAGCCCGGGGTGCCCGACAACGCGCACCTGAACATGCTCCGGCACGTGATCGAGAAGCGGCACCCGGCGGTGGGGATTCTTTCGATTCGCGAGGCGATCCGCGCCAACCAGCGCGTGCGCGAGCTGGAGGCGATGGCGGTCGAGCTGCTGGCACGGGGCGAGTGGACGAGCTACGCGGTTGGTACGCGGCCGGTGTTCGAAGCGGGGGTCAAGCAGGCCTCCCTCAGCTAGCTACATCTTCTCCCGGTAGTACGACTCGTCGATCGCTCGTTCGTAGACCGATTCGTAGCCGTCGGCCATCTGCGCCGGGCCGAAGCGGCGGCTGGCGCGCTCGACGCAGCGCGCGAGGTCGATTTCCCCGATGTGGGAGTACGCCTCGACCAGGCCATCGGCGTCGGTGGCCAGAAAGCCGGTCACCCCGGGCTCGACGATCTCGGTGGCGGCGCCTCGCGCCATCGCAAGGACGGGCGTGCCGCTGACCATCGCCTCGATTATCGCCAGGCCGAAGGGCTCCTCCCACTGGATGGGAAAGAGCATCGCGCGCGCATGTGCGAGGAGGTGCTGCTTTTCCTCCCCCTCGACATTCTCGTGCCAGGTCACGCCGTGGCCGAGGTGGGGCTTGATCTCGCGCTCGAAGTACTCGACCGCCTCTGGATCGACCTTGCCGGCAAGGACCAGCGGCATTCCCACCCGGCGGGCCACCTCGATCGCGATGTGCTGTCCCTTGGTCCGTGAGATGCGTGCGAGGTGTAACAGAAAATCGTGCTTCTCGGCTGGGTTGGTGATGGGCCTGTAATCCGCCGGGTCCACCGCGTTGTGCACGACGCGGCGCCAGTCGACTCCCGCGACCATGGCCTGCTGCGCGTTGCTGATGGCGACGAGATGGACGCGATGGTCGACGGCTGCCAGAAATTCGCCTTCGGCCTCTGTCAGGTCGCCGTGGATCGTGGCGACCACGGGAGTTTGCAGTCGAGTGCCGGCCGCCAGGAGGATCCCCGGGATTCCCGAATGATCGTGAACAACGTCGAAAGCCCGCCTGCGGACCAGCTCATACGCCCGATACAGAAACAGGCTCTCGCGTGGAACCTGGTCTCTCGTTCCGAGCTGGCTCGACCAGCTCTCGGGTGCGATGGCGATCGTCTCGAACGGGCCCTTGGAACCTTGCTGGCCGATCACGCTCACCTCGTGTCCGCGCTGCTGCAGCTCGCGCGCCAGCTGATACGCCATGAGCTCGATGCCCCCGTACCCGACTGGCGGCACGGGGTACCACGGGCTGACGATCATCGCTATGCGGCGGCGTTCCACACCCTTAAAACATCCGCTTCGCGGTTGTCACACTAGTTCCAGCCACGGGGCTGTCCCGCGGACGATCTCGAGACCCGGCGTCGCATCGGCGTCGACCGAGCATGTGCCGTCCTCGCCGCGCCGCACGCTCAGGCGCAGCTCGTGGCTGCCCAGCCTCAGCCCGCTGAGCTCGAAAGTCGGGCACCAAGGAGGAAGCGCGGGGTCGATGTAGACACGCCCGGCCGGGAGGTCGGGCTCAACGCCCAGGAGGATTCGCACCATCTGCACCACGCAGCCCGCCGACCAGGCCTGCGGCACGTTGGCCATGCGGTAGGGCACCGGCACGGCGAACTCCTCCCGGGGCAAGCCCGCGAACAGCTCCGGCATCTGGATGTCCTCGAAGCACATCACGGCCGAGAGCACGCCGTCGAGCAGGGTCCAGGCCTCTTCGACCAGGCCGTAGCGGCGGAGGCCCGCGGCTGCGATCACGGTGTCGTGGGGCCACACCGAGCCGCGCTGGTAGGAGTGCGGGTCGTAGGAGGGGTGCTGGTCCGAGAGCACGCGCAGGCCCCAGCCGGTGAACAGGTCCGCCTCGAGCAAGCGGCGGCCCGCGGTGCGGCCTCGCTCGGCGTCGAGGATCCCCATCCACAGGCAGTGGCCGGGGTTGGAGACGACCGTGCTGACCGGTTTCTTCTGCCCGTCGAGCAGGAAGGCGAGCTCTCCCCCATTCGACTCGAGCCAGAAGGACTTGCGGAACCTCTCGCGGAGCTCCGCCGCCTCCCGCAGGAGCTCCTCCGCCCGGTCCTGGTCGCCCCAGGCTTCGAACAGGGCCGCGATGTTGCGCTTCGCTCCGTAGACGTAGGCCTGGAGCTCGACCATCGCGATGGGCAGCTCGGGAAACGCGCCGGTCTCGTCTAGCACGCCGTCATGCGCGTCGCGCCAGGATTGGTTGCGGTAGCCGCGCTGGGTCCGCGGACCGTACTCCTGGAAACCGTCGCCGTCGCGGTCTCCATGCTTGTCGATCCACTCCAGGCAGCGTTCCGCGACCGGCTTGAACGGCAGAAGCGCCGCGGCGTCGCCGACCCAGCGGTACTGCTCGGCCAGGAGCAGCAGATATAAAGGAGTGGCGTCGGACGTGCCGTAGTACGGGCGGTGCGGCACGATCCCGAAATGCGCCCACTCCCCGACGCGCAGCTCGTGCGGGATCTTGCCAGGCTCGGCGTCCCGCTCCGGGTCGTCGACGTCCGACTGCCACTTCGCGAGGTTCTCGAGGGTTCCGATGGCCACAGCGGGGTGCGCGATCATCGCCTGCATCGAGGCGATCTCCGAGTCGCGGCCGAAGAGGGCCATGAACCACGGAAGGCCGGCGGCGGGCATCCAGTGGTCACTGGAGGCCGAGTCCTGCTCGTGCAGCCGCAGCGCCGCGAGGTCCTCGATCGCCCGGTCGTACGCAAACCTCAGCCGGAGGTCGGCGGGCTCGATACGGGACACGGAGGTCTGCCAGCTCCGCGCCTCGAACAGGGGGTCGGCCTCGGCACCTTCGAGCGCGCACTGCTTGGCCAGCGGAGGCAGCTGGCTGTCGTCTGTCAGCAGGTCGTACTGCAGGCAGAGGTGCCATTCCTGGCCGGGCACGAGGTCGACCGGGATCCGCAGGGCGCCGTTCGCATACGTGATGCCGGCGCCGTCCGTCAGCGCCCGGACCAGGCAGCGCCGGACGAAATCCCTGTTCTGGTAGCGCGCTTCGAGGCTGTTGGGGCCGACCCACCAGGTGTTCAGGTCGGCCCGGCGCTGCCACTCCCGCCGGCGGACCTCGAAGAGGTCGGCGAAATCGCTCTCGAGCGCGATCTCCAGCAGCACGGTGAGCGGCGTCCGGCCGTACGTGTGAAGGGCGAGGTCCTCGTGCAGCTGGTGGCCGCCGACCAGGCGGTCGAGGGTGATCGCGACCCGGACGTCGCGCATGTCGCCGCCGAAGCCGGCCACGTTGTCGGCGATCAAGTGCCAGCGGGCGTGCCTGAAGGAAAGGCGGACGGAGGCCACCGAGTCCGGGCGCCGGCCGTTCAGGCGGAGCTCGTGGCGCGAGAGGAAGCGCGTGTCAGAGGCGTACAGGCCGTAGTCCTGGGCGTCCAGCGGGATCGACCCCTGCTCGTCGGTGACCAGGAAGGTGGCGCCGTGGTTGATCTTGACCGACGGGTGGGCGTGGACGGCCGAGATGAGCGTCCGCCAGGGTGACCACATCAAGACATGGCTTACGTTAGCCACCCGCCGGGCGGAGCCGCAAACCTCCATTTCGCTGAAAGGGCTCAAAGTTCTCAGGAAAGATGAAGGTCGTTCCCTTATTGGCTTGATTTCCGTACCTGGACTTGACACAGTTACAGGTGTTTCGAGGGGCGCCCGGGTGCGCCTCGATTCGGGTGCTTGCAGCTTTGAAAGGGTGGATTGGAAATGGGTAGGGGTGCACATCGCCGGTCGTCTGTGACGTGGGCTCTGGCCCTCGCCGCGGGTTTCAGCGTTCTGGCGGCGATGGGCGGGGCGGCGGCCACGGGCGACGACGGCGGGCAAACCGTGCCTCGATTTGCCCCGATCGATGCGAGCCTCCTCGAGAGCAGCGGGGCCAACCCAGCCTTCGTCCCGGCTTCGCTGAGCGACACCCCCGTCTCGGTGGTGCTGGAGATGGCCGGCGCCCCGGTCGCCGTCGTGGACGCCGGCGCCCAGGTGCGCGGCCAGGGTCTGTCGGAATCTGACAAGCACGCGATCCGCCAGGAGCTCAAGGCGCAGCAGGATGCGCTCCAGGACGGGCTCGCGGGCGCCGGCGCCTCCGTCGTCGGCCAGATGCAGGACGCCTACAACGGCATCCAGGTCATCGTCCCGCAGACGAACCTCACCCAGCTCGCCGGCCTTCCCGGCGTCATCGCCGTGCACGCCACGCAGGTGTTCACTCCCTCCAACGTGAACGGCGTGCCGTACGTCGGCGCGCCCACGGCGTGGGGCAGCTTCTCGGTGACCGGCGCCGGCGTGAAGATCGCCGTCATCGACACCGGCATCGACTACACGCACGCCGACTTCGGCGGTCCCGGCACGGTGCCGGCGTGGACGGCGGCGAAGGCGGCCAGCACGGCTTCGGCCGACCCGAGCCTGTTCGGACCGGCGGCGGCGAAGGTGAAGGGCGGCTTCGACTTCGTCGGCGACGCCTACAACGCCAACATTGCCGGCTCGAAGCCGATGCCGGACACGAACCCCCTCGATTGCAACGGCCACGGATCGCACACCGCCGGCACGGCCGCCGGCTTCGGCGTGCTGAGTGACGGCAGCACGTTCCACGGCCCGTACAACGCGACGACCATCAGCTCCCACACCTGGAACGTCGGCCCGGGCGTTGCCCCAGGGGCCGACATCTACGCGTATCGCGTGTTCGGCTGCACGGGCTCGAGCAACATCGTCGCGCTGGCGATCAACAAGGCCGTGGCCGATGGCGTGAACGTCATCAGCATGTCGCTCGGCTCTGACCTCGGCGGCACGGACGACCCGACGTCGGTCGCCGCGCAGAACGCTTTCAACGCGGGCATCGCCGTGATCGCGTCGGCAGGCAACGCTGGTTCCGGTGCCTACGTGGTCGGCTCTCCAAGCACCGCCAACGGCGTCCTCTCGGTGGCCGCCATCGACGGCAGCGTCGCGACCTATCCCGGTGCGAACCTCGCGCTGACGAAGCCGTCGGCCACCAGCGTGTCGGCGATCGACGCCAACGGCGCGACCCTCCCCATTGGGACTTTCCCCGTGAAGGTGTTGAAGAACGCCGACGGCTCGATCGCACTCGGCTGCCACCTGGCCGACTACGCGGGCACTGCCGGCTCGGTCGTGGTCACGGCGCGAGGCTCGTGTGCGCGCGTTGCGCGCGCAGTCTTCGGTGACGAGACCGGCGACGCGGCCGTCGTCATGGTGAATAACACAGCGAGTCTTCCCCCCTTCGAGGGCAAGATCACCTCCAACCCGGACACCAATGAGCAGCACACCGTGACGATTCCGTTCCTCGGCGTTGGAAGTGGGGACGGGGCTGCACTGCTGGCGGCTGATGGCGGTTCGGTGACGCTCGCCGATATCACCGTGCCCAACACCGGCTACAAGAAGGCGGCCAGCTTCACGGCCGGCGGCCCGCGCAACCCTGACTCGGCGCCGAAGCCTGACGTGATGGCGCCCGGCGTGAGCGTCGCCTCGGCCGGTATGGGCACCGGCTCGCAAGCAGCGGTGATCTCCGGAACTTCCATGGCCTGCCCGATGACGGCGGGAATAGCCGCGCTGGTCAAGCAGCAGCATCCGGGCTGGAACGGCGCCCAGATCAAGGCCGCGATCATGAACACGGCCGACCCGTCGAAGAACCTCGGCTACAACAGCCGGCTGGCCGGCACCGGGGTGGTGCAGGCTCAGAACGCGGTCAACTCGACCGTGCTGGCCACGACCGCCGACTCGCTCGACGCGATCAAGTTCGGCTACGTGCCGGGCGCGGGCGACTACTCCGCCTCCGTGACCTTCTCTCTGACGAACAACGGAACGGCGGACGCGACCTATAACCTCAGCGTCGCACCAAATCCCAGCTCTGGTGTCGTGCCAAATCCCAACCTTCGGGGCGCTGTGATCACCCCATCACCGGCCACTGTCACCGTGGCGGCAGGCGCGACGTCCACGGTCCAGGTCTTGCTCTCCATGCCGGCGGCGGCATTCGCCGCGCTTCCGTCCGATGACAGTTTCACGGTCGGTCCCGGCGGGCTCGTCACAGTTCGCGGTGACTTCGTCGCGACGCCTGCAGCCGGCCACCCGACCGACCAGCAGACGCTTCGGCTGCCGTTCATGCTCGTTCCGCGCGGACTCTCGGACGTGGTGGCGGGGGCGCCGAGCGACTTCTCCAACGTCACCGCGACCGCGGACGGCACGCCGGGGAACACCATCAGCGCAACGCTGCCGATCGGCAACCACGGCATCCACGCCGGAACCGCCGACCTCTACGCGTGGGGCATCCACGCGGCCAGGCGCAACGGGCAGCCGAACGACGTGCGAGACGTGGGAGTCCAGGTGCTGCCCGGAGCGGCGCTGCATGGATCGGCCGGCGACCGCAGCCTCGTCTTCCTGATCAACACGTGGGGCCAGTCGGCCAACCAATCGGTGAACGAGTACGACATCCTGATCGACACCAACGGGGACGGGATTCCGGACTTCGTCCTGGTGGGGGTGGACGCCGGCCGGCTCCAGACGGGCGCTTTCAACGGCGTCTTCGCCGCGTTCACGATCAACGTCAGCACAGGCAAGGTGGTCGCCGCGTTCACCGCCGACGCGCCCATGAACGGCTCGACGATCGAGCTGCCAACGCTCGCCAGCAAGCTGGGCCTTTCCCAGAGGGCTGACGGCGTGGGCACCGTCAAGAAGCAGGGCTTCACCTACAGCGTCAATGCGTTCTCCATAGTGCGGGGAAGCCCGGCCGACAGGGTCACGACGACGGCCACGGTCAACCCGTTCAGCCCGTCGGTCTCGAGCGGCGACTTCGCCACGCTCGCCGCGGGCGGTTCCACCTCCTTCACCCTGGCGGTCGACACCGACCAGCAGAAGGCGCAGCCGGCGCTTGGGTGGCTGGTCGCCTCGGTCGATAACGCGAACGGCGCGCCTCAGGCCGGCGAGGTGCCGATCCCGGCCAGGTAATCCGCCTCGCACAATTCCAGGGCTGGGCTCAACGCGGGCCCGGCCTTTTTCTTTGTGGAGCCGTTGGGTACTGACCCTCGAATGTGGGTTTTACCCGTAGTGAGGCCAAGGATCTATTTCTCGCCGTCCGGTGAAGGCGCGGCCATCTTTGCGGCGTCGCGCGGGCCTGACGGGCAGGGCGGAGGTGCGGCCGGCGAAGACCCGATTCGCGTCCTCATCGTCGAGGACCACCGGGTCGTCGCGCAAGGTCTGGCCGCCCTGATCAACCACCAGACGGATATGAAGGTCGTCGGCGAGGCGGGCACGGTAGCCGAATGTGCACCTGCTGCAGCCGAGCTGCAGCCCGACGTCGTGCTGCTGGATTTCCGCCTGCCCGATGGCACCGGCGCGGAGGCCGCCGCGGCCATCCGCGGAATCCGGCCCGACGCGAAGGTGGTCTTCCTCACGCGTGAGGACAGCGACGAGGCCCGTTTTGCCGCGGTCCAGTCCGGGGCAAGCGCATTCGTCCACAAATCGAAGGCTGCCGCTGAGGTTGTGACGACGATTCGCGAGGTCGCTCGCGGCCGGATACTGATCACGCCGCGCACCATCGCGGCGCTGCTCGCCAAGCGCAAGGCGATCGATACCCAGCTCGGGAGCCTGACCGCGCGCGAGAAGCAAGTGCTGCGGTTGATGGCGGAAGGGCTGCCGAGCCGCGGCGTCGCCCTGAGGCTTGGAATCAGCTACACGACCGTCCGCACCCACATCCGCAGCCTCGGCAGCAAGCTCGGCGTGCACTCGAAGCTCGAAGCGATCGTCAAAGCGCGCGAGCTTGGCCTGATCAGCTAGATTTCGCGGGCGCCGGCTTGCGGGGCCGTGAGCGGGGGGCTCGCTTGGCTCGATGCGGTATGTACGAGCGGTCACCGATCCACTCCGCGGGTGGAACGACGAGCCAGTGGGCCATCTGGTTGAGAGGGCTCGCGTACTTCGAGCGGAGCTCGGCAAACTGTTTCCAGCCCTTCTCTGTGTCACGCACCTGATACCCGGCCTTCATCAGCCGCTCCACCGCAACCTGGTATTCGGCGTGTTCGACGATCCCGTCCTCGGGGCCCTTTAAACCGAAGATCCAGCTGAAATCCTCGACTAGGTGGTTTCCCACCCGCAACATCAGGTACGCCGGGCCAACCGAGTCGTCATCGACAGTGCTGATGATCAGGACGGCCGCGTCCATCACCGCCCCGAAGGAGTTGATCCATGCTTCGTTGTCGTGGCTGGACCGGAAGTAGATGAGCAGCGGGTATGCGAGGTGGCTTTCCAGCACCATCGCCGCCCATCCGCGCCAGTCGTCGAAGGTCTCGACGAGCTCCGGGCGCATTCCGTGCTTGGCCGCGTTCTCGAGGATCTGGACCCCGGATGGCGGGGCGCCGGCAAGCGCATCCAGCGAAACCACCATCACCTCCCGGTCGCGAAACGACTCGTACAGCGAGAAGAGGAGTGTGATCACCAGGGCGGCGATGCCGACGCCGGTTGCGCTCTCCGCGATGATCACAGCCCGCGCCAGGCCACCCTCCGGTACGAAGTCGCCATAGCTGAGCGGCACGAGTGTGGTCGCCGAGATGTAGATGGAGGTCGCGAGGTCTTGCGGCGACGGCCGGAACTGGTCGGCCAGGCCATCGATGATCAGCCCGTAGCCCACGACGGCTGCGGCGGCCCAGATGAAGAACAGCATGAGGAGCGCGATCGGGGCAAAGGCGGCAAGCCGTCCCTCACTGCGGTCGATGCGAGATGAACGCTGGCTCACCCAACGCCAGAGCCGCCACATCGGCCGCAGCACGATTCGCGCCGCCGTGACCTTGTTCACAGCCGGGCGCGGGAGGATGACCGACTGGAACAGGTCGTAAAACACAGCGAGAAGCAAGACCAGCCCGAGAACCGACCCGACCTGCGCGACAGTCATACCGGGGATCGTAGGAGAATCAGAGAAATGAGCAATGCCGTCTTCGAGGCCGCGCGGACGGTTCTTGCCGTTCGCGAGTACCAGGACAAGCCGATCCCCGATGACGTTTTGAGCCGCATCGTGGAGGCGGGCCACCTCTCAGCAAGCGCGAGCAATGTCCAACCGTGGCATTTCGTGGTGGTTCGAGACCGCGCCGGGTTGAAGGAGCTGGGCGGACTCGTCGCAAGCGGTCCTTACATCGCGGGCGCCGCCGCCGCGATCGTGGTTGCGTACGAGAAGGCGAACCAGCTCGGTGTCTCCGACGTCAGCCGCGCCATCCAGTCGATGATCCTGGTCGCCTGGGGCGAAGGGGTCGGATCCAACTGGACGGGCTTCGGCCGGCTCGACGGCGTGCGCAAGAAGGTGGGCCTTCCGGACACTGACGAGGTGCTGGCCGTCCTCCCATTCGGCTATCCGAAGCGAAAGATCGGACTCGGGAAGAAGAAGAGGAAGCCGCTCTCGGCGGTGGCATCAGCCGAGCATTACGGAACACCATTCAAGCTGTAAGGGGAGAGTGAATTTGCAGGAGCGAAGCGAGGAGCAGATCATCAGCCGGCTGTTCGAGCTGGAGAACGGCGGCCAGGCGGAGCGGCGGGCGGAGCTCAGCGACGAGCGGTTTCTCTCGCTGATCCACGATCCCGACCGCTCGCGCGCCTACGTTTTCCAGCACGGCACGGACGAGACGGAAGGCGCGGAAGTGCCGCCGGGCACCGAGTTCTGGGAGTACCCGACGCTGGAGGAGGCGACTCGGGCGTACGACCAGCTGGTCGCGGAGTCGGGGCAGGCCGGCGAGCTGGTCGAGGTGGACTCAGAGGAAGAGCTCGGAGATTCGGAGACCGACGGGGCCGAGGTGCGCGACAGGTACTCGGCAAGCGACGAGGACCTGCTGATCGACACGGAAGAGGTCGAGGACTCGGGCGAGGTCTCCTGAGGCCCTAGCGCCAGGGACCCCGGCCGCGGCGGAGCAGCATCAGAACGCCGAGCAGGATCAGGAGGCTGGGCCACAACACGTCGCCCTTCAGCCAACCGAGCAGCCCGAGGTTCTGCAGGAGGTAGTACGCGCCGATCAGGACAAGGGCGGCTCCCCAGAACCACGGCCACACACCGCCGCCGCCCCAGGCCCAAGGACCGTACCAGCCACCGGGCCACGGACCGTTCATGCGCTGCTGGTGGCGCCAGGTCCGCCACTCCTCGCGTGAGGCGCCCGGACCGGGCGGGCTGGGCGGCTGCGGGCCGGGCGTAGGAGTGGGACTGCTCGGCGGATCGGCTGCCATCAGGGCGATGCTACGCCTAGATTTGAGGCGCGGTGCCTGAGGGAGACACGATCCGGCGCACGGCGGACGCCCTGCGGCCCCGGCTCGCGGGCAAACAAGTCACGCGTGCGGCCCCGGAGAAATTTCAGCGCCTGGTTGGTTCTACGGTTACCGACGTTTCGCCCAACGGCAAGCATCTCCTCATTCATTTCGACAACGGCCTCGTGCTGCACAGCCACATGCGGATGACCGGTTCGTGGCACCTCTATCGGCCCGGCGAACCGTGGCGCAGGCCGGCCCACCTCGCGAAGGTCGTGCTGGAGAACGAGGACACCGTGGCGGTTCTCTTCAATGCTCCCATCGCGGAGCTGCAGCGAGAAAAGGTGCTCGAGCACGACCTCGCGCACCTTGGCCCGGACATCCTCGCGGCAGAGCTCGACCTGGATGAAGTTCTCAAGCGGGCGCGGAAGGCCGAGCGGCAGGCGCTGGGGGAGCTGCTGCTCGACCAGCGCGTGGCGGCGGGCATCGGCAACATCTACAAATGCGAGTCGCTGTGGCGGCTCAAGCTGGATCCGTGGATGCAGGCGAGCGCCCTTGATGACGAGGCGCTCGGCAAGGTGTACCTGACGGCGCGGACGCTGATGCTGGGCGCTCTCAAGAAGCGTCCGCCGATCGCGGTGCACGGCAAGGCCGGCCGGTCGTGTCCACGTTGTTGGGGGCGAATCGCATGCCGCTACCAGGGCGACCCGCCGCGCTTCACGTATTACTGCCCTAAATGCCAGCAAGCGCACGTCGTTCACCGGCCGGAAGCGTCGCCACGACCCGGCACGCCCTGGTGCGACCGTCGAAATCCGTGACTCGACCGGCCCCACGGTCGTCCGAATGTCAGTGTTCAAGTAACGTTCGACAACGATTATCTCGTCGAGTTCATCCCCTTCCGAAGTCGGCAGTGCGGGTGACACGCCTAACCAGTAGTCGACTGTTGATGGCTCCATGACGCAAACGAAACTTACGCCGAAGGGCAACCGGGGACCGGCGACGGCGGGTTGAGAGGGTCACCGCCGTATGGCGGATCGAGCTTCACAACACGGACATTTGTTAAAACGAGTTCCCGCCCAGTAGGCAGTTTGGTCAGTTGGTCGGCGGCGTCGTAGTCGTTATCACGCGCGGTAGGGTTCCATCTGGGGATCGGACGGGTACGGATCCCGAGACCATCGCACGCCGTGCTCCGTGTATTCGACCCGGCCGGCCTCCAACTCCACGATCAGATGCTCAATGAGTGCGGCGATGCTCGACGACACAACCGTCACCCCATCGAGGTCGTCGATAAGGGGAACGTAGACAGGAGAGGTCGTCGCTCGACTCTTAGCGTTCGCCCTTATGCTGAACAATATCCGGTCAATGTTGAACACCGGGAACAAATCGACGTTCTCGACAGATCCCGGCCCGTTCGTGACGGGTTGGATCCCAGTTCTATCGGTGGCTTGATAGATGCTGACTGCGCGGTCCAGGGGGTTGAAACTAAGGTCGGGCACCAAAAATGTTCGATCACAGCCATTGTGCCATTGATACAGGTCTCGAGCCTCCTCTGGCAAGAGGCGTCCAAGGCGCTGCTCGACTCGATTGAGATCCGTTCCACTAGCGGGAGGCCTCAAGCCCACCCGCCAGCCGGGTGTACCCGTCTGGTACGCAGTTTCGTATAGCCAGACCAGCCGATCGAGACGATCCCCCAGGGGCGCCGGCGGACTCAACTCTGACGCGGACACCAGCCGAAGCTGGGGACGAGCAAGGGTACGTTGACTGGCACCACGGCGAACGTACCACCGTCGCCAACGTGACACTGAGAGCCATAAAATCTCTTGAGATTGTCGCGTTGAATCGGTCCCTCGACCGACGGAACAAGCTTGACCGTCACAGTGGCAACGTTCTGCTGATTCTGCGAGGTCGAGTTGAAGGGGTATTCATCGCAGACTCCTGTGTCGCCGGCGTTCTGCGCGGCGAAAGCCGCCCGCGCCGCATCGTTGCAGTCGATAGTCGAGTTGTACCACTTCGTGTGCGCCCGGCCCATCGCATACGTGAGGACAGCTTCTCTCGCATCGTTCGATTGTGCGTTTTGAATGTTGCCAGTGGTCTCCCGGTTGTCCGTGCCACTGAAGAAGATCGGTGTCTTGCCGCTGCACGGATCGTTACCGATACTCAACAGTCGCCCGGCCGCAGCGCTCGCGGCACATGCCGTTGCCGCCGCGGCTGCCGCCGCCGTGGCGAGGCCGAGGCCCGCCCGCAGCAACTGTTTCGCCAGCTCGGCTGCGTCGACTCCGCCGCCACGCCCAACCGGCCTGTCGATTGCCGGCGCTGGAGGACGCCACCAACCCTCGAGTGCTCCCGCCGCGGCAATCGATAACAGCGCAAAAAGTTGCCTCAGTTGATCTCTGAGCAGATAGGCGAGCGTGAGTCCGAGCAATCCCAGGCCAGCGGCAATCTCGCCCCTCGTGAGGGTCAATCCAAGGATGGCATAGAACTCGTCAAACCCCGACGGATCGGCAGCCGTCGCGGGGTTGTTAGCCACATACGCATAAAGGCCATAGCCTTGTGTCCCTGAGGCGTTTGGTTGCACGCTGTCCGGGGATAGGAAGCTGCCTGTCGTTGGGTTGTAGTAACGGGCTCGCAGGTAGGACAGGCCTGTCGGGTCAGTTTGCTGGCCGGTGAAGCCGAAGGTGCTTGACTGGCCCGTTGACGAGCGCACCGCGCCGAACACGTCGTAGTTCGCGGTCGCTAGAACCGATGCGCTTGGGGTGGCCACGCTGCGCACCGAACCCAGCGCGTCGCTGAGTGGGAAGCTCGCGCTGGCGCCGAGCTGCTCGAGGATCCCCTGGTCTGTCTGCACATACCCCTGGCTGCCGTCGTCGATCAACAGCGGAAGCACGGCGGCGCGGTCCCACACGTAATTGATGGTCGCACTGCCGTTCGTGGCGGCGACTCGCGTGCCGTCGGCGGCGTATGTGTAGCCGGACGTCGTGCCTCCGACCGTGGCTGAGGCGAGCCTGCTCGCCCAGTCCCATGTGAACGTGCTTGGTCCATTCGAGGTCACATTGCTCGCGGCGTCATAGGTGAGGCTGTTCGCGCCCGCCGAGACCAGCCGGCCGGCGGAATCGTAGGTGTAGCTGGTGGAGGTTCCGTTGAGGGTCGAGCTCAGGCGGTTGCCAGCGGCGTCGTAGGTGTAGGCGCCGGTGTCGCCGTTGGCATACTTGACCCCGGTCAGCCGGTTCAGGGCGTCGAGCGTGTAGGACTCGGTGCCCGCGGCCGAGGCGACCGCGGTCCGGTTGCTGTTGGCGTCGAGCGTGTAGTCGAAATGGGCGATCGAGCCCGCAGGTCCGTCGTGGTGGACGGACGTGAGGCGGTCCGCGGCGTCATAGCCATAGGTGGTGTTGACACCGCCAGGCCGGCTGACCGAGGCCGGCATTCCATCTGAGGCGTAGGTGAACGTGAAAGCGTTTCCGGCCCAGTCGGAGAGCTTCGTCAGCTGGTTGGCGGCGTCGTAGGTGTAGAGCACCGAGCCGCGGACCGGCTGTGACATCGAGGTCCGGTTACCGGCGGCGTCGTACGTGTAGGCGACTGTCCCCTGAGGCGCCGCCACCGAGGTCAGGCGCGAAACCGCGTCATAGCCGAAGGTGGTGCTGCCGCTGGGATCTGTCATCGAGGTCTGACGGCCCAACGCGTCATAGACGAATGAGTTCGAGCCACCCGGGAAGCTCTGTGTGGTGACGTGGTCGCCGGCGTCGTAGGCGTTCGTGACCACGACCCCGCGCGGGTCGGTCTTCGAGGTCTGCCGCCCCGCGAGGTCGCTGGTATATGTGGTGGTCTTGCCGGCAGGGTCAGTCTGTGTCTGCAGGTTGCCAAGCGGGTCATAAGCGAACGAGGTGGTGTCGCCGCGAGGGTTGACGACCGAGGTCTTTTGCCCGGCCAGGTCATAAGCGGTGGTGACCTTGCCGCCGAGCGCGTCGGTGATCGAGGTCTGGCGGCCTGCTGCATCGTAGCCGTAGGTGGCCGTGTTCCCGCGAGGGTCGGTCATCGAGACCTGCCTTCCGGCGGCGTCGTACGAGAATGAAGTGGAGTTGAGCCCGTCGGTGGTCGCCACCAGGTGACCGACGGCGTCGTATGTCGAGCCGGTGAAGATGCCCGAGAAGAGGCGTGTCGAGGTCACCTGTCCGAGGACGTCGTAGCGGGGCTGCACGAAGCGGCCCAGTGGATCGGTGATCTGGTTGACGCGGTTGTTCTGGTCGTACTGGTAGGTCGTCGTGTGGCCGAGAGGATCTGTGACCGTGGTGCGGTTGCCGGCCGGGTCGTAGCCGTAAGTGGTCGCGCCGCCGCGGGC
>DATFVI010000157.1:0-6683 GCA_035260405.1 Candidatus Dormiibacterota bacterium
CCGGACCGCGCGGCGTGTTCGCATGAGCTCTGAGAGCTCCTCGTGGCGGAAGCCCTGGAGCCTTGCCCAGAGACCGACGTAGGGAAGGTTGGGCGCCTGGGCCTGCATGCCGACGAGGCGCTCGATCGCCGCGGCGGCGGAAAGTTTGACCGGCGGAAAGAGCATCTGGCGCGCCAGGAGCGCGCGATTCAGCGCGCGCCGGCTGAGGACCTCAGGGGCTCGAGCCACGGACCCATTGTCGGGGGCGGTGGCTTGGCGTCGCCTCTAGGCGAGATCGGCCTTCTTGCCGATCTCCTTGCCCTTCTTTCGCATCTGGTTGACCTGCTTGCGCACACCCTCGCGGCGCTCTTCGCCGCGGTCCGGATCCAGCAGGTAGCTCGCTATCGCTGCAAGACCCATCCACATCATCAGTCGCGTGAACCTGTGCTTGAACATTTCGAATAGAGAACGGCCACTCGCTGCGCAACTACCAGACTTGATACGTCGTGATCCCCGTGCTGGGGATCCTGATCTTTATCCCGGTGCTGATCGCGGTATTCGGGATCGACTTCGGCGGGTTGGGCATCGTTGGTCTTCGGGTCATCCATGGAACTTTCCGGCCGTCTGGCGTGTTATTGACGGGGTGACCCGCCGGAGCTTCTTGCTGTTCATCGCGATGAGCGTGATCTGGGGCCTTCCCTACCTGTTCATCCGGATCGCGGTGCACGACCTGTCGCCGGTGGTGCTGGTGTTCGCGCGCACCGCGATCGGGGCCTTGATCCTGCTGCCGATCGTGGTCTGGCGTGGGGAGCTGCGCGGCCTGTTCAGGAGCGGGATCCCGCTTCTCGCCTTTGCCTCGGTGGAGATCGGCGTGCCGTGGCTGATGCTGGCGAGCGCCGAGCAGAAGATCACCAGCTCGCTGGCCGGTCTGCTCGCGTCGGCCGTGCCCCTCGTCGGCGTCGTGATCGCGACCTCGCTGGGCAACCGCGAGCACCTCGGTGTGGCGAGCATCGGGGGCCTGCTGCTCGGCGTGGCGGGGGTGGCCGGGATCGTGGGCTTCGACCTGAGGGCCTCCGATTGGGTGGCGCTGGTCGAGATGGGCGTGGTCGTGGTCGCCTATGCCGTGGGCCCGGTCATCGTCTCGCGATACCTCAATGGGCTGCCTTCGATGGGCGTGATCGCGGTTTCGCTCGCGGCCTGTGCCGTCGTCTATTTGCCATTTGCTGCTCAGAAGTGGCCTCAGTCCGTGCCGCCGGCCGGCGCGATCGAGTCCGTGGCGGTGCTCGCCGTCGTCTGTACGGCGGTGGCGTTTGTCCTGTTCTTCGCCCTGATAGCGGCGATCGGCCCGGTGCGCGCGACGGTCATCACATACATCAACCCGGCGGTCGCCGCCTTGCTCGGGGTCACCGTGCTCCATGAGAACTTCACGATCGGCATGGCAGTGGGGTTTGTGCTCGTGATCGCCGTCTCTGTTCTCGCGACGCGGGGGCGCCGAGCGGCGGCCCCGGCGGCTGTCTTGAGTCGTGAGGGTCAATCAAGCGTTTAATTAGGCCCCATGTGGGATCTGGCTGGCGTCGGGGTCGGCCGCCAAAGACGTCGCCAGGAACTTGTGCGCGCGACCTTCGAAATGATCGCCAAGAACGGCTTCGAGGGCTTGCGAACACGAGACATCGCGGACCTGGTCGGCGTGAACATTGCGACCCTCCACTATTACTTTCCGACCAAGGAATCGCTGATCAGGGCCGTCCTCGACCAGGCGATGATTCGGTTCAGGTCGACGCTCACCCCGCATGGGTCTCCGGCTGACCAGCTGCGGAATCACTTACGCGCCGTGCGGAAGCTGCTAATCGAGGAACCCGAGTTGAAGGCGGTGATGGCGGAGCTCGCCTTGAGGTCCGCTCACGACCGCTCAATCGCGGGGATCATGGCGCAGATGTACGACTCGTGGCACAAGGCCGTCCGGGGATTGCTGCGGCGCGCAGTCAAGGACGGCGGCCTGCGGCCCGAGCTCGACAGCGACGGCGTCGCGGCGCTGATCGTCGCGACCTTGACTGCCAGCACCCTGCCGACATTGAGCGGAACGCCACGCAGCGACCAGGCGATGCGGCAGCTGGAACGGTGGCTGGGAATTAGCGGATCAAAGCCGAGGGCAGGCCCTCAAGCAACTGATTGATCTACATGCTATCTTTGAGAAATTCAATCAGATGATTGGAATGCCCTAAAGGAGCACCCAATGGAGACCATGACCGATTCAAGGGCGCGCGTCCCGTCCTTCGTGGATTTGTTCAACCCGCTCGCGAGGCGGATGCTAGGCGCCGGGTTGCCGATGGGGCCAAATGCGCTGATCACGATCCGCGGGCGCAAGTCTGGAGAGCCTCGCACGACCCCGATCGCCTTGATCGAGATCGAGGGCCGGCGCTGGGTGTCCAGCCCGTTCGGAGACGTCAACTGGGTGCGCAACCTCCGCGCTTCGGGGGAGGCGGCGCTCACGATCGGCCGGAAGCAGCAATCCGTGACGGCTATCGAGCTGTCCCAGGAGGAGCGCCTTGTGTTTTTCCGCGACCTGATGGGCCCGTTCGTCCGGCGGATTCCGCTGGGACTTGGACGGCTCCTACTCGGTTCGGTTCTCGGCGCGAAAGAGATCCTCGACGATCCCGAGAGCGCCGCCGTGCGGCATCCTGTCTTCGAGCTGCGCTAGGCGGCTAGCCTCAAGCCCCGCACCGAGCGTGCGCGGAAGCCGGTTTTCGGTGATCCATTCTTGATCGGCCGCCCCGATCCCGACAGGACGTGGCGGTGAATCCCGTCCCAGCGGATGGAGAGGTAAGGTTCGTCGACATCAAAGTCCCTCCGCAGAGATGGACCGCTGTGAGCTAATGGAACGGATGGAGCAACTCTATTTCCGGACTTCGTCCGAGTTCCGGGCCTGGCTGGTGAAGCATCACGCCACAGCCACCGAGCTTGGAGTCGTCCTCCACCGCAAGACGACCGGCGAGCGCAGCATGACGTGGTCGGAGGCGGTCGACCAGGCGCTGTGCTTCGGCTGGATCGACAGCGTCGCTCGCAGGCTGGATGACACGCGCCGGGTGCAGCGTTTCACGCCGCGCAAGCCGAAGAGCAACTGGAGCGCGGTCAACATCAAGAAGGTCGCCGAGCTAACCGCGCAAGGGCTCATGACACCGGCGGGTCTGGCCGCGTTCGCGCGCCGGGAGGAGGCGCGGTCCGCGATCTATTCTTACGAGAACCGCCATCTCGCGGCGCTGGACCCGGAGCGGAAAGCGCAGTTTCGGGCTGCCCGCGATGCATGGAATTTCTTCAGCCGGCAGCCACCGTCCTACCGGCAGACAACGATCTACTGGGTCATGAACGCCAAGCGAGAGGAAACGCGTTCCAGCCGGTTGGCGAAGCTCATCAGCGTTTCGGCTGAGGGGCGGCGGCTGGCCTGAGGCCCGACTTGGACGGGCCGACCGACACGCTGGTCAACATCACCCTGAAGAAGAGCTAGGTTCTTCGAGCGCGGCGTTTGCGCTGGCCGAGCGCCGGGACGAGGAACAGGACTGCTCCGACGATTCCAACCCTGGTGATGTCCGACGACAGGCCCACGATCACGGGCGTCAGCAGGAATGCCCAGGCGAGCTCGTAAGCGACCCCCGCCCAGACCCACAAGCCGCGCCGGCCCGCACCCACCGCGATCGCGGCCGGCACGACGACGTAAATCACCACGACGGCCAGTAGAAGCGCCGTCTGGGTCACCACGTCGAACCAGGTGAGGTGGGGCTGAGCCGAAGACTGTCTCGAGGTCAGCTCCGCCGGCCAGTAGGCCATGGCGACGGAGGCCAGGAGCAATGAATAGAGGGCGGCTGAGGCGGCCTGGAGCAGCAAAAGCGCGATCGCCGCCCAGCGAAACAGGCTCATTTGGCGTGACTCTAGCGTCCGCGGCCGCGACCTACCCTATCGGCGTGGTGACACTCGATGAAGTGCGGCGGTTTGCCCTGACGCTGCCGCGAACAACTGAGGGCCTCGTGGCCGGGCGCGTGAAGTTCTACGTCGGCCGCATCGTCTACCTGGCGTTTTCGCGCGACGAGACGGTGATGGGCTTTGCGTTTCCCAAAGACGAGCGCGATTGGCTGGTGGGGGGGACGCCGGAGAAGTTCATGAAGCCGTCGGCGTCCGACCTTCGCTACCACTGGGTGCTGGTGCGGCTTGCGGCGATCGAGGAGGCTGAGATGCGCGAGCTGGTGCTAGACGCATGGCGGATGGTGGTGCCAAAACGAGTCGGCGCGACCTACGACCTGGGCGTGACCGCAGAGAGTTAGCTGGTGGACCTGAGGGGATTCGAACCCCTGACCTCTTGAGTGCGATTCAAGCGCGCTCCCAGCTGCGCCACAGGCCCACGTGCCCTGGTGGTTAGGGCGAGAGGCCAGTATAGCCCGGCCTTCATCGGCGCCTGGAGCCGGGAACAACCGAGCGCGAGAGTCCGGTTCCTATACTCGCGAGATGGCTTTTCTCTTCAAGGGTAAGCGGGTTCCGGAGGGTGTCGACCCTGCTCGCATTCCGCCAGGCCAGACCCTCACCGCCCCTGATCGGTGGCCTGTCCTCAGTTTCGGGCCGGTGCCGAGGACCGACATCGCAACGTGGGACTTCAAAGTCTTCGGCGCGGTGGAGAACGAGCTGACCCTCGACTACAACGAGCTTCGGGCCGTGCCTTCGAAGGACGTGGTGGCGGACATCCACTGCGTCACCGGATGGAGTCGCCTCGGCGATAAATGGACGGGGGTGCCGATTCGGGAGATCCTCGAGCGCGTTAAGCCGCTGCCGTCAGCCAAGTATGTCAACGCCCACTGCGAGTACGGGTACACAACATCGGTTCCGCTGAGCGTGCTGGATTCCCCTGACAACCTCCTGTGTTACGCGTGGCAGGGAGAGGACCTGACGCCGGAACACGGCTGGCCATTGCGGCTGTTCGTGCCGTCGAAATACTTCTGGAAGTCGGCCAAGTGGCTGCGCGGGCTAGAGTTCATGGATCGCAACCGGCTTGGTTTCTGGGAGCAGCGTGGGTATCACGACGAGGCCGACCCCTGGAAGGAGACACGGTACTGGTAATCAGGGCGCGCTAGCCCGGCCGCCGCTCGTCACCTTCACCACTGACTTCGGTTCCGGGTCGCCGCTCGTGGCGGCGATGAAAGCAATGGTTCTTGCGGGATGCCCTCACGCCGTGCTGGTCGATGTGAGTCACGAAGTCCCGCGATTCGACGTGTCGGCCGGCGCGTTCATGCTGTTCGCCGGTACTCGGCATTTCGGCGCCGAGTCGGTGCACCTGGCGGTGGTCGATCCCGGAGTCGGTAGCTCGAGGCGGCGCCTGGCGATTCGCGCCGGCGGCCGGTTTTACGTCGGGCCTGACAACGGCCTGTTCGCCATCGTCATCGAAGAGGTGGGCCTACAGGACGCCGTCGAGCTCGCCCCTCGTCCCCAGGGCGCCCCGACTTTTGAAGGCCGCGACGTCTTCGCGCCGGCCGCGGCGGCGTTGGCGGCGGGCATTCCCTTGTCCTCCCTTGGGCCGCCCACCGACCCTCCGAAGATGCTCGGCGACGCGTCGCCCCGAGTGTTGTGGACCGACGGCTTCGGTAATTTGGTGACGAACCTGAAGCCGCCAGTCCGCCGCATGCGGATCCACAACCACGACATCGTCGCGACCGCTGTCACGTATGCAGATGGGCGGCCGAACGAGCCGTTCGTGTACATCGGGAGCATGGGTTATCTCGAGGTCGCGGTGCGCGATGCGCGGGCGGACAAATTGCTGGGCGCGCGGGCGGGCATGAAAGTGGAGTTGATGCCTTAACAGGCACGGTTTTCGTTTCGTTTTCGCTCCGGTAGTTTTCGCCCGCTGTGGTTCGAGTGGTCTGCGTTTGGACAGTGCTCTTCTCCCTCTGCCTTGCGGGCTGCTCGAGCCCGGCCCATCCTGTGCCGGCGTTTGCTGCGGCTGATGCAGGTGCTGGCGCTGCACAGCCGGTGCGCCTGTGGCAGGACGCCTCGATATTCCAGCTGGTTGGTGGATTGATCGGGTCTGCTCATACGCGTGTGCTCGTCGAGATGTACGAGCTGGGTCGCCCTGACATCGTGCGCGAGCTGGGCGACGCTGTGGGACGTGGCGTAGCGGTGCGTGTGATCACCGATCCGACGGTGGTGGCAAGTCGGCGATCCGCATCCGCGCTGGACATGCTCAGGGTTCCTGAGCGCGTCTATCCGGTGGACGATGGACGCCACCAGATCGACCACGTGAAGCTGCTGATCGTCGACTCAGTGGCCGCCGTGGGCGGCATGAACTGGGGCAAGCACAGCGACCGCAACCACGACTACGTGCTCGAGACGCACGTGGTGGTTGACATCAGTCGCCTCGTGCGCATCTTTGAGCAGGACTGGAGCCTGGCGGGCGGCCGGCCCGCACCGCTGGCCGCAAAGTCAGGCGAGATTGCCCAGACCGCACCCGGCGATGAGATTCGCACGATGCTTGAAGAAGCCTTGATCCACGCTACGCGCCGGGCGCTCGCCGAGGTGTACACGCTGACCGACCCGCAGGTGATCGCGCAGCTGGTGGAAGCCCACCGCCGCGGCGCGGTGGTGCGCGTCCTTCTCGACCCCAATCAGCCTTACAACCTCCACGCCTACGCGGTTCTGAAGGCCGGCGGGGTGGGCGTGCGGTGGTACCC
>DATFVI010000158.1:0-5397 GCA_035260405.1 Candidatus Dormiibacterota bacterium
CGCTCAGCGCGAGGGAAGTCGAGCTTCTCGGGCATCTGATGCTTGGCGCCGACACTCACCTCACGGCTCAGAGGATGTTCGTGTCAGAGAACACGGTCCAGGACCACCTCAAGTCCATCTTCGCGAAGACGGCAACCACCAACCGCCGAACCCTGATGGCTCGGGCGGCCGGTCAGTAGGCAGAACCTCCAGAGTTGGGGATGGACACCGACTATCTCGTCGTGGGAGCGGGCGCGAGTGGCCTCGCCTTCGCTGACACTCTGCTGGCCGAAGCGGATGTCGCAGTCACGCTGGTGGACCGTCGCGAGGCGCCGGGCGGCCATTGGCGGGACGCGTACCCATTCGTGCGCCTGCACACTCCGTCCGCCTTCTATGGTGTCAGCTCATCGGCCCTCGGCCAGGATCGAATCGATCAGACGGGCGAGAACGCGGGCTTCTACGAACGGGCGACCGGAGAGGATGTCCGTGAATACTTCGCCGCGGTTGCCGAACGGCTCACCCGGACCGGCCGTTTCCACCTGCTCCTGCACCACGAGCACCTGGGCGGGGGACCTGAAGGAGAGCGGGTCCGGGACCTTTCGACCGGGGAGGTCCACGACATCGGCGTGCGCCGAAAGGTCGTGGACGCCCGGTACCTCGAGGCGTCGGTCCCGGCCACCCACGTTCCTCCGTTCGAGGTGGCGCCATCAGCACGAGTCGTCCCTGTCAACGACCTGCCAGACATAGCGCGACCGAATGCCCTGTACGCCGTCCTGGGATCGGGCAAGACGGCGGTGGACGCCTGCGTCTGGCTCCTGGACAACGGCGTCGAGCCGGATCGGATCCGGTGGATCAGGCCGCGCGACGCGTGGTTCCATGACCGTAGCCACTTTCAGCCGCTCGACCTGGTGGCCGGGATCATCGAGGGGATCGCGCTCGATGCCGAGGCCGGCGCCCTGGCATCGAGCATGGGCGATCTCGTCGAGCGCCTCGAGAACACGGGGCGGCTTGTCCGCATCGATCCTTCCTGGTCGCCAACCATGTACCGCGGGACCATGCTCAGCTCTCGCGAGCTGGACGCAGTGCGTCAGATCAAAGACGTTGTCAGGCTCGGCCATGTGCGGAGGATCGAAGCCGACCGCGTCCTGCTCGATCGTGGGGAGGCTGCGACGCGACCGGAGGTCGTGCACATAGACTGCGCCGCTCTCGGCTTGAACAACGCCCCGGGGACCCCCATCTTTCAGGGGACCAGGATCGTGCTTCAGCAGGTGCGGCACCTGTCGCCGTGCTTCAACGCAGCCCTCGTCGCCTTCGTCGAGGCCCACCGCTATGAAGACGCAGACAAGAACCGGCTCTGCCCGCCTAACCCCTACCCGAGCAGCGTCGAGGACTGGCCCGGAATGATGACGCGCACCTGGCGGGCCGAGGGCCGCTGGCTGCGCGAGCCCGACCTCTCGGCGTGGGTTGCCGGCAGCCGGCTCAACCTGCTGCGCGACCTGCCCGAGCACGTCGCCGAGCCGGCTGCTCAGTCGGCGGTCGAGCGCTTTGTCACACATGTCCGGGCGGCGATCGAGGGGCTGGGACGCCTGTCAGCTCTGTCTCCCAGCGTGCGGATACCTTAAGGGCACTGAGCTTGCCCTGAAGGCGGCTCGAACCGACGGGTTGCTATTAGCCTGCTGGAACTCCGGGGGTCACTCTCTCATCGGTCAGGACCTTGCCATCTTTCAGCCGGATCTGCCGCGCCGTCTGCTTCGCGATGTCCAGGTCGTGCGTGACGATGACGATCGTCACCTGGTCCTCTTGGTTGAGACGCTTTAACAGGTCGACAAGCTGCTGGGCGGTCTCGGTGTCGACCGCGCCGGTCGGCTCGTCGAGCAGAATGAGAGAGGGGCTGTTCACCATCGAGCGCGCGATCGCGACGCGCTGTGCCTGACCTCCGGACAACTCCGACGGCCGATGCCGGGTCCGGTCGCTCAGGCCGACCCGGTCGATCAGCTCGACCGCCCGCGACCGCCCGTTCTTTCCTTCCCTCACGTAGCGGAGGGGCAGCATAACGTTCTCCAGGACGTTCAGGCCCGAGAGCAGGTTGTATTCCTGGAAAACGAAACCGATGCGGCGCGCTCGCACCCGGGCAAGCTCGCTGTCTCCGAGCCGACCGGTGTCGATGTCGTCGATGAACAAGCTCCCCGAGGTCGGGCGGAGGAGGAGGCCCATGAGATCGAGCATCGTCGTCTTGCCGCTGCCAGAGCGGCCGACCACCGCGACGAACTCGCCCTTGTCGATGTCCAGGGTCACGCCATCGAGCGCCCGGATGACCTCGTTGCCCCGCCGATACTGCTTCGCGAGGTCGACCAGACGAACATTCGCCAACTCTTACTCGTTCCTCAGGGCGACGACCGGGTCGAGGCGTGCTGCGCGCCATGCCGGCAGCACGCCGGCGACGGCTCCGAGCGCGGTGGCGAAGCCGATAGCGAGGATCGTGAGGCTGGGCGTGATGAGAAACAGCGTCGACTGGCCGGGTGGCGTTGATGCGTTGGCGACGATAGTGATCAGCGCGCCGAGACCGTAGCCGACCAGGCCGCCGATGACGCCAATCAGTGTCGCCTCCGCAAGGAACTCTCCCATGATGTCGAGCGTCGTCGCCCCGACTGCCTTCTTGAGGCCGATTTCGCGCACGCGCTCCGCCACTGCCATGAACATCGTGTTGACGACCGACAGACCGCCGATGATCAAGGCAAGCAGCGCCGCCGCAGTGGTGATGGCGGTGAAGATCGCACCGCCCTGCTTGAAACTGTTGACCAGATCGCTTGGTTTCGATGCCTTGACCCCGCCGACCTGGCTGTTGATCCGGTCTGCGATCTTGTCGAGCTCGCCGATTGGCGTCCCGGACTTCGCGTAAACGTCGATGCCTTCGGCGATCGCCGTCACGTCGATGACATCACGCACGGCAAACGGCAGGCTGTCCTTCAGCAGCATCTGGCCGTCGGTGATGTTGATATACGCAAACGTATCCGGTGCAGTTCGCGTGACGTTGAGGATCCCGACGACCTTGAACGGATGGTTCACGAAGTCCGGCGTGGCATCGCGCGGTTTGACAGGCAGCTCGATGTTATCGCCGATCTTCTTGTTGAACTCTTTGTCGATCGTCGACCCGAGCACAACCTCGCCGCTGGAATCCGCGTCGATGGCATGGCCCTGGGCGTAGGTCGTCTTCAGGTTGCCCCATGCCGCTTCGGTGGGATCGCTCGCGATGATGGTGTCAGGGATGCCGAAGTTGACGACGCTCACGGCCCCGGGCTTGGCGGAGAAGCCATAGGTCGGAAAAGCGGCAGCGACGCCCGATACCTTGCGGATCTCGTCGATCTTGGTCAGCGGCAGGAGCGAGGCGGCCTGTCCCACCGGGGGACCGACCTGCACGTTCGATCCGAAGTACTGGACGCCTCCGTCCAGCAGCGCGTTGAAGTTCTCGGCCAGGGCGCCCATGGTCGTGAGCGCCAGGACGCCGATGACGATGCCTGAGATGGTCAGGATGCTCCGGAGCTTGTGGCGATAGAAGTTGCGGACTATCTCCATCGGCCGATGAGAATACCCCCTTCCGATCACGGACTCTGAGGGACCAGGCGCGGCCTGGTCCCCTCAGCCTCATATGCTGCTTTCTAGCTCGCCTTGTCGGCGAACTCGTTGGTGTAGGTCTCGCTCAAGTTGGCTGACTTGCCTTTGTAGCTCGCCACGAACTGCTGCTGGATCTTCTGGACGTTCTCGGGGCCGCCCGCTGGCATCTTGCAGTCGGTTCCGAAGATTCCGCGCTGGCTCTGCAGGTCGGCGACGTAAGACGCCTTGTCGCCGGCGAAGTAATCCGCCGGCATCTTGTCCGCGATCTCGGACGCGCTGTGAGAGTGGATGAACTTGAGTGTCTTGACGTACGCGTTGACCAACCGCTGCGCGACGTCCTTGTTGCCGCTGACCCAGTCGTTCTTGGCGAAGATGCCGATGAACGGGTAGTCGCCGCCCAGGGCCGTACGCGTGTCGGCCGGGGTGAGAAGGCTGACCAGGATCTTGCCCTTCCCGCTGTTCACAAGCCGCGAGATCGTCGGAAAGGTGGTCATGCCCGCTGCGATCTTGTGCTGCTGGATCGCGGCGATGAATGTGTCGCCTGCGCCGACGGCCACGTATTGCGACTTGGTCGGGTCGAGGCCGGCGCTGCCCAGGATTGCCTGGGTCAGGACGTGTGTGCCGGAGCCGATGTCGGTGACGCCGAGATTCTTGCCACCGAGGTCCTTCGCGGTCGAGATGTTGGTCAGCGAGGAATCGACGACCTCCGCCTCACCGGGCGCGATGCCGAACTGGCAGATCGTCTCGATCTTCTTGCCCAGCGTGTTGAGCACCATGGGGTGCACGTAGGCGCCCGAACCGGCGTCGACGTTGCCGGCGACCACCTCTTCCTCAGAGGCCTGGCCCGAGCCCTCGTCGATGAGGGTGACGTCCAGGTTCTCCGCTTTGAAATAACCAAGCTGCTGGGCCAGCATGTTCGGCAGGTAGATCTGCTTGTTGAGCCCTCCGACCATGATCTTCAGAGAGACCGTGGCCTGAGTGCCCCCTGTGGTCGGCGTGGTGCCGCCGCACGCCGCCACGATCGTGAGCAGCGCGGTCGCCGTGAACAGCCGTTGAAAACGCCTACGCATACGCCGTTCCTCCTTCAAATCCTTGCCTCGGTGACGGCTTGCGGCCGCCACTTGATCAAGCGGTTCTCGAGCGCTGTGATCAACGCCTCTGCCACCAGCGCCATGGCAGCCAGCAACGTGATGCCGGCGAACACGCCGGCGGTGTCGAAGTTGTTCTTCGCCGCATAGATCAGCTCGCCGAGGCCCTGCGTCGCGCCGAACAGCTCTCCCACCACCGCACCGACGAGCGCGAGGCCAAAGCTGATGTGCAGGCTGGCGATGATCCACGAGAGCGCCGACGGGATGAGGATCTCGGTGGTCAACCGCCTCTCGTCGGCGCCGAGGATGCGGGCGTTGGCGATGAGGTTGCGGTCCACCTCGCGCACGCCCTGAAACGCGTTGAAGAAGACGACGAAGAAGACCAGCACCGCGGCGGTCGCGATCTTCGACCTGATGTCCAGGCCGAGCGCGACCGCGAACAGAGCGCCCATCAAGACACGCGGGATCGCGTTGGCGGCTTTGATGTACGGACCCAGCACGTCCGAGAGCAGCGGGCTGCGACCCAGCGCGACGCCGAAGATGATGCCCAGGATCGAGCCGGCGATGAAGCCGCCGACAGTCTCCTCCATGGTGACCAGGACCTGGTCCCACAAGGGACCCAGGTCGGTGCCCTGCGTGATCCAGATCCAGAGCTTCGCGGCGATCGCGGTCGGCTGCGACCAGAAGAAGACGTCGATCCAGCCAAGCCGAGTCGTGA
>DATFVI010000159.1:0-4440 GCA_035260405.1 Candidatus Dormiibacterota bacterium
GGTGGCGCGCGGCCGTCGGCCAACAGCAGGTGCTCGCCCGGCACCAGGTCTTCGGCCCAGACGAAGGCCTGCTTCTCGATCACCCAGAACGGGTGGTTGTAGGTCGCTTCGATCACCTGGCCGTCGACATGAATGTCGTACAGGTGCTTGAGACCGTGACCGACGATCACGTACTGCACTGGTTCCGCCCGCTCGATCCCCCGCTGTGGATCGCCCGCCATCACCAGGTCCCCGGGCTGGATGTCTTCGATCCGCTTCTCTGTTCCGTCGGCCATCAGGACCAGCGTTCCGGCGACAAACGAATTGACGGCACAGGTCTCGGCCAGGTCGCGAATGCCGTTCTGGCCGGCGGCTTCCAATCTGGGGGCGAGACGGCTGATCACAGCGCTCGCGATGCGGCCTCCGACCGCCGCCACAACCTTGCCGGCCACACCACCCGCCAGGCCTTCTACCGCTCCAATCGCCGCGCCTTTGGCAACACAGCCGCCCATGCTTTCGCCGCTCTTACAGTCGAGCGCGCCTCCGACTGCTCCCGATGCAGCCCCCGCCAGCACGGCGCAACCGACTGAGCCGATGCCGAGTGATAGGGCCTCGCAACCCGCGAAAACAGCGACTCCGACTCCGACTGTCGTGACCATCTTGCAGACGTCGCTTCCCTTGCAGAAGTTCCACGCGGAGCTCACGGCCTGGGTCGTCGCCTGCCACGCCTGCTTCGCCTTGCAGATCGCGTCGTACCAAGCGCAGCTGGCCGGCTTGGGTTTCGGCTTCACCACGGGCGGCGGCGGAGCCACGTAGACATACGTGTCGGTGTTCTGCGAGGTAGTGTCGACGGGCTCGGGCGGTGGATTCTTGCCCGGCACGTAGCAGACGTTGTCGTCTTCGCAGATCTTCAGCCCGGTCGGGTCGGTGTGGTCGAGCGGACTGTTTGCTCCGTAGAGCCAGCGTTCGCGACCGATCGGAGTGCGCGGGTCGGCGGTGCCGGCGGCCGGATCCGAGCTCAGGAACCGGGCCACCTTCGGGTAGTACCAGCGCGCCGCCATGTAAACGAAGCCGTTGTTGGTGTCGGTCCATGAGCCCTCCGCGCCCTGGAACCCCATCGGGAATCCGGCCAGCGTTGGGCTATGGCTCGAGCTCATCACATTTCCCCACGGGTCGAAGTGCGCCGTGCCGACCAAGCCTGTGGCGGACGCGAGAGCGGCAATGTCGCCGTGAGGATTGGTGATCTCGTAGTACACGCTGCCGCCGCTCTTTACGTAGAGCTGGCGCCCGGTCCCGTCCCACGCGTAGCTGCGCACGGCGGTCCCCGAAACGTCCAGCTCCTCGATGAGCTGATCGGTGATGCCGCGGTAAACGAGCTGCGTCGTCGATCCACCGCCTGTGACTGTCGTCAGCCGTCCAAGCGCGTCGTATGTGTACGACTCAGTGGTAGAGAACTTCTCCAGTTGGGAGAGAGAGTTCCAGGCAAGCGCATGTCCGGCTGTGTCGGCGGTCTCGTTGCCGTCGGCGTCTGAGCCCACGCCCGCGCCATTGAAGAGGTTGAGGGCTTCGTTGTTGAAGTAGGTCTGCGGCGTCCCTGCGTTGAAGGTCAGGTCGTGCGCCTTGTCGTAGATGAAGTTGAGGGGCGTGCTTGTATTCGGCGGAATCGACGCTTGGGTGAGCTGGTCGACGCCGTCGTATTGATACGACGAGGCCCCCGACTGAGGGTCCGTATACGGATTCGCTAAGTAATAGGTGAGTTTCTCGGCGATTCTGTTCTGGGCCGCGTCGTAGGAGATGTTGGTCCAGGTCGCAAGTGCGGTCGACCCTGCAACGTGGGTGACGGAGACAAGCTGGTCGACTCCTGAATAAGTAGGCGTGCTGACGATTCCATTGGCCTCTGTGCGCGAGGTCAGGCGGCCGGCGGCGTCGTATCTGTACGAGGTCGTAGCATTGGTGAGGGCATCGACCATCGTTGCGGGTCGGTCAAGGTGATCCCCGATGAAGATGCTGGAGCCGGTCGGATCGCTTATGGTCGCGATGCCTCCGTCAAGGTCGTAGCCATAGGTAGTTACGAGATAACTCGAGGTCCCGACCAACGGCGATGAGACGCTGCTCACACGGTTGAGGTGGTCATAGACAGCGGTGGATGTGGCCACGTCTGTGTCTGAGAGGGTGACCTGGTTGCCGTCGGCGTCGAAACCGAACGTCTGTGAGATCGGTGGCTGTGTAGTGTCGGCCTTCAAATAGCTGACACCCACGCGTCGACCGACCCGGTCGAGCGTGTAGCAAACGGTCTCGGGTTGCTGGGCGGTGCACGCCACAGTGTTGGGGTTCTGCTGCTTACGAGCGTCGAACGTTCCAGTCACGTTCCCAGCCGGGTCGTAGTACGTCACCACCGTGTTAGGCGTGCTTGGGGAGCCGGAGCCTGCGTCCGTCATTTGGGTGACGTGGCCGAGACGATCGACCGTGTAAGTCGTCTGGAAGCCGTTGCCGTCGATCTGGCTCAGGCGGTTGCCTGATGGGTCGTAGCTATAGCTGGTCGGCAGATTGAGGTGCCCGGTTGCGCTCGAACCCTGGTCCTCGGTCACACTGACCAACCGGAGCAAAGCGTCATAGAAGTAAGCGCTCGTAAGCGGCCCATCGGTCCACTGACGTGGCGACAGCTGCTGAATGATGTCGCCCTGGGCGTCGAGCTGCCACTTCGTCACCAGGTTCTGATCACTGGAGGTGCCGAGGCCGGCGTCGCACTGCCCTGTGTTGTTGACGCAGTTGGTCGTCTGGGAGGTCTTTCGGCCGAGCGCGTCATAGGTGAAGACGTCGACTCGCTGCAGAGCATCGGTCGTCGTCAGAACGTTTCCGATCTGATCGAAGGACGCTTTCTTGACCACGTTCTGATCGCCGACTTGCGGTCCGCACGAGGTCGTGGTGGGAGGATTCGGGGCGCTCTGGCAGTTCTGGGTCACGGCCACTGGCCGGCCGAGAGGATCGTAGAGCGTGTAATCGACGACCGATTTCGCATTGACGCGCTGAACAGCGTTGCCGGTCAGGTCATAGATTGTCCTGGTGTTCACGCTCTGGTCCGAGGAAGGTCCGCCCGGGGCGCAGTTCTGGCTAGGACTACCTCCCGGGCAGTAGTTCGCCGTCAATGCCACAGGCCGATCCAGTGCGTCGTAACTCGTGTTGGTGTCGATCCCGCGCGGATCGATCGAATCCGAGGGCCGGCCCAGTCCGTCGAACACCGTCGTGGTCGCGAGTCGCAAGCCCGATGGGTCGTCGTCGTGAATGACTGAAACTGTGTGACCGGCCAGGTCGTAGTTGGTGGTGGTTTCCAAGCCTGACGGGAGCCTCTGCGTCGGTGGAGACCAGGAGTGATCAGCTCCCCGCGGGTCGTACACGAACCGGCTGGCGACGTTCATATTTGCGCTGCCTGTGCCCCAATCTTCGACCGCATACAGCGGGCGCCCGAGGTCGTCGTAGTTGTTCGCCGTTACGATTCGATTGTTGGGGCTCGGGGTGAGGGCACCGGTACCCGGACCGGTAACCAGGATGGGCCGCCCGCCGATGTCGAGCGTGTAGTCGGTCTCGGCAGACTGCGTCGCCATCCACGAGGGAACGCTGAAAGCCTTTATGTCGGCCGTCGGCCGGCCGAGGAAGTCGTACTGCTTGTGCTCGCCAATGAGTCCAGACTGCAATTTCCCGCTGGCGTCGTAGCCGGTGATCGGCACCAGGATGTCGGTGACCTTTCCGTCAGCGTCATACGCGTATTGGGTGGCGAGATTGGTCTGCGACGGGTCTTGCTGGCCGCCCCCGTAGTTGGCAATCTCCTGCATGAGGTGACCGGACAGGTCGTAGACCTTGTGATCGTCTACGCAGGTGGATTGCGGGCATGAGGTGCCGGCCGGTGCGCACATCGATGGACCTGCAACGCAAGTAGGGAGCGGGACGCAGGCGCCGGTCGCGCCCGCGCAAGGCGGTAGCGACGAGTAGGTATCCGTGACGCGGTTCAAGGCGTCGTAGGCCGTCGCGGTCACGACGTTCTGCGCGGCGCCAGGTGCACCATCACACGGGTTGGTCACCGTGACGCAGTTGAGGACATGGGCGACCTCGTTGTTGTTCGCGTCGAAGAAGTGGTGCTCACGGACAGTCCCACTGCCCTGCGCCTGCGTGTACTTGTCGGTCGTATTGCCGTTGAGGTCGTAGACAAAACCAGTCGCGACGTTGGTCTGCGAATCAGTTGGGCCGCCTGGGATGCTGTTCTCGATGACCCTGGCCACCCGGCCCCAAGAGTCGAGAACCAGCTGCTCCACGATGCTCGACTGCGGCATCAAGATCGCGCCGAGCCCCACCGGACTCGACGTGACCGCGGGACCATTGCCGGCCGAGTTGATCGCATAGACCTGGAAGGTGTAGGTCGCACCGTTGACCAATCCGGTGATCGTCGTCGTCGCAGCCGCGACCACC
>DATFVI010000160.1:0-3442 GCA_035260405.1 Candidatus Dormiibacterota bacterium
CGCGATTGCGTCCTCGGTGTACGGATAGAGGTCGAAGCCCAGCCGCTCGCCGTTGTCGCCATAGTGCGCACGGCGCAGCTCGAGCGCCAGCTCGAGCGTTTCCATGAACGCTGTCGCGCCGACCATGTTGTCGTCGTCGAACGTGCCCCAGCCGCTGTTGGCGTGCTGATGTCCGAGCAACCCCTCACCCGCCAGCATCGCCGCGTACTCGGCCAGGTTCTCGCCGTTCATGAGGAGGTGCTGCCAATCCATGTTGACCTGCACGTTGTCGATTCCCTGGGCGCGCAGCTTGTGAATGACGTGCAGGGTCATGCCGATGTTGCGCATCAGGATCTTCATCGCCGGCTCGGAGTTCTTGTGCTCGAGGAACAGCTTGATCCCGTGCTCTTTGCACCTCTGCGCCGCCAGGCCGATGCCCTCCACCAGCCACGTCCAGCTTTCGCGGTAAGGCGTCTGGAAGGGGTAGTTATAGCCCTCGATGCCAGGCCAGATGATGAAGTTCGCGCGCAGGCTTCCAGCCATGTCGGCCGCGGCCAGCGTTCTACGCACCGCCTCGCGGCGGACCGACGCATCGGGAGAGATCAGGCCACCCCTTCCAAACATCGGGTCGAGGTGAAGGCCGGTGGCCACGCAGTAGATGCCGTGCCCCTGCAGCGCGCCTTTGATTGCTTCCGCATTGCCTTCGTTGATCTCTTGGGGGTAATGGAACTCGTAGTCGTCGATCAGATCGCCGAGGCCCGACACCGCGCGGCCCACCTTGTCGACGATGTTCTCCGACGCCCACTGCGGCTGATACCCGACAGGAACGAAGCGCGTGATCATCGGCCCCAGCGCCCAGATGCCCAGACTCGTTTTGAGCGTCATCCCTCTTTGTAATCCCCCTCGATCCTCGTGAACTCGACCAGGTTGCCCACCGGGTCGCGACAGAAAAAGCGCGGCCGGTGCGGGATCGGCGTGTCGTCGAAAGGTGCCAGGCCCGCGTCTTCGAGGCGGCGTCGCGTCTCCTCCAGGTCGTCGATGTCGAGGCAGAAGTGGCGGCGCGAATCCACGTCCGGCGCCTCGGGAAAGAAGTGCAGCTCGAGCCCGTCTCCGGCGGTGAACCACAGCAAGCCCATGCCGGCAAGCGTGGAAGGCGTCGGCTGCTCGCGAAGCCCCAGCACATCGCCGTAGAAGCGGCGCACCGCGGCGTCCTGGCCCGCCGGGTACGGCGACGACACATGCTGCAGGCTTCGCAGCTTCATTCGATCTGGCTCAAGTAGACCGGCGCGTTGCGAGCGGCTCCACGCCCAGGAAGCGCCGCTGCGCGTCGATGTTGCCGATGAGCTCCTGGGCCGTCGTTTCGGCGGCGATCCTCCCGGCGACCATGACCAGCTGCCTGTCGGCCAGCGCGGTCGCGACGCCGAGGTTCTGCTCGACGACCAGCAAGCCGACCCCCTGGCTGGCGAGGTTTCTGATGGTTTCGATGACGCTCTCGACGATATTCGGCGCGAGGCCTTCAGAGGGCTCATCCATGATCAGCAGCTTGGGGTTGGTGAGCAGCGCTCTGCCGATGGCCAGCATCTGCTGCTCGCCTCCTGACAGCTGGCCTGCGCCGACGTGCTTGCGCGCGGCCAGCTTCGGAAAGATCTCGTAGATCCGCTTCGGCGACCAGCTGCCATTGCCGCGGCGAGGAATGATCTGCAGGTGCTCGTCGGTCGACAGCGACGGAAAGAGCCGGCGGCCCTGGGGCACGAAGCCCAGGCCCTGCCGCGCGATCTGGTATGGAGCCTTGCCCATGAGCTCCCGTCCTTGAAAGCGGACGGATCCTCTTGCGGACGTGAGCATCCCCATGATCACCTGGCACAGGGTTGACTTGCCCATGCCGTTGCGACCGACGATCGCCACCGGCCGGTCGTCGACCGTGAAAGAGACGTCCTGCAAGACATGAGCGCGTCCATAGAACGCGTTGAGGTTGCTGATCTCCAGGACGGGAGTGCTCATTGCTTGTACCTGCTGCCGATGTAGAGATCATGGACCTGCTTGTTGTCGCGAATCGTCTTCGGGCTGCCCTCGACGACGATGCGGCCGTCGTGCATCATCGTCACCCACTGCGCGACCCGGAGCGCCACATCCATGTCGTGCTCGATGAGAATCAGCGTGACATTTGGATCCAGGGCCATCAGCTGGTTGGTCAGCTTGTTGCGTTCCGCCGGTGAAAGGCCGGCGGCAGGCTCGTCGAGCATCATGAGCTTCGGGGACGAGGCCTGGGCCATGCCGACCTCGAGCTGCCGCCTCTCTCCATGTGACAGCTCGCGGACCAATGTTCCGAGCCGGTCGGCGAGCCCGATCGCCTCGGCCGTCGCCCGTGCGCGCTCGCGAAGCCGGCGTTCGAGCCGTGGCAGGCGAACGGGAAGCAGATGGCCGCGTCGGGCCCCGAGCACCGACAGATAGAGGTTGTCGTCGACCGAGAGGCCCAGCAGGAGCCTCGAGGTCTGGAACGTTCGCGACAGCCCGGAACGCGCGCGCAGGCGCGCCGGCTGATTGGTGACATCTCGACCGAAGAGCTCGATCGTGCCTTCGGTCGGAGGAAACTCGCCGGAGATGACGTTGAACAACGTTGTCTTGCCGGCTCCGTTCGGCCCGAGGATGGCGCGACGCTCGCCCGGCTTCACGGCCAGGGTCACGTCGGCCACCGCTCGTAGCCCGCCGAACCGCCGGCCGACCCCCCTCAAGTGGAGGATCGGCGCGGCGGACTCGAATGGCTGCGGTGCTGCGCTCACACCGCTCGTCTCATCAGTACGGGACGTTTCCGGTGCTGAAGTCCACAGGGGTTTCGTTTCCAACCCATGGCGGCGGCGTTTTCTTGGTGCAGGTTGGGTCGGTCCGGCTAGGGGCCGGTGTGGTCGGGCTGAAGAATCCACCGAAGGTCTGGTCCACCTTCGGCACGCGAAGTACGGTCTTGATTCCGGGGACGTTGCTGCCCGACGGCGGCGCGGTGATCTGGACGATCCAGTTGTCGAAGACAGCCTGCCGGTTGGAGTCGAGGCTGATCTTGCCGTACGGGCCCTGGACGACGGTGGTTGCCAGCGCTGCCTGGAGCGCCTTCTGGTTGTTTGAGAGGTCGCCGTTGACCGCGGTGAGTGCCTGGCCGAGGGCCGTCATCGCGCTCCAGTAGCCGAGCGTGAAGACGCTGGCGGCGTCCGCTTGAGTGGCGGGGTAGATGGCGAGCTCCTGCTTGTAGGCCGCGGTCTGCGAGAAGCTGGCGTCGCCCGCGATGCCGCTAGCGGCAACGGCGCCCACCATCGGGGTTCCAATCGCCTTGAGCAGCTGCGGGTCGGGCCAGAACGTGTTGCCCATGATGTGCTTGGTGTTGAGGGGGCCGTTGAGCTGCTGGTACTGCTTGAGGAACGTGATGAGGCCAGCGCCGCCGACGCCGACGAACAGCCCATCGACGCCCTTGGGG
>DATFVI010000161.1:0-8592 GCA_035260405.1 Candidatus Dormiibacterota bacterium
CAAGGGGATGGCGTGGCTTCCGGGCAGCTCGATCGACAAGTTCCTCGCGGAAGAAGAGATCGCGGGCATCCGACGCGCGACCGGTGCACAGGACGGCGACATCGTCCTGCTGGTCGCGGATCGCAAGCGCAAGGCCGAGACAGTGATGGGACTCATACGCCAGGAGGTCGCCCGCCGGCGGAAGCTGATCAGGCAGGACGAGTGGAAGTTTCTGTGGATCAACCCGACGTATCTCTTTGAAGAGGATGACCAGGGCAAGCTGACCTACGCCCACCATCCGTTCACTCGACCGTTCGACGAGGACATGGCGTTTGTCGAAGAAACGCCTTACGACGTTCGCGCCCACGCCTACGACATCGTCTGCAATGGTTACGAGCTCGGTGGTGGCAGCCTTCGCATTTACGACCCGGCTATGCAGGAGCGCGTGTTCCAGCTGCTTGGGATGCCCCTCGAGACGATTCGCGCGCGTTTCGGGACCCTGCTCGAGGCATTCACGTACGGCGTGCCGCCACATGGGGGGATCGCACCTGGAATCGACCGCATCGTGATGATGCTGGGCGGCACGGACAACATCCGCGATGTCATTGCGTTCCCCAAAACCCAATCGATGTCAGACCTCATGCTGGGCGCGCCATCAGAGGTCGATCGCGCTCAGCTCGAGGAGCTTCATATCCAGGTTGTTCCGCCGAAGAAGCCCTCGTAGTATTGGCTGGCTCCCGAAGGGCTGCGGGTGATGTGCGCGTTGCCCAACTAGACAGCATTAGGGACCCCGGAGTCCGGAAAGCGACCAAATGCCCGCTTCGACGGGACTTGGAAAGCCAAGGCAGGGGACCCACCTGAGCTCGCTCAGGACAACCCACCCCCGTAACCCGGAGGGAGCACCTTTGGGCCCCAATTTCCGCACCGTTGGCGCCAGGCGTGCGAATCAAATGGCCTCGATGCGCACGGTTGGCGCCAAACGCGCGAAATCCGGACCCCTGGACTTCGCACAGTGAACATCCTGAGATTCATACCTCCCGGCCTGATCGTCGGCGTGCTGGCCGTCCTGATCCTCTCCCAGCTCTTCTTCGCCTTCCTGCCCTACCGGCGCCGGGCCTACCTCCCCATCCTGCTGGTGACCGCGCTCGGGTTCGGCGTGGGCCAGCTGTGGGATTTCCTCGGGCTGCCCTCAGCCCGCCTCGGGCAGGCCAACGCGCTGCCGGCCGTGGCCTTCGCGCTTCTCCTGCAGCCGCTGGCGCGCTTCGTGCCCCGACCGAGCTCCGAGCCCAAGGAACCAAAACCAAGCAACCCCCGCGCCCGCACTTAAGATTGCAGGCGTGTTTGTGTGCTGCGGCGGAAGGGTATTCACAGGATGAACAGTCAGAGCATCATGTGGCTGGCGTTTGGGGTATCCGCCCTCGTGGTGGCCGTGGCCCTGGCCGCACTCCTGATCCGGCTGCGCGGAACGCTCGGAGCGGTAGAGGAGCTGTTGGACACGACTAACGAAGAGCTCAAGGAGACGCTGCCCGAAGTGAGGCAGACGATCGGCAACGTCAACGACATCACGGCCGGAGTCAACATCGGCCTGCGGACGGCGGGTGGAGGCGCGGCGGCGGTTGGTCGCGGCATCAAGTCCGCGGCGCATGGCGTGAGAGTGGCGGGGCAGAGTCTGGTCCGGACTGTATTAGGAGGTTAGAAATGGCAGACGAGAACAATGGCGGCGGCGGCGGTTTTGGCTGGTTCATCCTCGGCGGCCTGATCGGCCTTGCGGCGGGCGCGTACATCGCGTCGGGGCCAGGCCGGGAGCAGGTCGACAGTCTGCGCACCAAGACCATCGAGCTCAGCGGTAGCGAACCGGTGCAGCGGGCGAAGGACGCGGCGCAGCGCGCGCGGCAGATGGTCAGCGACCCGGACCACCCGGTCGGCAAGGCCATCCAGGACGGAGTCGCGGCGGCCAAGCGCAAGCGCGAAGAGCTGGAAGCCAGCGCGATGCGCAAGATGCAGCAGGCGACGGACGGCAAGGAATAGAGGATCACTGGAGTTGGCAAAGCGCAACCTGGCCGAGCTCAAGATCCCGGCGTCACCGGATTTCATTCCGGTCGCCAAAAGGGTGGCCACCACGCTCGGCGGCCAGCTGGGTTTCAGCCTCGTCGACCTTGACGAGCTGACGATCGCCCTCACCCAGGCCTGTGACAGCGCGATCGCCGCGGCCAACGACCTGGACGGCCCGGCCGACCTGAAGCTCACCTACTTCGCGACCAACCGGGCTCTGGTGGTGGACGTCGACCTCATGCCGACTGGCAATGCACTCCCCACGAAGCACGACGCCGCCGTAGACCCCGAGCTGCAGCGCCTCGCCTACGAGATGATCCGCTGCTTCGTCGACGACTTCCGGCCGCAGGTCGAGCCCACGACTGGGCACGTCAGCTTCCGGATGGTCAAATACCTGGCTGGCTAAGCGCAACTAACCCAGGTAGGCCGACACGAGTGTCCCGCTACCGGCGTTCCTCGGATCTTCGCGGCCTAGACGGGCGGGCGCCTACGGCGCTGAAGCCGGCGTCAAGGGGCCCGGCGCCGCGTCGTCACGCATCTACGATGCGCTCCTAGCCGCGCCACCCTTTCCTTAGCTCCGCCCGTCGATGCCGCGAATCTCCGGCGGACCGCCGGAAGCGGGACACTAGAGAGATAGTGGCTGCACAGCAGCGGATTCCCCGCGAAGAGCTGCGGGCGCTCCATCGCCGTTATCGGGAGACCTCCGACCCGGCCGAGAAGGAGCGCATTCGCGAGCAGCTCGTCAACGCGTACCACGACTTCGTTTACTTCCTGGCGCGCAAGTTCCAGAACCGCGGCGAGCCGCTGGACGACATCGTGCAGGTCGGCTATCTCGGACTCATCAAGGCCATCGAGCGCTTCGATCCCGACCTCGGGTTCGAGTTCACGACCTTCGCCACGCTGACCGTGGCCGGCGAGATCAAGCGTCACTTCCGCGACAAGGGAACGGCGATCCGCTTTCCTCGCCGCCTGCAGGAGCTCCATGCATCGGTGGTGCGCGTCAACGAGCAGATGAAAAACGAGCTCGGACGGGAGCCGACCGTGGCGGAGCTCGCCGAGCGCCTGGGGGTCACCCCCGACGATGTGACCGAAGCGATTGAAATCGGCCCCGCCTACGTACCGCTGTCCCTCGACCAGCCGATTGGCTCGGGCGACGGCCAGGACAGCAGGTCGGTCGCCGACCAGATCGGGAGTCCAGACGCCGAGCTCGACCGTGTGGAGATGCGCGACGTCCTGGACCGCGCCATGGAGCACCTGACTCCTCGCGAGCGGTCGATCATGGCCATGAGGTTCTACGAGCAGATGTCTCAATCTGAGATCGCGCGCCGCCTTGGCATCAGCCAGATGCACGTCTCGCGCCTCCAGCGCGCGGCTCTCGAGCAGCTGCGGAAGTACGTTCCGACAGAAGCCGCGTCGCCCTAGTGTCCCGCTCCGAAAGTTCGACGGAAATGCCAGGGGCGGCGCTGCGCGGCGCCCGTGGCACCCTGCGGGCTCATCCGCCTAGGCGGCCGAGCTCTGCGTTGCCGGCTGCGCTACTCGCTTACAGGTCTGCCGACATGCGCGCTGCGTTGCTCGCCGGCGCCTTGATCTCGGCCGCCGATGCGGCGATTTTCCGCCGAACCTCCGGAGCAGGACACTAGATCTCGATGCCGCTGCGAGAATCGGATGCGCCGCGCGATCCTCTGAAGCTTTTCCGCCGCTGGTATCGCGAGGCGCAGGAAGCAGGCGCGTCGCAGCCGGACGCCATCGCGCTCGCCACGAGCGGATCCGCCGGCCCTTCCGTGCGGATGGTCCTGTACAAGGGCCTGCGCGATGGATCCTTCCTCTTCTATTCGAACTATGAGAGCCGCAAAGGCCTCGACCTGGCCGAGGACAATCGCGCGGCGATCGTCTTTTACTGGTTCCCGACCCATCACCAGGTCCGTGCGTCAGGAACCGTGACGCGACTGGATCGCACGGCGTCGCTCGCCTACTTCAGGAGCCGGCCCCGCGGAGCGCAGCTGTCAGCGCTGGCCTCGAGGCAGAGCCGTGTCATACCGTCGCGTGAGGTCCTCGAGCGCGCGGTCCGGGAGCTGAGGGAGAAGCATCATCGAGGCGTTCCGCTTCCCCCGGATTGGGGCGGTTATGCGCTGCGTCCGCGCTGGATCGAGTTCTGGGAGAGCCGCGAGGACCGCCTCCACGACCGCCTCCGCTACGTGCGCCGGCCGCGGGGAGTTTGGCGATTGGAGCGGCTCGCCCCCTAAACTGAATCGACCCCGTGACCGGGAATGAGATCCGCAGACGTTTTCTAGAGCATTTCGCGAGCCGGGAGCATCAGGTCCTGCCCAGCGCGTCGCTGGTGCCGCACGCGGACCCGAGCACGCTCTTCATCTCGGCCGGAATGCAGCCGCTCAAGCCGTACTACCTGGGTTTGAGCGATCCGCCCGCGCCTCGGCTCGCGACCTGTCAGAAATGCCTGCGCACCGGCGACATCGACGAGGTGGGGAAGACCGATCGCCACAGCACCTTCTTCGAGATGCTGGGCAACTTCGCTCCCACCGGCGACTACTTCAAGGAGACGGCGATCCCGCTCGCCTGGGAGCTGGTCATCGAAGTCTTCGAGATGCCGGTCGACCGGCTTCGAGTGACGATCCATCCGACCGACGACGAGGCGCATGACATCTGGATCCGGCAGCCCGGGATGACCGCGGAACACATCACACGCCTCGAGGACAACTGGTGGGGCCTCGGTGCGGGACCCTGCGGTCCGGACTCGGAGATCTGGTGGGATCGCGGCAAGGAATTCGGGTGCGGCCAGGACGATTGCGTGCCCGACCACTGCGACCGCTTCACCGAGTTCTGGAACCTCGTGTTCCCCCAGTACGACCAGCGTGGGCCCATCGAAGGGACGTCGGGCGAAGCGGTGCGCCGTGGAGTCGCCGATGGCAACCTGGTCCCGTTGAAGCGCCCGGCGATCGACACCGGCATGGGGCTCGAGCGGATCAGCTACATCCTCCAGGGCAAGACCAACATCTTCGAGGCCGACATCCTCGAACCTCTCGTCGCGTTCGTGCGAAGCGCAAGTCCTCGGCCGACGACGCTGTCCGAGCGAATCGTCGCGGACCACCTGCGCGCGGCGACGTTTGTCATCGCCGACGGCGTCACCCCGTCAAACGAGGGCAGAGGCTACGTGCTGCGTCGTCTCATCCGTCGCGCCGCGATTCACGGCCGGAAGATGGGGCTCACGGCGAAGCTCAGCGACGGAGTGGGCGTCGCCGTGTCGATGTTCAAGGACCACTATCCCGAGCTGCGCGGCAACGAGAAGCACATCGCTGAGGTCGTGCAGGTCGAGTCCGACCGGTTCAACCGGACTCTCGAGCAGGGCATGGAGCAGTTCGAAAAAATCGCGGCCCAGCACTCGGAGAAGATTTCGGGCGCCGACGCGTTTCGCCTCCACGACACCTACGGCTTCCCGCTGGAGCTCACGCGCGAGCTCGCGACCGAGCGTGACATCGAGGTCGACGAAGCCGGCTTTGGCGCCGCGATGGATGAGCAGCGCGCCAGGTCGCGTCGCGGCACGCCGCAGGGCTGGGCGCTGGCCAAGGACCTGCCGAAGTCGGAGTTCACTGGCTATCGGGCGCTGACGACCGAGAGCAAGGTCCTGGTGCTGCGCAAGGATGACAAGCCCGTTGAAGCTGCGAGGGAGGGCGACGCGGTCGAGGTGTTCCTCGAGCGCACACCTTTCTATGCGGAGTCGGGTGGACAGGTCGGCGATCGCGGAACGATCACCACGCCGAACGGGCAGGTTCGAATCGAAGACACCCAGAAGCCCGTCGAGGGAGCGATCGCGCACCTGGGCACCGTCGTCACCGGCGAGGTGGGAGTGGGCGAGAGCGCGGTCGCGGCGGTGGATGCGAAGCGCAGGCGCCAGATCGCGCGCCACCACTCCGCCACCCACCTGCTGCACAAAGCGCTCCGCGAGACGCTCGGCGAGAGCGTTGTGCAGAAGGGCTCCTGGGTCGGCCCGGACCACACGACGTTCGATATCCCGTTAAACCGCGCCCTCACTAAAAACGAGATCGCTCGCATCAACCGGCGCGTCATGGAAAAGGTGCGCGCGGCCCTGCCGTTCCACGAGAGCCATAAGCCGCTCAAGGAAGCAGTGGCGCAAGGTGCCATGCACCTTTTCGAGGAAAAGTACGGCGACGTCGTGCGTGTCGTGTGCTTCGGCGATTGGACGTGCGAGCTGTGCGGCGGCACCCACGTCACGAACAGCGCGGACATCGGCACCGCGGTCATCGTTTCCGAATCGAGCATCGGCTCCGGCCTACGGCGAATCGACATGGTGGTCGGCGAGGCCGCCGATGACCTGGTGCACCATGACCGCGACCTGTTGGTCGAGCTTGCGCGCTCGTTCAACACCGGTCCAGAGCGACTGCCCGAGCGAGTGCAGGCGCTTCGCGCGCAGCTCAAAGAGGCCGAGCGTCGAATGAAGGCGCTTTCGGAAGAGCTGCGCTCAGCGCGTGTGAAGGGTCAGGGTTCCGACGGCGTCCAGGTCAAACAGGGCAAAGTACCGTTTGTGATCGAGACCGTGAACGCCTCCAGCCCTGACGAGCTCGCGGCTTACGCCGATCGCTACCTCGAGGTGGTGAAGTCGGGCGTCGTAACCGTTGTGGCCGGAGACATGTTTGTCATCAAGGTGTCCAAGGATCTGACTTCCGAGTACGATGCCGCGCGCCTTGCGTCGCTGCTCGGCACGGGCGGAGGCCAGAAGCACCTCGCCCGCGGAAAGCTGAAAGGCCCGGCAGGCGAGGCATTCGAGCGCCTGGAGCGGGAGCTGATCTCGAATTGACCAAGTTCAAGTTCCTGCGCAAGCGCAGCGAGTACTACCGCCACTTCACGGTGCTCGACATCGGGACCGACCTCATCAAGGTCCTGGTCGTACGCCGCGAGGGCCCCGATGGCGAGGTGCTCGGCGTGGGACGCGAGCCCCAGGCGCCGGCCGCCATGTCAGGTGGCGCGATCGCTGACCTGGAGTCGGTGATCCAGTCGTGCAACCGCGCGCTCGAGGCCGCTGAGGACATGGCCAAAACGGTCCCCGGCCAGGTCGTGGTCGGCATTGCCGGCGAGCTCATCAAGGGCTTCTCGTCGACCATCGCCTACCCGCGCGAGAACTCCAAGGCGCGCGTGCGATCAGGCGAGATCTCCACGATGCTGCAGATGGTCCAGCGGCGCGCCCTGCGCGAAGCGCAGCACCTCCTGGAGATGGAGCGCAGCTACGGCCAGCTCGAGGCTCGACTGGTGCACTCCGCCATCACGAACGTGCGCGTCGACGGCTACCCGGTCACGAACCCCGTCGGTTTCACCGGCAAGAACCTCGAGGTCACCGTGTTCAACACGTTCGCGCCGATGACCCACATCGACGCGATCGAGACGGTGGTGCGCGAGCTGGACCTGGAGCTGGCCGCCGCCGTCGCGCAGCCCTACGCGCTCGCGCGGGCGTGTGCCAGCGAGGAAACGTGGGCGGAGGGCGGCATTTTCGTCGACATCGGCGGCGGCACGACCGATGTCGCGCTGATTCGCGATGGCGGCGTCGAAGGGACGCGGATGTTCAACCTGGGAGGCCGCGCGTTCACGCGCCGCCTGGCCCTCGCCTTCGGCCTGAGCTACGAAGAGGCCGAAGCGCGGAAGCTCCGCCACTCCGAAGGGCTCCTGTCCGCCGACCAGCACCGCCAGGTCTCGGAGCTGCTCAGCGCCGACGCCGAGGTGCTGCTGCAGGGGCTGGCGCTCAGCGTCAGGGAGCTGTCACGTGGGGAGCGCCTCCCGACCAGCATTTACCTGTGCGGGGGCGGCAGCCTGCTTCCGGAGCTCACTCTCGAGATGGTGAAGAACAACTGGGCCGCCGGCCTTCCTTTCCCCCGCGAGCCGCGGATCCGGCACCTCGTTCCGCCTGACGTGCGCAACCTGACCGATTCCACGGGCCAGCTTTCGAGCCCGCAGGACATCGCCCCGATGGGCCTGGCGAACCACGCTCTCCGCACCGAAGCGGAGGAGCGGGACACCGTCAACACCGTCATGCGACGGGTCCTAGGCGGTATAAAGGTTTGAACAGACCCCCAGGAGACTTGTAAACGCCATGGCAACGAACCCGATTTACGTCGAAACCGAGGAAGAGATCCCCGAGGTCGTCGAGCGCCTGCGGCGCGTCGATGGCGAGGACACGATGCTCGTCCTTCCTATGCGTTCGCGCATCGGACAGAGCCGCTTCAACTTCCAGCTGCTGCGCAACTACGCGGCACGCCTGGGCAAGCGCGTGACTGTTGTCTGCGACGACCCGGCCGTGCAGAAGATGGCGTCCGAAAGCGGGTTCCCGGTCTTCGGCGCCGTCGGCCCGCAGGGCGAAGGCATTCCGTCCGAGGCCGAGCCGCCGCCGCCAGTCAAGCGCTGGTGGAGCCGGGTTCGCACCTCGCCGACCACGCATGTGGGCATTGCCGCTCCCACGAGGCTGCTGACCAAGACCGCCACCGAGCTCAAGCCCGGTCGCTTCTTGCTGTACATCACGGCGGCGACGCTGTTGCTGGT
>DATFVI010000162.1:0-6395 GCA_035260405.1 Candidatus Dormiibacterota bacterium
TTCCCAAGGTTCTGGCCTACGGCCCGCCTGATGGGGGCTGTCGCGAAACCGGCGACGAAGCCCGCGAGACCCCTCAGTTCCCACGCGTCTGTTAGGCGAGTGCCGCTCCCGGTGGATTCGAGCGTGAAACGGATCTCAAGAAGCGGAGTCGGGGCCCGAAACCGGATGACCACACTGCGGTCCTGCTGGAACTCGGTGACGCTAAATACCCGGGTGTCCGACTTGCGGACGAGCCTATAAGTCGATCCGACCCGAGCCGGACTTGCGTCCAGCTTTATACACCCGGTCACGTAGTAGTTCCAACGAGGCAGGTTCTCCGGATCCGAGATAAAGGCGAACACCTCAGAGACGGGGCGCTCGATGACCTGCGCCTGGACAAAATGCATTGGGGACGCCTCTATTGAACCGTACTCGAATAGGCGCCGATCGACTGGCTCAAATAAGAACATGGCGACGGCGCCTGGAGTTCAGGCGCCGCACCACGCCATCCTCGCGCTCAGCTTCAGTAAGCGCGTCGCCTAACGCCGCTTGCGGCGAAAAGCCTAACGACCATGAGAACGATCACGGCACCGATGAACGCGATCACCATCGCGCTGAGAATCGGATGCCCGACGATCGTGATGCTCCAGTGGAAGACGCCGGCCAGAAAACCTCCCACCAGTGCACCCACAACGCCTGCGATTACGTCACCAACAATTCCCAAGCCATGGCCCAGCGCCAAATGGCTCGCGAAGAATCCGGCCACCAGGCCGACGAGGATCCACACCAGGATCGTGTCGAAATCGAGGTTGACAACCATATGTATCAGGCCTCCTTTGTAGCTAGAACGCGCACTGATGGCGCCCTAACCAAACCAGGTATAGAGATGTAAAGAGCGGCCCGGCACAGGAGACCTGGCGCCAATGGCCTTCCACGCGCCGCTGCGCCGGTGCTGGGGCCTACGCATCCTGATTTCATGGCGTCGTATTCAGTGAATGAGCGCGCAATCGCTCACGCTCGCCGACTGATCAACGCCCGCCAGTACGTTCTCGAAAGTGACTGGGGTGAAGTTCAGCCGAAGGCGGCGGACGAGAATGCGTTCCTCGACGGCCACTCTGGGACGACTACGCCGGATGGCACCTCGGCCTTAACGGAGAGGCGACTGACGAGACCAAGAGCCGATACGCGTTCGTTTACGGCGATTTTCGCCGCGTCCACCGAACGGGGCTGATCGCCTGCCAGCACAGGGCGGCCGAATGGCGCCATAAAGAGATTGAGCTTGCCGCGCACGAGCTTCTGCAGCGGCTGGACAAGATGAGCGCCTAAACCGGCCTCGTTTCAGTTCGACCGCCTGCCTCGGCGGTGTCAGCCGACAGGCGATAGAGCGGCCTGACCGGAATCAGGCATCTGTGCGGGTTGCCGCCGGTCTCAATCTCCAGTTGCCTAGCGCGAGGGCGAACGGACCGGCAAAGAAGAAGGCATGAAGCAATTCGTTCGGGAATTGGATCGCGAGCAATAGCGGTGCGCCCGGAACGGTGGCGCCGAGCGGCGCCACGATGACGATCACGCTGGTCCACCGCGGCCACGCCGCCTGCCTCCATGCGCGCATGCCGAGGACGATGCTGGACACCGCGAGGACGATGCTGAAGAAGAGAAAGAGAAGACCGATGTTGCCGTTTACGACGCCGTTGTAGTCGATCAGCTCGGCGATGTTCTGAACGACGCCCATCATCGCGTAGGACAAGATGACCAGCCCAAGCGTGATCTGGATACCGCGCGTCGGTTTGGTGAACGATTGCAAAACGACCCAGAAACCAACGACGACCAGGGACATCGCCACCAGCCCGGTCCAATGGTCTCCGACGGATTCAGCCCAGCTTGGCGATGCCGTCTCAGCGATCGCCTCGCCCAGACCGATGACAGACCCGACGAGCAGCGCCCAGAGCATCAGGCTGCGGTTCATCGCGCTGAATCCTAACTATCCCCGCCGGACAAGCCGCCGCGAGGCTTGAGGAATGAACGCAGCTCGATCCAACCAGCGGCAGTGCCTCACGACCTAAGTCATCGTGGTCTGGCGAGTAAGTCATCCACCCACAGCCCTCGCCAAAGAAGCAGTCGCCCGTCAGAAGCCAGGAATCGATTGGTCAACGTAATTTGCGCTCATGAGCACCAAAACGACACAAGCAAAGGAGGGCGAGATGACTACTCAGAACAACCTGGAGGAAAACAAGCGGATCGTTCGAGCGTTCATCGAAACGGCGTTCAACAAGCACCAGACCGATCGGGTGGGGGACCACCTGACGTCCGACATGAAGTGGCACGGCGGCACCCTGGGAACAGTCGAGGGTCGCGAGAACGTCGCCGGGCTGGTCGGCGCGATCATCGCCGCGCTCCCGGACCTGCGAAACGTGGAGCAGGACATCATCGCCGAGCGAGACATCGTGTCCGTGCGCGCGGTGGTCGACGGAACACACAAGGGAGACCTCCTCGGGATCCCCGCGTCGGGCAAACACGTCCGGTGGGATGCGGTCGACGTGTACCGCGTGGCGGACGGAAAAATCGCCGAGGAGTGGGCCGCGGACGACCTGCTTGCGTTCGTCTACGGAGTTGGCGCGTATACCCCTCCCTGGCTAGCGCAGAAGTCGTAGAACAGGCGGACCGCCCCGCCGTTTTACCGCGTCAGAGCCGGCTCGAGCGACGCCAGAGCCCGGGGCAGCTCTGACCGGGAAACGATCCCGAGCTTCGGGAAGACGCGGTACAGGTGGGCGCCCACCGTGCGGTGCGAAAGAAACAACCGCTCAGCGATCTCACGGTTGGAAAGTCCGGATGCGGCCATCTGCGCGATCTGGAGCTCCTGTGGCGACAGGGGCTGGCGAGGTGTTCTCGCCGGCTCAGGAATGCTTTCACCCGAAGCCCGCAGCTCCGCGCGAGCCTTGTAAGCCCAGGGCTGCACGCCGAGGGCGTCGAACATGTCGCGGGCCGCCCTGAGGTGCGGCCTCGACTCGGTGATGCGGCGCTGCCTTCGCAACCAGCTGCCGTACGACATCTCCAGACGGGCGAAGTCGAAAGGCCATTTCGGCTCAGCGTTGAGGGCGGCCTCATAGAGGTGTTGCGCCGCCGATTCGTCTGCGAGCAACGGACGCGCGAACCGCAAACCGATATGGACAAGGGCTGCCGGAGTTCGCTTGCCGAGCGCCTCGAGCAGCGTCATCATGCGGCGCGCCTCGTCGCTCCGACCTGCTCGCACCGCGCATTCGATGACGTATGGCGCAGCCGCATGTGCGACTACTTCGTGGAACGCGGGTCCATGAGGATCGAACATGCGCCCGAAATGGTCAAAAGCATCTGAGTGGCGTCCGGCAGTCATATGTATAACGCCACGCGCAAACTCAGCCTGGGCGAGAACGATCGACAGGCGCGCGGACGCCAGGGGTTCGGTGGCGTCGGCAATGAGCTGTTCGGCGGTGCTCTCATCACCGTGGAGGCCGGACAGGACAGCGAGTCCCATCTTGCTGATCGCGGTCCAGATCGGTTGCCTGGTCTCGATCGCCAGGTCGCTGGCTTCCTCCATTGAGCGAAGTGCGTCGCTGAGTTGGCCGGTGTTGATCCCGGCCCAAGCGCGCACGGCAAGGAGTTGAGCGAGCAGCCCGAGGCGTCCCTGGGCACGCAACATCGGCGCGGCACGATCCATGAGCTCGATGGATTCGCCGAGGTCACCCGCCGCGTATGCCGCGAACGCCAGGAGTTGCGTGCGGGACGGGTCCGCTCCATCGACCAGGGCAGCCTCACGAACCCTTGCTGCGATCCGAGCCGCCGCGTCGACCGGCGCGGCGAGCGCAAGGATTTCCAGCGCGCGCGGATCCACCTCGTCGCCGGTGATCTGTTCAACCGCTTCGATGACCAGATTCTTGGATGCGTCACCGGGGTCGGCCCACCAGCAGCGAAGTGCGGCTCCCTGCAGAAGCTTCAGCGAAAGATTTCGGTCTCCTCCAGCGGCGGCTTCGCGCGCGACAGCGACCAACCTTGCGATCGCGTTGAGATCGCCTGGTGCGCCGTCGTGAAAGATTTCGCGCAGCCACATCATTCGCGCGACGTCATGAGGAGAAAGCTCCAACCTGGCGGCCGAATCGAGGAGCCGGCCCACCGCTGGTGGATCACCGAGCTGAAATGCCAGCTCAGCTGCCGCCAGCAGCCGCCGGGCCCTATCTGGACCGTGAGGTGTCAGCGAGGCGGCAAGCTCCAGAGCGCCGAGCGCCGTCGCATGCGCGCCACGATCCTGTGCCCGGCCGGCGGTGATCTCAAGGTCGCCGGCCGCACCCTCGTCCTCACCCAGCACCGCTTTGGCGCGGTGCCACGCCCGGCGGTCCGGGTCTGCGATGACCTCCGCGAAAGCGAGGTGGGCTTTCCGCCGCTGTCCCGCGGACGCGGCCTGATCCAGCGCTGAGCGCATCAGCGGGTGCCGGTAGCGAACAGCCGAGCCCGCCACGGATATCAAACCCGCGTCAATGGCCGGTTGCAGAATGTCGACCGTGACCTCTTCGCCTACCTGCTTCCGTGTTGCACCAAGCACGTCGCTCACGGTGGGGTCCTTGTCGAGCGCGATCAGCAACAGCGCGGCTTGCGTGAAGTTCGGAAGCTGACCGGCTTGCGCGGAGAAGGTCCGCTCCAGCCGATCGGTGAGCGGAATGTTTCTGAGTGCCCCTTCACGCCCGTCGGTGCCCTGCAGCCTCAGGGCACGCGGAAGCTCGAGCAGCGCCAGTGGGTTGCCCAACGCCTCATCCAGAATCAGGCGGCGGGTCTGAACGTCCAGGTCTGGTGCGACGGATGCGAGCAGAGCCGTCGACGCCGTGTCGCTCAGAGGTTCGACATGGATCTCTGGCAGTTGCCCGGATCGAAGCGCTGTCTTAAAGGTCTCGCGAAGGCAGGCGATGAGGAGGATGTGGGTCGATTCGAGCCGTCGAGCAACAAAGCTCAGGACGGAGGTTGTCGCACCGTCCAGCCACTGAAAGTCATCCGCCACCACGACCAGAGGCTTTTCGTCGGCGACCTCGCCCATGAGGCTGAGCGTGGCCAGGCCGACAAGAAACACGTCGGGTGGCGCTCCCGCGCGCATTCCCAGTGCGGTCAGCAACGCGCTTTTCTGGGGCCCGGGAAGCGCGCCGACTGACAGTAGAACGGGCTGCAGAAGCTGGTGCAGCCCAGCGTATGGAAGGTCGGCCTCGCTTTCAAGACCTGTGACGGCGAGCACCTTGTAGCCGCGGTCGCGGGCGTCGGTGGTGGCGGCGTCTAGAAGGGACGTCTTACCGATGCCGGCGGCTCCCGTGACGAACAGGGCGCCGCCGTGTTCGGCCGCCTCGGCGAGAGCTTGGCCGAGCTCAGCCATCTCAGCATCCCGACCGACCAGCCTGGAAGCTCCCATCACCAGCTGATTTTGCGCCTGGCCCATGCTTTGAAAACACCCCGGGTGGCTAAGTCATTTCGGCTTTGGCGATAAGTCATCGTGCCCGCCTCGGTCCGCCAAAAACAGTCGCCCGCCAGAAGCGGGGCGATGGCCGGCTCCCCTAAGTTGCCGGACATGAGCACGACGAGCGCGGCGGCGGTAACGCTTCCGGTTTCACATCGGACTCAGACAGGGAGGTTTGTCACTTATGGCCACTGAGGTTGTTGCGCCCAAGGTTGTGATTCGTGACCAGGTCGGCGACCACCTGCTCACGCCGAAGAACTCGGTGCTGGTAGTGATCGACTATCAGCCGAGCCAGCTCGCGGGCGTGAGGTCGATGGACCGTGATCTGTTGCTCAAGAACGTCGTCTCGACGGCGAAGGTCGCGAAGCTGTTTGGCGTCCCGATCGTGCACTCAACCATCAACGTGAAGACAGGCCGCGGGAAGCCGACGTTGCCGCCGTTGGCCGAGGTGCTGGCAGGCTACCCGCCCGTCGACCGAACCAATACCAACGCATGGGAAGACCCGGATTTCCTCAACGCGGTTCGCGCGACGGGCCGGCGCAAGCTCATCATCTGCGCCCTCTGGACCGAAATCTGCATGGCGTTTCCGGCGCTCGACGCCATGCGGGAGGGCTACGAGGTTTACCCGGTGGTCGACGCGATCGGCGGCACATCAGTCGAGGCGCACCGCGCGGGTCTGGAGCGCGTGGTTCAGGCGGGAGCAAAGCCGACCAGCTGGGTCGCGCTCGCGGTTGAGCTCCAGCGCGACTGGGCCCGGCTGGAAACAGTGCAAGAAGTCGTCCAGATCGTTCTCACCGAGCGGCTGCTCAAGGAGGACTGAGCCGCCCGGTCCCGAGCTGAACTGAACAGCCTGTTGCGCCCATACTCGCCCGATGAGCGGGGCGCTCCCGGTCGTCGCCGGACCCGAGCTGATCGAGCGCGAGCAGGAGTCCGCGGTCCTGGACGCGCTCGT
>DATFVI010000163.1:0-15910 GCA_035260405.1 Candidatus Dormiibacterota bacterium
CGCGGGGTTTTCGTAGCCCGACTCACCGAGGAGCGCGAGCGCGTTGCGGTCGACGCCGTAGCTGACCGCCTTTCGGACCGCCGCTTCATTGATGCCGGTGGCGCCGCCGTTGCCGGGGTTCAGGTTGAACCACAGCGTGACCGTGCTGCCCGCCGCGAACCAGGCGTGGTTGGTAAGTGGGTTGAGGTTGACGTAGTTTGCGTAGACGTTCGGGATGTCGTTCCCTGCCCAGTCCAGCTGACCGCTCACGAGCGCGTCGCTGGCGGCCGCGTTGGTGGCGATGGACGGGGTGTCGATCTCGGACTCTGGCGGCGTGCCGCCCCAGTAGTTCGGGTTCGGCTTCCATTTGATGAGCGAGCTCGAGTAGCTCCCCAGCATGAAGGGCCCGGTACCGACCGGGATCTTGATCGTCATGGTCGGGTTGGCTGCGATCTGATTCGCCACAGACGCCTTCATCATCATCGTGTTGCTGAGGATGTTGAACAGTCCGGTGTACTGAGCGGATGAGAAGTGGAGGGTCACCGTGTTGCCGTTGACCGTCGGGTCCGACGCCTGGGTCGGAACGCCGCGGGTGTTGGCCTTCGGGTTCTCCATCATCTTGAATGTGGCGGCGACGTCGGCCGGACCGAAGGCCGAGCCATCGCTGAACTTCACGTTCTGCCGGATCGTGACTTGCAGGTCCTTGCCGCTGTTCTGGAAGGCGAACGCCGTCGCCAGCCATGGATGGTTGCCGGCCGCGGTGGCGTCCAGCTGGTCCATCTCGTACAGGGGCTCGTTGACCAGGCTCCGCGTGCCCATGGCGGAAGAGACCGAGTTGTTGTCGTAGGGGTTGAAGTCTTCAGAGAAGGTGACCCCTGTCGTCGGCTCAGCGATGAGCGGCTTGCCACCAGCCGTGGTGGCGTTGTTGGTCGATTGGCAGCTCGTGACGACCAGGGCGAAGGTCGCCGCCCCGAGCATGCCTTTGAAGAGTCGTCGATTCATAGATCTGTCACCTCCGTGACGCAATGCTGACGGCTGCCGGCACATGACCACGACCCCGAAAGAACGAACGAGCAGGGATCCGCCTGCTCATCGTTTCCACGGCCCCGCCCGCTGGCGGAGACCGAAACGCCACCGCGAAATCCATACTTCCTCACCTCTTTATCCAGACTTTGCCGAGTGGTCCACCAGGGGTTGGAACAGGCCGTTCTCGCTCGCGCCTCTCTGCGCGGGATCGGCATGGAGCCAGCACGCTGCGACGTGGCCCGGCGAGATGGCGAAGCTCGGCGGGACCTGGCGCTTGCATATCTCCATCGCGTAAGGGCACCGGGGATGGAACCTGCAGCCGCTGGGCGGTGCCAGCAGGCTCGGTGGCGCTCCATGGGCTACGAGCTTCGGAGCCTCATCCCGTTCGGGGTCGGGCGCGGCGGACAGCAAAAGCTGTGTGTACGGGTGCGCCGCGTGGTCGGTCAGGTCGACGCTCGGAGCTGCTTCTACGAGCTGGCCCGCGTACATCACCACGATGGTGTCGGCCAGGTAGCGCGCCGAGGCGATGTCGTGCGTGACATAGAGGATCGCGAGGTGTTCGCGATCGCGAAGGTCGGCCAGCAGGTTCAAGACGCCGAGCCGGATCGAAACGTCGAGCATCGAAACAGGTTCGTCGGCCAGCAGCACACGCGGGCGCACGGCCAGCGCGCGCGCGATCGCGACTCGCTGCCGCTGCCCGCCAGACAGCTCGTAGGGGAACTTGTTCAGGTATTGCGCGGGGGGCTGCAGGGCTACGCGCCGCAGAAGCTCCTCGGCCGCCTGCTCGACGTGGCCGCCGGCGATGCGATGGATCTCCAGCGGTCGCACGAGCTGGTGACGCACGCGATGCACGGGGTTGAGTGAGGCGAACGGGTCCTGGAAGACCATCTGCACCTTGGCCGAGTAGGACCTCGGCCGGCCCTTGGGAGCGGGCTTGCCGTCCAGGAGCACCTCTCCCGCGTCCGGCTTGATGATCTTGGCCAGCATCCGGGCGACGGTCGTCTTGCCGGCGCCGCTTTCACCGACGATAGCCGTGACCTTCCCAGCATCAAGCCGCACGGTCACGGCCTCCACCGCGTGCACGCGCGCCTTCTTCGCGAGGGGCCCACGACCCTGCTTGACCCAGAAGGATTTGGTGAGGTTGCGTCCCTCGAGCACGGCCACGTCCGTGGAGACGGACGCTGCCATGGGCGCGACTCCGTTCATAGCCGGCCCACCCGGGTGACGTCGGCGTGGTCGGGCTTCCTGCCCGCCGGTTCGGGCCGCGCAAGCTCCGGTGGCACGACGGCGTATCCCCTGTGCAGCCAGCAGGCCACCTCGCGCGAGGATCCGTCGATTGGTTGTAGACGCGGCCGTTCCTCGCGACACTGCTGCATCGCCCAGCGGCACCGCGGGTTGAAGGCGCAACCCTTGGGCAGGTCCCTGAGATCGGGGGGCGATCCGATGATCCCTTCCATGCGGTGATGCGCGCCGTGCAGAGGCGGGAAGCAGTTGAGCAGGCCGTGTGTGTAGGGCAAGCGCGGGGCATGAAACAGCGCGCCCGCGGGCGCCCGCTCCATGAGCCGGCCGGCGTACATCACCGCGATCTCGTCGGCGAGCTCGACCAGCAGCGAAAGGTCGTGGGTGATGAACAGCGTTGCGAAACCGATACGGTCGCGAAGACCGATGAGCTCCTCGAGGATCTCTCTCTGGGTGACGACGTCGAGCGCAGTCGTCGGCTCGTCCAGGATCATCACCTGCGGCTCGAGGGCGATCGCCATCGCGATCATCGCGCGCTGGCGCATCCCTCCGGACAGCTCGTGGGGGTAGCTGCGGAGTCGGTCGCCGTTCATCCCGACCATTTCGAGCAGCTCAGCCGCCCTGCTCCACCGCTGGGCGCCCGACATCTGCGGGCGATGCACGCGCAGGAGGTCGTCGAACTGCGCCCCGATCGTGATCACTGGATTCAGCGAATCGAGCGCGCTCTGCAGCACGACCGCGATTTCGGACCACCTCACCTCGCGCAGCTCATCGAGGTCCGCCGCCAGCAGGTCGATGGTGCCGGTGGGGCCATCCCCACTGATCGGTTTGGAGTGAAAAAGGACGCTTCCAGCGGTGATCACGCCCGGCGGCCGGAGCAGCCGGATGGCCGCCAGCGCGAGCGTGGTTTTGCCGCTCCCGCTCTCACCCGCCAGGCCGAGGACCTGGCCGCGACGTAGGACGAGATCGCAGTCCATGACCGCGTGCACCGCCTCGTCGCCGACGCCGTAGTCGACGCAGAGGCCGCGGATCTCCAGGACAGGCTCGGCCGCCGTACCCTTCGCCGTCCGCACGTCAGCCAGCTGATGCTCCTCCAGCACCGATCTCGCGACTGGGGTCAGGCCCAGCCTCGTGCTGGGACTGATGCCTGCCTTGCGGGCCGCTTTGCGCGATAGTCCGCCGGCTCGCAGCCTTGGGTTGATGAACTCGTCGATGCCGAAGTTGAGGAGAGCAAGGCCGGTGCCGAGCAGGGCGACCATGATGCCGGGCGGCGCCCACCACCACCACCAGCCGCTCCGCACTGCGTTGTTGGCGAAACCCTCGCGCAGCATCTCGCCCCAGTTCCAGAGGCCGGGGGGGTCAGCCGTGGGCGACCCGGCGAGTCCGAGGAACGCGAGCGCAACGTAGGCGCCGATCGCCGACAGCGTTGTGAACAGGAACGAGGCGGCGACGATCGGGACCAGGTTGGGCAGTACCTCGACCAGGATGATGCGCAGCCGCCCCTCGCCGGATACTCTCGCCGCCTCGACGAAGTCTCGGTTGCGCAGTGACAGCGTCTGCGCTCGCAGGGTGCGAGCGCTGTAGGCCCAGCTCGTGATGGCGATGATCGCGGCGACCAGGAAGACGCTCGAGCCCGCGTTAGGCACGTAGTCGGCCAGCACGATCAACAGCGGAAGCCCGGGGATGGCGAGGAAGACGTTGGCCACGAGCGACAGGCCCTCGTCGGTGCCCCCGCCGACGTAACCGGCGGTCACCCCGAACAGGATCGAGAGCACCGTGGCGATCGCGGCCGCGAGCAAGCCGACGAAGAGGGTTGCCTGGGTGGAGGCCAGCACCTGCGACAGCGCGTCCTGGGCGAAGACCGTGGTGCCGAGCCAGTGCGCGGCGGAAGGCGGAAATGGAAGCGGGTAGTACTGCGCGGGAAACGATGTGCCCGGGCCGGTTCCATCGACGAGGATGTGCTGAACCCAGTTCTTCGGGTCGGTCGCGTTTGGCGAGTAGGGCGCGGCCCAGCGGCCGATCAGGGCGACGACCGCAAAGAACCCCAGGATGACCAGGCCCGCCACAACCTTCGGTGAGCGGGGAAGCTGGAGGATTCGCGTGCGGTGAAACGCCACGCCGCCCGGACCGCCGACGGGCGCGACCTCGGTCAGAGAGGTCGAGCTGATCGTCATCTCTTCACGCGACCTGCCGCGCGCGTGGGTCGATCAGCACGTACACCACGTCCGCCAGGAGGTTGGCGGCGAGCACGACCAACGTGATCACGACAAAGATTCCCTGCACCAGGGAGTAATCCAGCTTTCCGAGCGCATCGAACAGGTGAAAGCCGATGCCCGGGTAGTTGAAGACGATCTCGACCAGGATCTGACCCGATACGACCAGGCTGATGGCGATCGTGAAGTTGGACACCACGGGCAGCAGCGCGTTGCGGGCCGCGTACCAGATCACGGAACGGGTCGGGAGCCCTTTGGCCGCCGCCACCAGGACGAAGTCCTCGTCCATGGTCGTGATCATCTGGTTGCGCATCGCCAGGATGAAGCCGGCCACCGAGGCGATGACGACAGTCGCGACGGGGAGTATCGCGTGCGCGAAGACGCTTGCGAGGTATGGCCCGTTGAACCCCGGCGTGACGGTATATATGTCGTAGCCGAACAGGCTCGGAAGCCAGCGGAGCAGCGTCCCGGTCTGCCCAAAGATCAGGACCAGCACGAGGGCAAGGAAGAAGTAAGGAACCGCCTGGAAGAACGTCGCACCCGGCATGACCCAGTCGATCCACGAGCCGCGGCGCCAGGCGACAAGCGCGCCGATCGTGGTGCCTGCGACGAAGCTGATGATGGTTGCGACCCCCAGAAGGAGCAGGGTCCACGGAAGGTAGGACAGGATCAGGCTGCCGACCGGTGCGTTCTCAGACCACGACTGCCCAAGGTTGCCCTGGAAGAGATTTCCGAGGTACTGCGTGTACTGGTCCCACAGGCTCTTGTGGACGTCGAAACCAAGCTGTTCCTCGACCGCGACGATGCACGCCGAGTTGCAGTTGCCAGATGCCGACGCCCTCGCCACGGCGCTTGCGACGGGGTTGCCCGGCACGACGCGCGGAAGGAGGAAGCTCACGGTGATCGCGACCCAGGCGGCGAGGATGTAGACGGCCAGCCTGCGCAGGATCGCGGCCATCGCTACCTCCCGTCCCTGGCCAGAAGCGCCATGCCGGCCGAAGCGGTTGTGCTCGGGGCGCAACCGCAGCTCTCGCGCACGACGAGCTGTACGGGAAGCACGACATCATCCTTGGTGTCGGCGCCGCTGATCCGCGAGTAAAGGACCTCGAACGCCCTGGCGCCGAGCTCTTGCATGGGCTGGCGGATCGTGGTCAACGGCGGATGCAGGTGTTTGGCCACCGGCACGTCATCGAATCCTGTGACCGCCACGTCTTGTGGCACCTTGAAGCCCCGCTGGGCGAGCGTGTGTATCGCACCGAGCGCCGTCTGGTCGTTGGCGCAGACGATGGCGCGGGGCAGCTTCGTGCCGGCGTCCAGAAGAGACGCGATCACGCCTGCCCCTCCGGAGGCGCTGTAGTCTCCCTGCCACAACGGGCCCAGCACGGAATCCGCGCCCGCGGCGTTCACCTCGCCCTCGAACACCCGGGCTCGGGCGCGGTTGTCCGGGCTGTCGCCGCGTCCGGACAGGTACCCGACGCTTCGGTAGCCGTGATCGATCACGAGGTGGCGAACAAGGGCGCGAATTCCCGACTCGTTGTCGCAGCGGACGTTCATCGCGGCCGAAGTCGGGTTTCCGGCAAGCGTCACGATCGGCACGATGCCGGCCAGCTTGGTGATACCGACCGGGGACAGCATCCGGTCGTGAAGGATCAGCCCGTCCGCCTTGCCGGCCATCGCGGCAACTCGCTGCTGCACGTTTTCGTCGTTGTAGGCGACGGAGCTCAACAGCACGTCGAATCCGCGCCGTTGCGCCTCGACCTCGATCCCCCGATTGATGACGTCGATGTAGAGAAAGCTCTCGTACTCGTCCTCGAAGAGCGTCTCGTTGCCACGACGAACGACCACGCCGACCACCTCTTTGAGTCCGTTGGAGAGCGCTCGGGCGGCGCCATCCCGTACGAAGCTGAGCTCGCGTACCGCTTGCATCACGCGCTCACGCGTCTCGACGCGCGGGGTCCCCAGGCCGTTGAGGACTCGTGAGACGGACGCGATTGAGACGCCCGCGCGGCTGGCGACGTCATAGATCGTCAGCGTCGCTCTTGCTCTCTTCGGCTCCGCCAATTCGCCTGGTCCCCATCCTTCGGCACCGCTTGGCTGGCTCTGTAAGCGCTTACCGGTAAGCGCTTACGGCACCCTAGCGCAAGTATGTCTACGTGTCAAGTTCACAAGTGGGAAGGGTCGCCCTATGTTGGAGGATCGTCTCGAGTCGAGGTGAACCGCGCCGAATCGGTGTCCTCTATTACTCGGAGTCAGGAGCGCTGGTGAGCGCAGACGGACGTTGTCGATCGAACCTATGGAGCGATCCCGGCAAGCGCGTGTTTCATCTGCGATCGAAGCATGCCCGGGCCCGCGAGAGCCAGTGCGAGACCGATCACTCGTCCCTTCCAGCTTCTGCCGATCCGAACGACAGCGACATGGATCGTCGTGCCGCCGACCGAATCGGGGGTGAGTCGGTAGTCCCACCGGCTTCCCGGGCCCCAAACATTCGAGTCGAGGGTCTCGATCGCCACCGTGCGGGCGGCGGCATCCCAGGTGTATCGCTCGCGCTCCCAGACCCCGCCGGCCACCGAGCTGCCTTCGGTGACCTCGGCCCAGCCCGGTCCCTGGCCGTGGACTTTGAAATGGGCGCTGTCCACGTTGGGCCAGACCTCGGACCGGCTCGGCCCAAAGTTGGTCAGGGCAGCCATCACGGCATCGGGCGCCAGGGGTGACTCCAGCGTGAAATTGACCGTCGTCATGGATCGATCGGCGCGGCGCTTTTTCTCCCCACGCCCTTGAAAAATGTGTAGTTGAAGACACCGTCGGATGCGGCCGTGCGGTGCAGATCGCTGACGCCGGCATCGAACGTGGCTGCCTCGATGAGGCGTCTCGCTATAGCCGGTTCGCGAACGCCCTCGATCATCGCCGTGAACGTCCTCTTGGTGAACCGCTCGACGAGGTCGGGCCGGCTCGCATCGACGTAGACCACGCGAGGCGAGACACGGACCTCGTCGAATCCCGCCTCGACCAGCAGCGGGTAGATCTCCCGGCCGATCAGCGGGTTGCCACCCGATTCGCGCTGCAGCTTGACAAGACAATCGATCGCCGCCTGGGCGGCGGCGCTGAGCGGATGGTAGTAGGCCGATCCGTGATCGCCTTCGATCACTGTGATCGTGCCTCCCGGCTTGAGCTGCCTCTTGAGAATCGCCAGGGCCTCACGAGGTTGTGAGAGGTGCTCGAGGACGAAACACACGAACGCGTGGTCGAAACACTCGCTCTCGAAGGGCAGGTTGAAGATGTCGGCCTGCCGGAATGCCACGTTGGAAAGTCCGGCCCGTTCGACCGCTTGCCTGGCTTTGCCGATCGATTCTTCCGATAAATCGATTGACGTGAATTGCGCGTCGGGGCTTCGCCGGGCAAGTGTTACGGTCTGCGCGCCGACGCCGCATCCCACCTCGAGCACCTTGCTCCGACCGGGGTATGCCGTGTCGGAGTGGAGCAGCTCTACCAAAGCTCCGGCTTGATCGTGCAGGCGCCCCTGCTCTCGCGAGTGATAGCCGTGCACGTAGGTCTCGCTCATGGTTGGGCGCTGGTCACACACCCAATCTAGCTGGCCTGTTCATGCGATGGGCGACGCCGGACGGCGAGCGCGACGAGGCCCAAGGCGACGACCCCGACGCTGTAGACCACGGCGGTGGCGTGCAGGCCAAATGACGTGGTGGCAAATCCTGCGGCGATCGCCGGGAGGCTGAAGGCCAGGTAGGCGATAACCAGGGCGACGGCGAACAGCTCGCTTCGTTCGCCTGGTGCGGCGAGTCGAGCCAGCGTCCCGAACGACGCGAGGGCGGCTGCGCCGAAACCGATTCCCGCGACGAGCGTGCCCGCGGCAGCCAGAACGACGGTGCCGGCCTCGACGCCGCCGAGGGTCAAGGCATTCCCCGTGGAAAGGGTGATGGCGCTGATCACCAAGACCCGTGTGGTTGGCCATTTCCGGAGCAAGTAGGCGGTCATGGCACCGGCTCCACACAAGAGCGTGATGACGAGACCTCCGACGAGGTGGTTGCGCAGGCCGAAAATCGTGGCGGCGACCGACGGCCCGAGCGACAGGTACAACCCTCCTAACGCCCAGCTCGCCACGATGATCGGGACGAGCGCGAATACATCGGCACGAAGTCGGGCAGGGATGCCGACCAGAGGTTTCAGCGAAGCGAGAGCGCCCGGGCGTCGTGCCGACGTCTCCGGCATGAGCGCGACCGCCACGACACCTAGGCCCGTTCCGACCAGGAGCACCGCGAAGACAAGTTGCGTCGGGGCGGGTGCGAACTGGACGAGCGCGCCGCAGCCAAGCGCTCCCACCGCGAGGCCGCTGATCGGCGCAATGCCGTTGACAAGGCCGGCACGGCCCGGCGAGTGCGACGGATTGAAGTCGATCAGCGTGGCCCCAAGAGTCGAGAACGCGGCGCCTGTGGCAACGCCCTGCACCACGCGGGCGGCAAGAAGTGCCGAGACATCGGTGGCCCTGAGGAACAGGATGAAAGCAATCGCCTCCAGCACGATCGCGCCCGCGAGCACCGGGCGGCGACCCACGTGATCTGAGAGGGCCCCAATGGTGAGCAGCGAGCCGATGAGGCCGAAGACGTAGACCGCAAAGATGACGGTCAGCGTCGTGGCTGAGAACCCCCACTCGTTCTGGTAAACGACGTAAAGCGGTGATGGCGCGCTCGCCGCCGCGGCAAAGAGCACAAAGACCGCTGTGGTCGCCGCGAAGGCGGCTGGAAACGAGAGGCGGCCGGACCGGCCGGTCGCCTCACGAAGCGTTTCTGAGTTGACTTCCACTGCGACATTCAACCGAGCGAGCTCGCGCCTACTTCCCTCCGAGCGCCCGGCGCGCCGCAGCGACGATGTCGGCGGCGGCCGTCACGATGGTGGCCAGGATGAACCTGCATCAACGAAAAGCCGATCCTGCCAAAGCCTCAGCCAAGCACACCGGTCCACGGAAGGCGGTGCCGCGAGCGAAGGCGAGAGGGCTCTCTTCATGATCGGAGTCGTGAAGCTCGGTGATATCGCCGTGGCCCGGATCGGGCTTGGGACGAACCGCCTGACGAAGTCTCCCGGCCACGTCGCACTTGTCAAGACAGCGGTCGCCGCCGGAGTTCAGATGATCGACACCGCCCACTCATACACGGGGGGGCAGAGCGAAGAAACGATCGGAGCGGCGCTCAACCCGATCCCGGACGGATGCATCGTGGCGACCAAAGGTGGCGGCGGCCCAGAACCGGGACGCGGGCGCCCTGAGATTCTCCGCAACCAGATCGAGGAGAGCCTGCGCCGGCTGAGGACCGAGCGCATCTCTCTCTACTACCTGCATCGCGTCGACCCGCAGACCCCGCTCGAGGACAGTCTGGCGGCGATCAAGGAGTACCGCGACCGGGGCAAGATCCTTCACGTCGGGCTTTCGGAGGTCGGAATCGACCAGATCGAGCGGGCCCGGCAGGTCGTTCCCATCGCGGCGGTCCAGAATCACTACAGCCTGTCCGAGCGCAAGTACGAGGCTGTGGTCGACTACTGCGCCGCCGAAGACATCGTGTTCGTCCCATTCTTTCCATTGCGCGGGGTCGGCGGCTCGACCCTCAGCGAGATCGCCGCGCGGCACGCGGCCTCCCCCCAACAGGTCGCACTCGCATGGCTGCTGCGTCGCTCTCCCGCGATGCTGCCAATCCCAGGCACCCTGTCGGTCGAGCACCTGAAGGAAAACCTCGGCGCCGCCAACCTCGAGCTGATCGAGAGCGAGTACGAGGCGCTCCGCTAAGAGAGCGGTCCGTTGCCGGCGAGGCCCTGGGCCGTGGCTCCGGTGCAGCCGGCCAATGAATCCGGAGCGGTCGGCAAGCGGCCGACTTCCAGTTGAAAGTGCAGGTGTGCGCCGATCGAAAGACCCGTGCTGCCGACATATCCGACTTTCTCGCCCTGCTGAACTTCCTGGCCGACCGCGACAGCCACCTGCGACATGTGTGCGTAAATCTCGACCAGGCCGAAACTGTCAGTGACCTCGACCCGGATGCCGAAGTAGTCCGCCGGCCCTGCAGCGGTCACTTTTCCACCGGCTGCCGCAACGATCGTGGTGCCGTAGCCAGCCAGCAGGTCGACCCCGGTGTGGAAATGGAGATAGCCGCCGAAGGACGGCTCTATCGCGAACGACGTCGGTCCGAACCCCTGGATGATCTGAGCGCCGGCGATGGGACACAGGAGCTGACCGGGGTCGACCGGGTCAGCCGGCACACCTGTGCTCAGGTTCGGACCCAGGGTGGGATCGACGGGGATCACGAGGGTCGACCCGGGAATCAGCTGCGGGCCGTGGAGTCCATTGAAGCCGAGCACGGTGGTGACATCCACGCCGTACCTGGCGCCGAGGCCTGCCGGGGTGTCTCCCTTCTTGACCACGACAACGACGCCCGGCACCGGTGGCACCTTGACCGGTCGTCCCACCGTGAGCGGGAGGCGGAGGCCCGGATTCGACCACAGGACGTCCCTCCAGGGAAGGTTGTACTGCCGGCCGATGCTTTCCAGGGTGTCTCCGTGGGCGATGAGATGCACGATCGGAGCGCGGCTTACCAGCGGCGTGGTTGGAATGGAAACCGGTTTGATGATGACGCTGTCACGGCCCAGGGACACGTCGCCGATCGCGGTGCCCTGGTCAGCGGCTGAAGCGTTGACGGCCGCCGCATGGAAGTTTGAGAACAGGTAGCTCCGGTCGATCACGGTGTAGGTGGACATCGCCGCCGCAATCGCGAGCACGACGGCATGGGTCATATAGCGATTGATTCGCAACGCCTACCCCCAGGTTTCGTTCTCGCCAGCCGCGGAAGCCGAAGACCCGCGTCACCCTACCAAACCCCTGGCAAGAGTGTCAACGCGAGAACGGGTCGAAACCGGTGGCCCAGCCAGGGTTGCTTGAGCGTACACCGTTCGAGGGAACCAAGAACTGGGGGGATTGATGAGGGCCAAACTCACCCGGGGCGCCTCACAGCGGCCCGCAAACGCTTTTGAAGACCGCGGGCTGGCGTCCGCAGATGTCCATTGAGATTCGCTGTAGTTCGATCCCGGGCTCTCAGATTCCAGGATCGTCCACCTCTGTCCGGTGGTAGGCGCTGCGTTGGCTGTCACTTGGCTGTCAGCTGTCACATAGACAGGTACTCTGGCGCAGGCGCACGCGCATGATTGCGAACACGTGAGCGTGTTGTTTCGCGGTGCCTACTTGCTCGGGTTCAAGCCGTGGGACTCAGGCGTGCCCCCGCCGGAGCTGGTCGCGGTGGTCGATGGGCCCGAGCGGCTCGCGCCCGGGAAGTCGCTCGACCTCGGCTGCGGGACCGGGACCAACAGCATTTACATGGCCCAGCACGGATGGGAGGCGACCGGCGTCGATTTCGTGCCGCGCGCGATCAACATCGCGAGACGCAAGGCGGCCGCCGCCGGCGCGTCGCCGCGATTGCTCGTTGGCGACGTCACTCGATTGCCGGAGCTCGGAATCGGAATCGGCTACGGCCTGCTGCTCGATCTAGGATGCTTCCACAGTATCCCCGACGATCGCCGCGACGACTACGCGCGGGGCGCTACCTCGGTCGCTGCGGCGGGCGCGATGATGCTGATCTTCGGCTTCGTGCGCGGAGAAAAGCCGTCGCGTGTCGGACCGCGTGGTTTCGGGGACAGCGAGGTGTCCCAGCGCTTCGGGGCCGGGTGGCAGATGGTTTCGGAAACGAAGGGAGGCCCGATGTTCGGGGCATCCGCCTCCTGGTACCGCCTGCGCCGGTGCTGAAGCCCTGACCGGGCAGGTGCACTATCCGTCGCGGACACATGATTGCGCCGTGGAAGCGCGTCACACGCCAGTCGCAGCCGTGATCCGACCCGCTTTCACCGCCTTCCGAAACACCATGTAGTCGCTCTCGTTCTGGTCGGCGTAAGCCTCAGCAAACGAGGCCATCGCCCGGTCGAATGTGTCGCCTTGGCCCAGATAGGCTGCGATCGCGATACAGTCGCCCGAGCGAGCGTGGCCATGTGCAAGGGTCCAAGCGCATAGCTGTCCCCAAATCTTCAGTGCCGATGCGGACAGGGTGCTCACATCCGGGCTCCATTTCCAATCGCGGAATTGGCGGACGTAGTAGTGATGCTCCCTCCCATCGGGTCCCCGCATTCGCTGCCAGCCCAGGAAGATGTCGCTGACTGCCTGCATCAGCCGCTGGCCCGAGACGACGCGCTCGCCATGGTCCTTGAATTGACTGGAGCCGGCGAACGCCTCGAGGACTGACTCTTCAGCCTCCTTCGCCTGCAGGACCAGGGGATCGAATTCATCTCTGCCGACAAACAGCAAGATCCAAGCCCAGGTGCCGACGCTGCCGACTCCGACCACCTTGCGCGCCAACTCGACAAAGCGGTATCCGTCGAGGAGATGCCGGCGCTCGTTGGGGAGTGTGCTGCGGTAGCCATTGACAACATCCAGCAGGGAGCGCTCGATCCGCTCGGCCTCGCGTTTGGGATACAGCTTTGAGACCGGGACCGTCACCGGCGGCTCGCTCACGAACCTTGGCTTTCCATCGACCGATTTGGTCAGCTTTGAAAACACCCGAGCACTGTCGAGCGAGCGCGCTTTCGTCACATCTTTCGTGAGCTGCTTGTATTCGCTCGGCGACATGTCGGTCTTGACCTGGAGCAGCAGCTCGTCGACGTCGACATGTGAATACCAGACATCGATGGTCGGCATTCCCGCGAAACCACTCATCGCGTTTCGGTACTCGGCCGCCGCGGCCATGACTATCGAACGTCGCTGCGCGAGGGTGAACCGGTTGTTGCTGCCCGCCACCGCCAGGCTCGCCACCAACCGCTTGACGTCCCACTCCCATGGGCCTGGAAGCGTCTCATCGAAGTCGTTGACGTCGAAGATCATGCGGCGCTCTGGCGAGGCGTATGCGCCGAAATTGGAGATGTGGGCATCGCCGCAGACCTGCGTCCGGATCCCCGCGATGGGCAACGATCCGAGATCGGACGCCATCACGAGGGCCGCGCCACGGAAGAATGTGAGCGGCGAGACCAGCATGCGCCCGTGCCGGATAGCCACCAGCTCGGGAAGGCGTGTTGCAGCCTGCTTTTCGAGCAGTGCGACCGAATCCGGCCGGCTCGCCGATGGCGCAAATACGCCATGGCTGGAGCGCGGAACCTTCGCTCGCGCCGCCCTGCCGCGGGCAATCCTTTCGTCGGGGGTCAGGTGCGCAACCATCTGACGCGCTGAGTATGCCCGGGCGGGTGCAATACGAATACGGGAGGTCACGTCTGGTTCAGCCGGGCCTTGTCACAGGGGTCCCGAACAGTCGGGCGTGACAGTCCAATATCGAGGGTCTACGCTGAGAATCGGCAAGCCCAAGATCTTGCAAACGGTTGTGAAGGAGGGTCGACATGGTGACTGCTGGGGGTACTGACATGGAATCAGCGCTCGCGCGTCTGGGCCTAACCTGGGGATGGATCGTGGCCTACGGCGCCCTATCGGTGCTGGCGGGGGTCGTAGCCATCGTGTGGCCTGGCTCAACGCTCGTCGTAATCGCGGTCGTCTTTGCACTACAACTGTTGGTCGGCGCGGTATATCAGTTTGTATTCGTGTTCGCGATTCCGCAGGAGAGCGGCTGGTTGCGAGCCCTGGTCGCACTGATTGCGATTCTCTCGCTGGTGGTGTCCGTCTACCTGTTGGGCCATGTTGGGCTGACGCTCCTGCTGCTCGCGATCATCCTCGGCGCCTACTGGATCGCCCAGGGTGCCATCGAGTTGTTCGTTGCGGTAGGTCATCCCGAGATCCGAAATCGCGCGTGGATCGTTGCAAGCGGCCTGCTGAGCGTGGTCGCCGGCATCAGCGTCGCCGTATTTCCAGGAATCTCGCTCGTCACGCTGGCAATCGTGCTCGGTGTCTGGCTCGTCTTCTTTGGCGGGATCTTGATCCGCCGAGGCTGGATGCTTCGATCCCCGGCACCCCAGAACAAACCGATGGCCTCGGGAACGGCCGCGTGAGCGCAGCGGAGACTCGACACTGATCGAGCGCGAGCTCGAGATGGCACGGCTCGATGCCGCGCGAGCGCGAGCGCCGGAACGCGGGGGATGGTTGCTGGTGAGCGGAGCGGCCGGGATCGGGAAGACGTCGCTTCTCGAAGCCGTCGCGGGCGTCGCGCGCGACCGCCGGCCGTGGGGCTACCCGGCGCAGTTGCTGCCGACCGTCATGGCGATGCATACGACGGAGTAGAAGCCAACTCCCTGCCGATGAGCTGAGCGCGCCGACATTCGGTCGTATGTAACTGGAAATCCTCTCAACCTGACTAACTACGCTTTGGTGTGCTATTCGGAGCGACCGCTTGGGCCGGCCGAAACGAGTGGGCTCATAGATATCCGTAGTCGAAGGCCTTCAACAGCTTCACGAGCTGTAGGCGCTTCCACGTTTCGGAGATTGACGACCTCGGCCACGGAACCGGGCGCAACACCGGCTCTATTGGACAGGGCCAATGGATTCTTTCCCGAAGGCCCGGGCAGCTGAAACTAACAGTTCCGATAAGGGCACGAAGCCGAGCAGCGGGCAGCAGCCTTGCGGCTGCTGAATCACCTTCAAGCCGGGTAAGCCAGGAGATCCGGACTCGGTACGGAAGGAGTCCCTCCCTTCCATCGAGGGAGCTGAGGGCCGCGAACGTCCACTAGCGTGCCCGGTTATCCGCAGAGGGCCGCCGCTGTGGCTGTCATCTTGGCTGTCACGACTGCCGAATTTGGCGGGGATGGATGAGAATCGAACTCACCCGGGACGCCTCACAGCGCCCCGCAAACGCTTTTGAAGACCGCGGGTCCTGCGTCCATGACCGTCCCTCAAGGTCCGCCAGCGTTCGATCGCCAGCTCGCACATTCCATGATCATCCACCCGCGTCCGCAGTCGTCCGGCATGTTGGCTGTCATCTTGGCTGTCAAGTCGCCTCGATAACGTTCGGAGTCGCGCGCTCAATGGGCCTTGTTTGGCGAGCGGGGTTCGAGCCCCATCTGGCGACTTAAACCACCTACATCCGCGTTAGATCGGCCTGAGCGCTGTGCTATCAGCCCGGCCTGATCTCAGGCACGCCAAGCGTGCGTGGCGACTTATGTGGTGCAGCGCGGCTCAATCAACTCCCGCACCATCGTCGCTTCCATCCGCAGCAACTCGGCCGGGGCTTGTGCAACTGCTGTCGCTGCCTCCCGCCGCCGTTACAGTAACTACTGGGCTTGGCCTCGGTTACCTCCTCTGGTTGTTGGATCCCTGAAAACGTCCGGTAGTCGTTTTGGTAAATGGACGTCCTCGCCTGCCCTCAGTGCACGACGTGCCTGGACACTAACCTCCCAATTGGTTCGCCAACGCACGGGGTTTGGGCATCAAGTGTTGATTCTCGCGGCGGCGGCGGCGCTCTCCTCCGCAATGGTCAGTTGGACTG
>DATFVI010000164.1:0-4290 GCA_035260405.1 Candidatus Dormiibacterota bacterium
CGGTGGTGATCGGCATCGCCGATCGGACCGCGGTCGGCGTGGACGAGGCGATCCGTCTGTCGCGCCACGTGCTGAATGCGATGGAGCGTGGCGGCACTGGTCCCATTCTAGTGCTGGTAGATAGTGACAGCCAGCGGATGAGCAAACGCGACGAGCTTCTAGGACTGAATGAGTTTTTGGCTCATCTCGCCAAGTGCCTGATCTACGCCGACATGCAGGGCCGCCAAACCGTGGGCCTGCTTTACGGTCACAGCGCCGCCGGCGCTTTCCTCGCGACGGCATTGGCGACCCGGGTCCTTGTGGCGTTACTGGGGGCCGAACCAGAGGTTATGGACCTGCCCTCGATGTCCAAGGTGACAAAGCTCTCTATCGACGTCCTCAAGGAGAAGGCCAAGTCCACGCCAGTTTTCGCCCCGGGGTTGGACAACCTGGCTCAGACGGGCGCGGTGCTTTCCACCTGGGACGAGAAAACCTCACTGGCAGAGCAGCTTCAGACGCTGCTCGGCAGCGATCAGGATGGTGGCGATCGGCGCGACCGTCTCGGCAAGACTCGTAGGGGACGCCCGAAGGCGGCTGATATCGCGGAGCGTGTGCATGATCTCGCACTCCAATCAAAATAATCGGAGGCCACGCCGCCACGATCTCATCTTCGTGTCGCCGGTGGCGTGGCGCTCGTTGCTTAAGACGCGAGACGATCTTGCCGGAGAGCCGCTGGTCATCGAGTGGGTCGATCGGGGCTGGCCTCTCGTCGCACGGCGCACCCTGCCCGGCGAGGCGGACGGGCTGCCGTTGGGTTTACCTTTGCCACCATTCGCCGGCAAACGACGGCTCTCGGTCCTCATCCAGCCTGAGGATATCGTTTCGACAGCACCGCCGCCCGGGTTGAGCGCCGCCATCAGCGTGGCACCGAATCTGTGGCAGCACACACTCGGCGCAGTGGTGCGCCTGGCTTCCCGGTATGGCGTGGAGGCGCGAATCTTCGGCAGTCTGGCGTGGTGCACACTCACAGGATTGGACTACCTGACTGACACTTCGGACCTCGATCTTCTCCTGCCGATCCATTGTGGCAGCGATCTTGTACGGCTGACTGCAGATCTTGCTGCAATCGAAGCTACGGCGCCTATGCGCCTGGACGGCGAATTAGTGCGCGATGACGGTGCGGGCGTGAATTGGCGCGAACTCCACACTGGCGCGCGCGAGTTGCTGGTCAAGACCACCGATGGCGTCGCCTTGCTCGACGCGAACCTCTTCCTCAGCAATGGGATCCAGTCATGACAGCCGCTCTAGCACGACACTCACACCAGAGCGGCCCGTCCGAGGCGAGGTTTGCGAACGTTTATGAGGCAGAGGCCATCGCCGCCATTGCCGTCCGGTGCCTTCTGCGCGAGTTGGAGACTTGGCCCAAGCCCGGGCTTGTCAGCCATGTCGACTCCGGCAGCCATTCGGATATGAATTTTGGCACATTCCAGCGCAGCGTCGCCGCGATCAAGCCCTATCTACACGCCCTGACAGAAGCTGGTGCCAAGGGTCGTGGCATGGGGCGTCTCAGGATCATCGGTCTTGAAGCCGAAGCTGCGATGTTTGCCGCGACCGGGGGTATCAACACACACCGGGGCGCCATCTTCGGATTGGGTTTGCTTTGCGCGGCTGCCGGCGCCAAGGTAGGCGGGCTGGCCGATCCCACGATGCCGCTCGGCGACGTGGTGGTGAGGCTGTGGGGCAGGAATATCTTGGATGGGCCTGTGCAGCTGCACAGCCATGGTGGCGAGGCACGCCGACACTATGGAGCTGGCGGTGCGCGAGCAGAGGCCGCTCAAGGTTTTCTGAGCGTCTATGAGGTCGGTTTGCCCGCCCTACAATGGGGCGCCCTGATCGCACCAGGCGACACAGAAGCAGCCCGCGTACAGGCCTGTTTCGCATTGATCGCCTCTCTCGAGGACACCAACCTTCTGCACCGGGGCGGCATGTCCGGCCTCCGCTATGCCCAGTGCGCCGCCCGCGTTTTTCTTGATGATGGCGGCGTGGGTACACGCAACTGGCGCGAGCGGGCTAACGTCGTGCACCAGTCGTTCGTCACACGCCGGCTCAGTCCGGGCGGGTCGGCAGACCTTCTCGCGATGACACTCTTCATCCAGGCTTGCGAAGCAGAGTTCTTCTCATGCCGCAGGTGATCTTCACGGTGCTTGCGCCCATTTTCTTCGTCATGGCGCTCGGCTATGTCGCCGGGCGAATGCGCACCATCGACAACCATCATGTGGGCGAAATCAACGCCCTCGTCATGGATTTTGCCCTGCCGGCCTCTCTGTTCGCGTCGACCGGCTCTGCCCCGCGCGGAGAGATGATGGCGCAAGGGCCGCTCTTCGCAATCCTCGGAGCGGTCATGCTGATTATCTATCTGCTCTGGTATCTCTTCGAGCGTAAGGCCTTGAGAAGATCCAGAGGTGAAGCTGCGCTACAAGCCCTGACGGTGGCAGTTCCGAACTATGCTGGGATCGGGCTGCCGATCGCGAGTACGGTCCTTGGCCCAACCGCGACCGTGTCCGTCGCGGTCGCTCTCGCGGCGAGTTCGATCCTGGTGAGCCCGTTCACACTGATGCTGCTCGAACTGTCCGTTGGCAAGGGACAGAACGATGCCGAGACCTCTGCCGCACGGGTGCGCCGGGCTCTGCGGCACGCGTTGACTACGCCCGTCGTCCTAGCCCCCGCGCTGGGGATCCTGCTCTCGCTGTCCGGATTGAATTTGGGTACCGTCGCGGGAGCCTCTCTCGATCTTATCGGACAGACGGCGGGCGGCGTGGCGCTGTTCCTGACGGGCCTGATCTTGTCGGCCCAGTCGCTCCGCCTGGACCGGCAGGTCGTAGCCGCGACCGGGACGGCCAACGTGGTCCGGCCCCTGCTGGTCGCCGCGATCGTTCATGTGCTTCCGATCCCCTCAGAGATTGCCAAGGTATCCATTCTACTGGCGGCTGCGCCGTCGGGTTTCTTCGGCATCTTGTTCGGGGTGAACTATCGGTTGGACTCGGCCCAAGTAGGCTCCACGGTGATCGCGAGCACCGCGTTCAGTATTGTGACGCTCGCGATCACCATCGCGGTGCTCTTTCCCTAATGAGGTGCTGTCGATGACACTTGCCGTCTTATGCTCCGGACAGGGGCCACAGCGGTCCAATATGTTTGCCTTGACCGGCGACGCACCGGAAGCCGCGAACCTCTTTGCTCACGCAGCGACCCTACTCGGCGGACGCGACCCACGCGAAATGGTTCAAACCGATCCCGATGACACTCTGCACCAGAACCGCGTCGGACAAATTCTCTGTACGTTGCAGGCGCTGGCTGCGACGGCGACCCTCCGTGGTGCTTGGCCTCGCAGGCTGATCATTGCAGGTTACAGCGTGGGCGAAGTGGCGGCCTGGAGTGTCGCGGGCTTGATGGACGCCACGATGACCCTCGACCTTGTATCGCGACGTGCCAACGCCATGGACGCACCCAGCAGGCCCGGAGACGGCTTGCTGTTCGTCCGCGGCTTGTCTTATGGCGCTGTCGAAGATCTGTGCAATCGCCACGATGCAGCGATCGCCATCGTCGATCCCGGCGACGCCTTCGTTCTCGGCGGCCCCGGTGTAGCGCTGGACATCATAGCTGATGTCGCAAAAAGGATGGGCGCCGCACGCGCCGTTCGGTTAGCGGTGAACGTGGCCTCTCACACCCCGCGCCTGGCTGCGGCCTCGTCGGAGTTCCGCAAAATTTTAGACCAAACTCCGACGAAGCTTGCGCCGGACTCGAATGTGCGTCTCTTTAGCGGGATCGATGGTTCTCCTGTTGTCAACATCGCAGCCGGCTTGAACAAGCTGGCCAAACAGATCTCCCACACGGTCCAGTGGACGCACTGCCTGGAAGGCTGCGTGGAAGCAGGAGCGAGCGTTTTCTTCGAACTCGGCCCTGGCCGGGCACTCAACGAAATGGCCGCCGGCGCTTATCCCGATATCTCGGCTCGTAGCCTGGAAGACTTCAGAACGCTACAAGGCGCGCGTGCGTGGCTCGCGCGCGTCGTCAACTGAACTAAGATAGGAGACGTGACCGAGTTGGTAGGTAAGCATATCGATGTCACCGAGCAGCACCTCGCAAGGGAGGCGCTGCAAAAAGCCTTTGACGAAATCAAGCAGTCCGAGGATCGGCTTCGACTGGTCATCGACACAATCCCGACGCTGGTCTGGCGCGCCGGACCGGACGGAGTCCCCGATTTCCTCAATCAAACAGCCCTCGACTACACGGGCCTCTCACTTGACCAGGCCG
>DATFVI010000165.1:0-21545 GCA_035260405.1 Candidatus Dormiibacterota bacterium
CGTGGTCAGGACTCGCGCCGTGCTCAGGTCGCGCACGACGTGCGGCACATGAATGACCGGGTGGCCTTCGTAGTACTGGGCGAACAGCTCCTGGTTGTCCGCCTCCAGCACATAGTCGACCTCCTCGCGAAGGCGCTCGCCCAGCTCTTCGATGAACGATTGCGTGTCCATTCCCGGAAACGCCGCCGAAACCACTCGGCGCAGCAGCCCAACGTTTCGTAGGTCCGACGTGATGCTCCGGGCGATGCCCGGGTACTGCACCTTGACCGCGACCGCCTTCCCATCCTTGGTGATCGCCCGGTGCACCTGCCCGATGGACGCGGCCGCAAAGGGCCACGCATCCCATTTCGCGAACACCCGCTCGGGAGCGCCGCCAAGCTCCGCGGCGATCACCGAGGAGGCGAGCTCCGGGCTCATCGGCGGAGCATTGTGCTGCAGGCGGCCCATCGCCGCGCGGAACGTCGCCGGCATCTCCTCATCGACGTAGCTCGCCATCTGGCCGAGCTTCATGAGGACTCCTTTCATATAACCGAGCTCCTCGGCGACCTCCTCGGCCGAACGCAGGGCGAGGTCGTGGCGCAGCTCGGTACGGCGTTCCACCGACGCGAAGAGCAGCTGCGGCGACCGCGCCACGTAGCGGCCTCCGATGCGCAGCGCCAGGCGTGCGAGCGGCGCAAGCCGGCCGAGCCGCGACTGGCGAATCGATGGCCCGGCCCCGCGGCGGCTCACCGCCGCATCCGCAGCTCGATCCGCTCTCGGGCTTCCACCACTCCAGGCAGCGACTCGAAGCCGAGATCCAGCGCGCCGATGAGCTGCCGCACCTGCTCGCGCTCCATCAGCTCGGGGTCAGGTGGTCCAAAGCCGTACATAGCGCGAACCCAACCGGGCAGCGTGCCGATCGCAACCTGACCGATGTCGTGCCACAGCTCGCGCATGTCCTCGCCGAGGCCCGGCGGGTCGAGCACGACGCTGATCGCGTGGATCGCCGCCGGCGTGGCCCGCAGAGGTTCCACCGACTCGATGTACTGCTGGAGCGCCGCCACGCTTGCGGGCACCTGGTCCGCCGGGACGCCGACGAGTTCGGCGAACCCGACCATCTGTGCCACGTAGCGGTCGGCGTCCGCGGCGTCGAGCGTGCGGCCGTAGCGCTGCACGATGTGGACGATCGAATCGACCATCGCCGCGTGAATCCACAGCAGGAGAGCCGGGTCTGCCGCGTGGTACTCGAGGCCGGTCACATTGTCGGTTCCATTCACGTGGCGATGGATCGCGCGCACTCGAGCGCCCGCTTGCTGAGCGGCCGCGGTGTCGCCGTAGGTGACCGTGAGGATGTAGCCGCTCGTGGCGGCGAGGCGTCCGATGGGATCTTGCTCCCAGTTGCTGTGCTGGGCGACGCCCGCCATCGCCAGCGGGTGAAGGGCCTGGACCATCAGCGATCGGATTCCGGCCAGGGCGAAGCTGCGATCGCGATGCACGCGCCACACCACGCTCCGCGCACCGAAGAGGCCATCGTCTGCCGGGCGCTCCGCGACCGAGCGGGTGAGGGCGCGAGCCAGGGGTTCGAGAATGTCTAGGCTGGAGGCGGGCTGCCGGTCCACCTCAGGCTCGGGGCGCATTCTGGCTCGCCAGGCGCATGAGCTCGTCGTGGTACCTGGGGTCGATCGCGCCGGCCTTGGGCTGGAGCGAGACGATGCGCTCCCAGTCGGCCGTCTTCAGCCGGGCGCCCGACAGCGAGATGGCGGCGTACAGCTCCAGGGTCCGGCTGAAGCAGTACTGAGCGCGTTCGGTTTGACCGCGCAGCTCGCGAATCGTGCCCTCCTCCGACAGGAGGGCCGCGTACATGCGGACGCGGTCGAGGTCGTACTTTCCCACGAACTCGACGACGCTGGCCGCATCGAGGCGTTCGAACACCGGACCCAGGTTGCCGACCACCAGGTCAGAGGTCCTGCGGACCGTGATCAGGGCGAGGTCGAAGTCCCCCGCGCGGACGGCCGCCACGATCTCTCCGATGGCCTGGGCGAACTGAACGATCATCCGCTCGATGTAGTCGCGCTGAACGACGCTCACGCTGCCCTCAATTGATCACCGGATGAAACCACGATACTGGCGCATGACAAGCTGCGTCTGCAGCTGCCTCATGGTGTCGAGGGCGACGCCCACCACGATGAGGATCGCGGTTCCGCCCAGGTACATCTGCTGCTGCGAGATTCCGGAAATCTTGTCGGCGGCAATCGGCAGGATCACCGTGATGAAGCCGAGGAAGGTGGCACCGGCGAAAGTGATGCGGTTCATCACGCCCGTCAGGTAGGCGCCTGTCGGCAGCCCTGGGCGGATGCCCGGGATGAAGCTCGCGTAGCGCTTGAGGTTGTCCGCCACCTCGGCCGTCTCGAACGTGATCGCCGTGTAGAAGTAGGTGAAGCCGAACGTGAAGAGAAAATAGAGGGCGTTGTACGTGATCGCCATCGGCACATTCGACGTGGTGGGCGAGAAGTTGCCGTTGACCCATGTGGCGGCTTTGTAATACCAGGTGTCGGGCGGCGCTCCGAGGAAATAGTTGGCGACGATCGTGGGCAGGAACATGACCGAGATCGCGAAGATGATCGGGATCACGCCCGCGTGGTTCACGCGAATCGGCAGAAAGCTGGCGCGGCTCTGCACCTGCTTCAGGCCGACCGTGCGCTGCGCCGACTGAATTGGAATTTTCCTGACCGCCTGCTGGACCTCGATGATCACCGCGGTCATCACGATCGCGATCACGCCGAAGATGATGAACGGCACGTAGGCGGAGATGCCTCCGCCGTGCGGGTTGGCGCCTGCGAACACCGACGCAACACCCTGCGGGCCGCGGCCGATGATGCCGGCGAAGATGATCAGCGAGATTCCGTTGCCGATGCCGTATTCGGTGATCAGCTCGCCGAACCACATCAGCATGACGGTGCCCGCGGTCAGCACGAGGACGATCTCCCCGCGCTGGAACCAGTCGAGGGCGGGCAGGATGGCCGGGCTCGTGTTCTGGAACAGAACCGTGAATCCATAGGCCTGGCCCGCTCCGAGGATGACCGTCAGATAGCGGCTCCAGCGCTGGATGCGGCGGCGGCCTTCTTCGCCTTCTTTGGAAATCTCCTTGATCCGCTCGGAGATCACGGTCATGAGCTGCATGATGATCGTGGCGTTGATGAAGGGATTCATGCCCATCGCCACGAGGCTGAAAGTGGAAAGGCCTCCGCCGGAGAAGAGATCGAGCAGTCCGAGCAAGGGCTGCGAGTTGAAGAGTTGAGACAGCGCTGCGTGGCTTGCGCCGGGGATCGCAACGTTGGCGAAGAGCCGGAACACGATAAGCATCCCGAACGTAAACAGGATCTTGTTGCGAAGCTCCGGCAACCGGAGAGCGTTGGCAATCGACTGGATCAGATTCACCGTTGACCCAAATACATCCAGTTGTTACGTCACAAGTGGTGCTTGTAGGCCGGATTCATTCCGGCCGTCCCTCGCATCCCTGACAGCCACCATGCATTGCTTGGAGTAACCCGCTAAGAAAAGTCCCATCCGCATACCGGAATGGGAGCAGCCCCGTCGGCGAAGCCGACCGGGCGATGCAATCAGTAAGTCCCATCCTCATCGCCGCTTTGCGCGCAGGCAAAACCATCCGGGTTTTGCCTCATATCTTCAGTAGATGAAGCCGATCAGGGGCACGCCGCCGGGTTGAATCAGCCGCCGATCGACGGTGTTGAACGCGACCCAATTCATCTCGGCGACCACCCACGAGCCGTCCTGGTTGACGGACTCCACGTATGCGACGTGGCCGTAAACGCTCTCCCAGGTGACCATGATCGAGCCCGGCCGCGGAGTCCGGCCGGTCGCGAATCCCATGGCCTGCGCGTTTCCGTACCACGCCCACGCGTCACCCTGCCAGGGGATCTGCCGGCGGTTGTAGACGTAATAGGTGCAGTTGCCGAAGGCGAATCGGTTTCCCGCCGCGACCGGAACGATGGGACCGGGCCCGAGCACCGTGTAGCCACGTCCGCGAAAGCCGGCGGTCGGCCGAGACGATTGCGCGGCGGGAGCCAGGTCAGGTCCGCGACCGGCCGGCACGGCCAGCTCGAGACCTGCCGGGAGTGGATCGTCCGCCCCGTAGCGAAGGCGGTTGAAGTCGACGACGCTCGCGGCGTCCACGTGGTAGCGGTTGGCGAGGTTTGTGAACGTATCGCCCGCGGTTGAGACAAGCGCGACTCCGGCGACAGGTGGTAGGAGGAGATCGGCTCCCACCACCGGCTCGCTGCCAACTCGTGAAAGCGTCGAGAGGTTGGACCAGCGCACGGAATCTTCGGGGATGCCGTGCCGTTGAGCGATCGAGACGACGGTGTCCCCGGCGCCCACGGTTGCGTGCACGACGGCGTGAGAAAGGACGGGTGCCATCGGGATCTCGAGCGGTTTGATGATCGTCCCGGCGCGGCTGCCCTCGTTCGGCACGTCACCGGCCAAGGCGGCATTCACGCTGCTGGGTGCGAGGTGCGGGCCGGTGAACCCCTTGTCGAAGAAGCGGATGCCCGCGATCGATGCCGAGACGGCCAGCAGCATGCCATGGCTGATCAACCTGTTGAGCGTCACGACGAGTACCCCCTAGTCGTTGATCGGTCAACTACGAGCCGTTGTTACGGCCCGTAGCGGCGCCACTCGACGAGGTATGAGGCAAAACCCGGATGGTTTTGCCTCATCGCGCGTGCGGCTGCGCCGCAGGCGCTGCTCCCATTCCGGTATATGGATGGGACTTGTCCTAAGAGTTACTCCTCGCCACGCGTGGCATCGTTCAAGCGCGATTGGGACGGCCGGAGTAAATCCGGCCTACAAGCACCATCGGCTGTCGGGAGAGCGGCGCCACTCGATGTGACGCCGCTCGGGCACGTTCTTGTGGGCTAGAACCCGCGCTGTGCCGCGTCCGCTGCCTCGGCCAGGTCCATTACCGTTTTGAAGAACTCGGGAGTCTGGCCTTCGAACAGGAGGTCGGCCGTGAAGGATTTGATCGTCGCCACGGCGCCGGCATTCTCGATCAGGGTCGGTCGGATTACCGACACCTCGGGCAATCCGGCCCCGAGGAAATCAGCCGGCTCGGGCAGGATCAGGTTGGTCTGGGACAGCTCGGTGGCGGGGTTGTTGAGGTCCGGGAACCTGACCCCGGTCGTGGGGTCGACGACGCCCGCAAGGGGCTGAGCGACCGCGTTGCCCATCTTGTCGTGCCACAGCCCAAAGTGGTCCACCTCGACCCCGCCGATGCTGATCACGATCCGCAGGACCTCCAGGTCCCTGACCTTGAGCGCCAGCGATGAGTAGAGGCTCGCCCCACCCTGCTCGATGTATCCGAAGTGGAAACCGGCGGTATTGGCGATCGCCTGCATGCGACGCGCCGCCGCGGTCACCGGCGGCACGGGCTGGTCCGTTCCAGGCGGAGTTTCGTTATCGTTCAGCGGAATCGCAGGTTCGTTCACGATGTTGACCGCCTGCGCGAAGGAACCGCCGAGGTCGGGGTTCTCCGACGATCGGTATCGCGTGTAGAAGCTGGTGTCGACCACCAGGTTCTGGAGGTTGGTCAAGCGCCGCACCTGGCGCGCGCCGGTCGCCTTCGTGCTCGGCAGGATCTTGAACTCGTCCAGGTTGACCTGAGCTGCGCCCCGCGACGCCAGGTACGCGTTGAGAAACGCGGCGTGGCTCTCCTCGTCGTCGGTGTTGTCGCTGATGTACTGAGGCATGTCGCCGTCGAGGTTCGAAAGCGCGGCGATGTAGGAAGGGTTGCCACCGTTCGCGCCGCCGAGCTCGTTGTACTGCTGCCAGAGATCGGTCTCGATGAGCTCGGCCGCGGCCAGGAATCGCAAGATCGCCACATCGCCTGCGCTGAGCGCAGAAAGCGCCGTGAAAGGTCTGTCCTTCGTGCCGGCGGCCTTCACGCCTGCCGCCAGCAGGCCGCTGGTCGGGATCAGCGCCCCGGCCACGCCAAGCCCTTTGAGGAACGCGCGCCGCCGGACGACGCTGTTCCAGCGGGCACTCACGTCTTCACTACTGTCTTGGCTCTTGTCTTGGCTCTTCTCTTGCACGGTCCACTCCTTGAATGCGCATTGGGTGTTGCGACCGTTTTCGAGGTTGTCCAGGACGGTCGCGGCAGGTCTTGGCTGCCGGCGACTTGATACGGCGCGCGGTTACAAACCTCCGTGTAACGCGAATTCGTAGTTGCGGCTGCGATGGGCAGTACGGACTCGAGGTTGCTTGGATGCAGCTGAAGGACGACCAACCGCCTGCGCTGAGCGTGATCAGGGGACTCACCTACTTCGAGGAATGCCAGGTCTTCAACCGCTGGTTCCTGCCCACCTACCAGGCATCGTTTCGCTGGACCGGCAACCGGTCGGACGCGGAGGACGCGACCACCTGGGTCTTCATGAACGCCGTCGGAACCGTGCACCTGCCGGAGCTCGTGAACGTGGTCGACGACATGGTCGCCGACGCGACGCTCGAGGCGGCAAGCCGGCACTGGTGCGACCGATATGGTGTGGTTCGGCTCCGCTGCGCCGAGATCCATGCCTTCGAGGCGGGCCTTGCGGGCCGGGCGCCCTCGACGCTCGACAGCCTCGTCGAGGGTTTGTCGGCAGAGATGCGGCTGGTGATCGTGCTGCGGTTCCTTCGCAAGCGGAACATGTCGGCGATCGCGACCCAGCTGGGCGTGCCGGCGCGGACCGCCAACAGTCTCCTGCTCACGGCGCTCTCCGGGGTCGCCGAAAGGATGGGCCTCGACTCCGCCGCGAGCGGCGCCCAGGCTCAAGCCGGCCAGGTGGCGGCATTCGTCGCGGACCTGATCGGCTGGCGGCGGCCCCTGCGCTTCGAGGCCACACCTTCGGCCTGGGCCGCACTGCTCGCGGCCACCCATCTCCAGGCCGCGGTCGCCGGCAACAATCTCCCCACGGCCCGGTTTGTCCGGTCGCTGGAGGAGTCATTCGAGGCCCATCGCATGACCACTTCTCGGAGACATGTAACGAACCTCCGTATCTGGAGTGCGTGAGTCCGGAGAATTCGACACCCACAGGATTTCCGGATTGGGTGGATCGCATATCGTGCTTGCGGTGACCGAGCTTCGCCTCGTAGAACCCCCGGAGTCGGATGACCTTCGAGGGGCCGAGGCCGCGGTCTACCCCGACTGGGAGGCCGTCTACGAGGACAACGTCGTGGGGATCTACCAGCTCGTCTTCCGAAGGGTCGGCAACGCCGCCGACGCCGAAGACCTGGCCGCGGAGGTCCTGATGCAGACGCTCAAGACGCTGCGCCTGCCCGCCCCCGTCCACAACGTGCGCGCCTACCTGGTGAAAACTGCGCGGACGGTCCTGGCCGACCATTGGCGGCGCCACTACGCGGCCAAGGACGCCGCGGCTGAGCTGCAGCAGGTTCCACCCGATGCGCTGACCCGCCCGCGCAACAGCGCGGCGGCGGATCGCGCCGAGCGGCTCCTCTCGATGCTCCCTGGCAACTTCAGGCGAATCCTCGAGCTCCGCTTTCTGCGCGGCTACTCCGTGCGGGAAGCGGCCAACGAGCTCGGCGTGACGGAGTCCAACGCTCGCGTGCTGCAGTTTCGCGCCCTGCGCAAGGCGGCCGATGTCGGACTGGAGGTGCTCACATGACAGACTCGCCGGCCGATCGCGTCGCCCGCTTCGTCGACGATCTGCTGCACGGCCGCAGGCCGCGCCGGTTCGACGCGTCGCAGGAGGAAGTGGAAGCGATGACCGCGGCGGCTGGATTGGCCTCCGCTCGCGTCGGTGCCGACCTGCCGAGCAAAGCAGCGCTCGACCGCATACACGGCAGGCTTGCCGCGGCGCTGGACGAAAGCCCGGCGCTCGACCGTCACGTGACCCGCCGAATGCTCCTCCGGACGTTCGGAACCGCCGCGGCCGCGATGGTCATCGGCGTGGGGCTGGACGAGGTGGCGACGAGGCAGGGCAAAGCGCCCGACCAGACCGGCGGCGGAGGCGGATCCACCGTCCTGATGCCGGACGGCGGAGCGTGGAAGCCCGTGGCCTCGGTGACCCAGCTCCCGGCGGGGCACGCCATGACGGTTTCAACCGGCGCGATCGATGCGGTGATCGTCAACGAAGGCGGCTCGATCAGCGCGGTTTCGGGGATCTGCACTCACCTCGGGTGCAGGCTCCAGCCGGATGACGCCGGCAAGAAGCTCGACTGCCCGTGCCACCAGACCGCCTTCGGCTGGACCGGGAAGGTCCTTTACTACCGGCTCAAGGCAGAGCCGGCAAACCTACCCAAAATCCCTTCGCGAGTGAACGGCGACCAAATAGAACTGTTCGTCGTCTGAAGCAAGCCCGGCGCTCCCGTAGCGCCGGGCGAGCGGCCATTCGGGCACGAACGGCCGGGTTGCCGGGCGGGAATCGGGCAACTCGGGCACCAATGGCCGGGTTGCCGGGCGGGAATCAGGCCATTCGGGCACAAATGGCCGATGCGCGGGCCCGGATCGGGTTGCTTGCGGACACTGCGGGGGCCTTAACGACCGGCGTTGTTTCATTGGGCCTTGGTCTGGATGCTGGTGCGGTGCAACCCAGGAATGTGGTTCCCGCCGCCCTCAAGACAGGGCCGTTCACGCGCGCAGAAGCCCGGGGATTGGGCGTCAGCCGCCGCCAGTTGCGTGGAACGCGGTATCGCCGGTTGGGCTCAGGGGTCTACCGGTGGGTGGGTCTGAAAGAGAACCCTCAGCTGATGCTTGCCGCTGTTGCCAAGCGATTGCCGGCTGGCGCCGCATTTTCCGGACGTACTGCCGTCTGGCTGCACGGACTGGACATGGAGCCGTGCGACCCGATCGAGGTCACGATGCCCGAGCCCACTGGCAGCAGCCGCCGGGCAGGCGCAGTGGTCAGCCGTACACGGATAGCTCGCGATGAAATCGTTCGGCGGCGTGGGCTATCAACTACGAGTGCGCTGCGGACGGTGGTCGACCTCGGCGGCCGAGATCCGTTGACCGAGGGAGTCGTGGTGGCAGACCTCTTCCTTCATGAAGGGTTGGTTTCCGTCGACGACTTGCGTTGCTATGTCGCGGAGCATCCCGGAACAAAGGGCGTCGCTCGGCTCAGGCGCGTTGTCGACCTGGCGGAGCCAAAGGCCGAGTCCGCAATGGAAAGCCGGCTCCGCATGTTGCTCGTGCTCGCACGGCTTCCGCGGCCGGAAGTTCAAGTGTCTGTCCATGACGAAGAAGGTCGGTTCTTGGCCCGTCCAGACCTGCTCTATCGTCGGCAGCGACTGGCGATCGAATTCGACGGAGGCAACCACCGGGATCGCCTGGTCGATGACAACCGCCGCCAGAACGGCCTGGTCGGCGCCGGCTATCGCCTGCTCCGGTTCACGTCAGCGGACGTGTATGGGAAACCCGCAGAGGTTGCCAGCCAGATTCGACAAGCCCTGGCCAGAGACTAACTCCGGCCATTCGGGCACAAATGGCCGCATCCCAGTTCGCTAGAGTAGCCATTCGGGCACAAATGGCCGCATCCCCATTTGCTAGAGCGCCCATTCGGGCACAAATGGCCGCGTTCGCTGCGGCTGTAATGCGGCTCCGTACTTGGTTCTGTAATGAGCTTCCGGCAACCAAAGACCGCGACGAGGCGAACTTTTCTTGGCTGGTGGATGACATCGATATTGACGGCCACGGTCGTCGCCGCGCTCTCTCCCATCGCGGTCTACATCTTTCCGCCGCGCAATCCCAACCAGAGGAAACAAACGATTCGCATCGCGCTGGACACGCCGGTCGGCGCGCTCAAAGAAGGCGGCGTCTCGCGATTTGCAGCTCCCGCCGGAATGGCGTTCGTGATGGCCGACGGCGGTGAAGGGAACACCGCAGGCGATCCGACATTCGCCGGCTACCTGACCCGCGACAACGGGACGCTGCGGGCGCTCGCGATCACGTGCCCGCACCTCGGCTGCTCATATGCGTACGACGACGGCAAGAGGCATTTCGTCTGCCCCTGCCATGGATCGGAGTTCGCGCTCGACGGAGCGCTCCTGCACGGACCGGCGACCAGCCCACTTTCACACCTGACCTGGTCGACCGGACCTGGCGCCAACGAGATCGACGTGGAGGGACTCAACATTGGCAGCTGAGTCCTGCGCGATCTCTTTTTGTAACGCAGCTCCATATCTAGCTGCGTTCAACTCAAACGAAATGGAGATTGCGTAAACCAATGATTCGGACACTTGCGTTGATCACCGCCTCCGTCGGCGCTGCCTTGCTGGCGGCGTCATGCGGTGGCTCCGGTTATGGATCGACATCAGCTTCTACAGGCGGGGGGTATCCCAGCGCAGCCGGCACCACCCCTACAGGCTCGTCGGGGCCCTCCGCCACCATCGCGGTGCGAACCACCGCGCTGGGCCAGATCCTCGTCGACGGCAGCGGCCGGACTCTCTATCTCTTCGCGGCCGACCAGGGCACTGCGTCGTCCTGCTACAACGCTTGCGCTGGAGTTTGGCCGCCGGCGCCGGCGACCGGGGCTCCCGTGGCCGGCGCCGGCGTTCATCAATCCCTGCTCGCCACCACGGCGCGCAAGGACGGCTCGATGGAGCTCGTCTACAACGGCCACCCCCTCTACTACTTCATCTCCGACAAGCAGCCGGGTGACACGACCGGCCAGGCCCTCAGCAGCTTCGGCGCCGACTGGTACGTCCTCTCCCCTGCCGGCACCAAGATCGACCGGGGCTAGGAGTGCCTGGAGTGCTGTTCGAGAGGGGCGCGGGTCGAGATGCGGCCGTCTTCGATCTCGGTCCGGCCCTGCGGCGGCCGCTCATCGTGCTGAACCTCAACGGGCTCACGCAGGTCGACCGGGATCCCGACTGGGTCTTCGGCGAGCTCCACGATCCGCACACGCTGCTCAGCTGCGTGCCGGGCGGCAGCCTCACGAGGCTGGTCGGGCCGCGCAAGTTCGAAGCGCGAATCGCGGTCGGCGCCGGGCCGTTCAAGTTCATGTATTCCGGCACTGGCAGGATCGTCGACTCAGATCCGCGGTTGCGAACCGCTTCGATGACGCTCAACGGCTCGGCGGCGTCGAACGTGCCGGCGATCCGGATCCGGATGGCGATGGCCGTCCGTCCTCACGTTCGGGGCTCCGAGATCCAGATGTCCTTCCGGGTCGTCATCACCGACCGGACGGGATTGCTGGCTCGCAGCTGGGTCGACCCCATCGCGTGCGAGCTGCTCGACCACACCGTGCGCCAGCTCAAGCGTCAGCTCGAGGAGACCCCTCTCGTCCCGCATCCCACGGCAGCCTGAATCAATCACCCACCAGGAGAAGTCGCTGATGAAGAAATCGGTCGTTGCGTTGATGGTCCTGATCGGGATCATCGTTGGAGTTGGCGTGGTCGGCGCGGCCACCGCCGTCGCAAGCAATGGAACCAGGACCGCCGCCCCGCCGCCCGCCGGCGGCGAGTCAGGCGCGGTCGCCATCGCCTGGAACCAGGAGCTGCTGCATATCGTGCAGACGCCGGGCGCGCAGCCCGCCAGCCTTCACCCGACCCGCAGCTTCGCCATCCTGCAGGCGGCGGTTTACGACTCGGTCGTTTCGATTACCAAGGACGACCGTCCTTATCTCGTCTCGGTGCCGGCAGCCCGAGGCACGCGAGTGGATGCAGCCGCGGCGCAGGCGGGCCACGACGTGCTGGCGGCTCTCTATCCCAAGTGGCAGACGGAGCTGGACGGCCAGCTGACCACCGAGCTTGCCGCGATCCCCGACGGCACCGCCAAGCAAGATGGAATCCAGGTCGGCCGGAGCGTCGCCAAGCAGCTTCTCGCGATTCGCGCGACCGACGGTTCCGCGAACCCGGCGCCGGCCTTCGTCGCGGGCACCCAGCCCGGCGACTTCCGCCCCGTTCCACCGGCTTTCGCAGCCCCGGTCTTCACCGGTTGGGCCAACGTCAAGCCTTTCGTCCTTGACAGCGCGTCGCAGTTTCGGCCCGTCGCGCCGCCGGCCGTCACCAGCGCCGGCTACGCCAACTCGCTGAACGAGGTCAAGAGCCTCGGCCAGAACACCAGCTCAACGAGGACCGCGGATGAGACCGTGACAGCCAAGTTCTGGGCGGGCCCGATCTGGAACACGTGGAACGAGATTGCCGACAAGGCGGCGGTCGCCCACCACTCGAACCTGGAGACGACCTCGCGCCTGCTCGCGGTTCTCAACCTGAGCTTCGCGGACGGCGTGATCGCCTTTTACGACGCGAAGTACCAGTACGCGGTTTGGCGCCCGATCACCGGCATTCGCCTCGGTGACACGATCGGGAACCCGGGCATCACCGGCGACCCGACCTGGACGCCGCTCGCGACCACTCCGGCCGACCCGTCTTTTCCCGGCGCGCACAGCACGATCAGCGAGGCCGGCGCGACCATCCTGTCGGCGTACTACGGCAACGAAGCTCAGATCGCCGTGACCTCCGACGTCCTCCCGGGCGTCGTGAGGCAGTTCAACTCCTACCAGGACATCGCTACCGAGGCGGGCCTCAGCCGGATCTTCGCGGGGGTGTACACCCGGTTGGACCACGAGTCCGGGCTCGCGCTCGGACGCGGCGTGGCGCAGTTCGTGCTGCGCAGCGCAAACTCAGCCGATTTCGGGCGCATCGCGAACGCGGAGACACCCAGCGCGCCCGGCCGCTACGCGGGCGGCTACTAGCAAGACATCAACCTCTCGGGAACGGGAGCCGGCCCCACCCGGCTCCCCACTCGGGACTACTGACGCGGCCATTCGGGCACAAATGGCCCGATCGCGAACCGCAGGTGCGGCCATTCGGGCACAAGTGGCCCGATCCCGAACCCCAGGTGCGGCCATTCGGGCACAAATGGCCGGATGACGGGCCGGGGCTGCGGCCATTCGGGCACAAATGGCCGCGCGCCCGCGGCGGTGGAACGCTCTTACTTGTAGGAGGCGACGGCGCTGGCCGGTACCTTCAGGACCTCGCGCTGAGTGGTCCCGTCGGAGCCGACCTGCGTGATCACCCAGTCCCCGAACGTGTTGTGGTACTGGTTGAAGTCCTCGCTGCTGGCCGCGCCGTCGTAGTTGATCTTCTTGCCCTGGTTGAGAAGCGCAACACAGTCCGCGTAAACGAAACACTTCGTGCCCGGCGGATTCGACACGTCCAGGACCCTGCTGTTCCACACCTTCGGGTCGGAGCTCTCGGCAAGAGTCATCGCAAGCGCGGTGATCACCACGGCGTCATAGAGGTTGCGTGCGCCGACAGTGACCGGCTTGCCGGGATTGGCCGCATTCCAGGTCGCCATGAAGTGGTCGTTCGCCGGCCCTTGCACCGGCGAGCCGGACATGCCGTAGAGGTACTGAGACGCATAGGTCACGCCCATCGCCTTCGTGTAGTCGGGCTCCGGTGCGGTGTCATCACCGACGACCGGCACGTTCAGATAACCAAGCTCTTTCATGTTGCTGAAAAGAGTCGCGGAGGTTTGCGGGTCCGACTTGAAGAAGACGACGTCGGGTTTGGTCGCAAATGCCTTTGAGACCTCAGTCCGGTACGAGGACTGTGCGGGAGTGAGGCTTACGGCCTGCACGATCTTCCCGCCGTGTCCGGTGTAGTACTTCGTGAGGCTTGCCTGCTCGGCGACGGCGTCGCTGGTGTTGTCGAAGATCATCACGGCGTTCGTCCAGCCGCTGTGGATCGCGAAGTAGGCTTCCGCGGTGGTGAGGTCCGAGTCCGAGGCGGTGACGCGATAGACGTACTTGTAGGGCATCTGGTCGAGCTGGGTCGTACCGCCGAAGAAGAACGCGGGCGTCTTGACCGCGTCGAACTGGGTGATCACCGAGCTGAAGTCGACCGACGACGGCCCAAGAAAATACGACGGCTTATTGAGCATCACTTTGCGGAAGGCGGGTACTGCGTCGACCGCGTCGCCTCCCGTGTCCTCCGGATACTGGACCAGCTGCCGGCCCATCACCCCTCCGTTGTGATTCACCTCGTAGACGCCGATCGCTGCCCCATTGGTCTCGATGTTGCCGAGGAACGCCCTCGCGCCGGACAGCGCAAAGATCTCGCCGACTCCAATGGGCGACGTGTCGGTCGCCGCGGGCGGGCTGCTGCCTCCGCAGGCCACCGCCACGATGGCAAGCGTCGACGCCACCGACGCCAATACGCGCGTATTCACTCTCAACTGTTCCGCCTCCTCTATCTAATGACCCGTGTGTGGCCCATTCGAGTTGGGGTGGCCGTTGCCCCCATTCCCACCCAGGAAAATCGCGCTGATGTCGTGTGTCTGCACCTCCGCGGGCGTCCCCTGGAGGTGGTTGCGGCCGTCCACCAGCAGGTAGATCCAATCGGCGCTCTCCAGCGCGAGGTCGACGTTCTGCTCCACCACCACGACCGCCGCTCCAGCTGCGGCGATCCGCCGAACCTGGTCCCAGACGATCTGCGTGTAAGCCGGGGAGAGCCCCGCGGTCGGCTCGTCGAGCAGCACGACCACCGGGTCGATCATCAGAGCCCTGGCGATGCCCAGGAGATTTCTCTGTCCGCCGCTCAGAGCTCCCCCACGCTTGGCTCGCGCCAGCTTCAGGTCTGGAAAGATGTCCAGTACCTGGGCGATGCGCTCCTTGAGCCCGGACTTGCGCGTGAAGCCGCCCATCTCGAGGTTCTCCACGACGGTGAGGCTCGGGAAGACATTGCCCACCTGCGGGACGTAGCCAAGACCGCTGCGCGCGATGAGGTGTCCTGGCAGACCGGTGACGTCCTTCCCGGCGACTGACACGGCGCCCGCGTCGACGTGGATCTGACCCGTGATCGCCTTCATGAACGTCGACTTGCCCGAGCCGTTGGGCCCGAGGATGGCGACCACCTTGCCGGACTCGGCGCGGGCGGCGATCTCCCAGACCACCGGAACCTTGCCGTAACCCGCCGTGATCCCTTCAGCCTGCAGGGCGGTTGGCATGAACCCCTCCGAGGTAGGCGCGGACGACCGCCTCGTTGAGGCGAAGCTCGGCGAGCCGCCCCCGCGCCAGCGCGCGACCCTCGGCCATCACGACGACGTCGTCACACACCTCGTCGACGGCCGACAGGTTGTGCTCGACCATCAGCAGCGTGATGCCGGCGTCGCGCAGCGCCTGGAAGCGCACCGCGATCTGCGCGACAAGCGCCGGGTTGATGCTGGTCATCGGCTCGTCGAGGAGAAGGAGCTTGGGCTCGGCCATCACCGCCCGGGCCAGCTCCAGCAGGCGCTTCTGGCCGCCGCTCAGGTTCTTCGCGTACTCGTCGCGGTGACCGTAGAGGCGGAACGTGTCGAGCACGCCCAGCGCCTTGGCCACGTTGATCCGGGTCTCGTTGCGTCCGATGGCGGGCCGGAAGATCGTGTTGAGGAGGCCCTCGCCGCGCTGATGCGGCACGACGACGAGCAGGTTCTCGAGCACGGTCAGGTTGCCCAGCTCGCGCGAGATCTGAAAGGTGCGGATGAGGCCGCGCTGCCCGATCTGGAAGCTCGGGCGACCGGAGATGACCGCGCCGTCGAAGACGATCGAGCCTATACGGCACTTCAGCGCGCCGGCCACGAGGTTGACGAGCGTGGTCTTGCCGGCCCCGTTCGGTCCGATGAGGGCGGTGATCGATCCGCGTTTGACCGAGAAGGTGCATCCGTCGACCGCTTTGAGCCCACCGAAGGCGTGGGTGACCCGGTCGATCTCCAGGATGTTGTCAGGCATCGGGGATCCCTTGGCCGCCGCGCGCCGGAAGCGGCCCCTTCCATCTCCACCGCCGCTCGGGCAGCAGCCCTTGGGGCCGGAACCACAGGGACGCGATGATCAGCGCGCCGATCGCCACGTTGCGCAGCGCGGCCCCGAGCTCCGGGTTGCTCGGCGATTTGGGCAGGAACCGGGTCGCCTCGACAAAGATGACGGGTATCAACAAGGCGCCGAGCACCGAGCCCAGGGTGTTGGCCCGCCCCCCGATGAGAAGGGCGGCGAAGATGACGAAGGTTTCGGGGGGCAGCCAGCCTGACGGGCTGATCGCGCTGATGAAGGCGATCAGCAAGGCGCCTCCGATGGCGGCGTAAGCGCAGCCGATCATCATCGCGATCAGCCGGATGCGAACGCTGTTCTTTCCGAACGCCTCGGCGACCTCCAGGTCCTCGCGCATGGCGCGCATGGCGCGGCCCAACGGCGAGGAGGTCAGGCGGTGCGACAGGAGCCCGAGGCCGACCATGATCACGCCGCTGAACGCAACGAAGAAATAGAGGTAGGTGTTCGGGTCGAGCTGCAGGATGTCGTTGAACGGCGACGGCACGCCACCGAGCCCGTCGTTGCCGTTGAACAGGTTGGGGTTGTTCGCAATGAGGTCGAAAACGATGGTCCCGACCGAGACCATCACGATCGCGAGGTAGTCGCTGCGCAGCCGCCGGAGCGCCACGCCTCCGAGCGCGAGCCCAGCCACCGCCGCGACGAGAGCAGCCACCACCATGGCGACCAGGAACGGCCAGCTCAGGCCGAGGATGTAGTGCTGATTGGTGGCTGAGGCAGGACCCGCCGTCAGGACTCCCGCGGTGTAGGCGCCGATCGCGAAGAACGTTATGTAGGTGAAGTCCAGGATGCCGGCGACGCCGAACTGCATGTTCAGGCCCCAGACCAGGATATTGTAGATGAAGAAATAGACGACCAGGGTGGCGAGGTAGTAGCCGAGCTGGTCCATCAGTTCTTGCCCGCCATGCGGACGATCCCTTGTGGCCGGATCAGCAGGACGGCCACCAGCGCGAGAAACGCGATGTCGTTCTTGTAGGCGGAGTTGACCACCACCGCCGACACCTCGGTCGCGAGCCCGAGCACGACAGCCGCGAGAATCGCGCCCGACGGCGATCCGACGCCGCCGAGGATCATCGCCGCGAAGATGACGAAGAGGATGTTGGCCCCGAGCCCCGTGTCGAACGTCGTGAGGTTCAGCGCAAGGACCACTCCGGCCAGCCCGGCGAGAGTTCCGCTGAGCATCCAGACGACGTGGGTCACCCGGTCGGTGTCGATGCCTGATGCCCGGGCGAGCTCGACGCTGTCCGACATCGACCGCATCGCCTTGCCGAGCCTGGTCCGCGACAGGAGCAGGCGAATGCCGAGCATCGCCGCGATCGAGATCCCGATGATGAGGAACTGGTCGCTCGTGAACTGCATGGGCCCGACATGAAAAGGCTGCTGGTTGGGCAGGTCGAACGAGCGGTAGCCGCTTCCCCAGATCGCGAGGTTCAGGTTGCCGAGGATCAGCGAGAGGCCGATGGTCACGATCAGCAGGAAGACGAGCGGAGTGCGGCGGCGGAGGAACGGCCGGATCACGAGGATGTTCGCCGCCACCGCGACGACGCCCACGCCCAGGCTCGCAAGGGCAGCCGCGAGCCAGAAGTTGAGGTGCCATCCGACGTTCATCGACCAGGCGAGATAGGCGCCCAGGGTGAGGAAGTCGGCGAAGGCGAAGTTCACGAGGTTCGTGACGCCGACCTGGAGCGTCAGGCCGACGGCGGCGATGGCGAGCACCGAAGCGGTGACGAGCCCAAAGCCGATGGCGAGCATGAGCGTGCTCACTCGGAATTGCGCCCTGCGCGCGCCCGGCGGCGCCGCGACCCCTGGCCGCTATTTGCTATAGCAGGGCAGCCGAGCGGAAACGACGGCGGGTTGGACACTTACGGGACGACCTTCGGCCGAGGGCTGCCGGCGTACGCGATGTACGTGCGGCTCACGTTGAGCGTGTGCTCCCGCATCAGCCTTTCGGCCAGGTCGGGATTCCTCGCTTCGATGGCCTTGAGAATTCCTCGGTGTTGGTTGACCCGGCGATCCAGTCCCTTCGGGTCGACCGCCTTCTGAGCGTTGAGGGCGCGGACTTTGTAGGCGTCGTCAAAGGCTTCTGTCGTGGCCAGGAAGGACCCCAGCAGCTGAGCTTGCGACACCGCTTCGATGGCGGCGTGGAAAGCGCGGAACCCGGCAGTTGCCGAATTCTTGGGCGATCGCTTGCGCATCGCCTCCGCCTCGCGCAGTGCGACTCTCATCCGGTCGATCTGCCCCTCGGTCGCGCGCTCAGCCGCAATGCGGGCGGACAGTCCGCGCAGGGCCGCGTGGATCAGGATCATGTCGGCGTAGGCGGCGTCGGCCAGGCTGGAGACGCGGCGGTCACGCCCGACGCGCTCGATCAAGCCCTCGTGCTCGAGCTGGCGAAGTGCCTCGCGCACCGGCGTTGGGCTGACATTCAGAAAGACCGCAAGGGAGCGCTCCGTCACGGCCTGGCCGGCGGCCAGCCGGCCGGAGGTGATGGCGTCGCGGATGGCGTGGAAAGCCTGGTCGGCGAGGGCTGCCGTTGGCGCGATTGCTCTTACGGGCGAAGCCGTGCGTGACATCTCCACGCCGATGCTATCTGCTATAGCATATGGTGTCAAGGACACGAATAACACGGCCGGGGGCTTAGGAGACAGGCATGGACGAAATCCGATTTGTGGCCGCGACCGGAGCTGTCGGGGCCGGGGTCGACCGAGCATCCCTTGCTGCCGCGATGAAGCGTGAGCCTCATTTCATGGCTGCCGATGCGGGCACCACCGATGCGGGACCAGCAGCCCTCGGCTCCGGCGTCCCCGCCTTCGCCCGCGAGGCGGTCAAGGCCGACCTCACGGTGATGCTGGAGGCGGGCCACAGGGCTCACGTCCCCGTCATCGTGGGGTCGGCGGGGACGGCCGGTGCGGATGTTCACGTGGACTGGACCCTGGACATCGTCCGCGAGGTGTGCGCCGAGCTCGAGATCGAGCTGCGGGTGGCGGTGATCCGATCGGAGCAGCATCCCGAGTACCTGGTCGAGATGCTCTCCGAGGGACGCATCCATCCCCTGGCGCCTTCGCCACACATGGACGAGGCGACGATCCGGCGGAGCGTGCGCGTGGTCGGAATGATGGGAATCGAGCCAATCCAGCGGGCGCTCGCGACGGGGGCCGACCTGGTGCTGGCCGGTCGCGCCAGCGATTCCGCGCTCTACGCGGCGATGCCGATCACGCTGGGTTTCCCGGAGGGTTTGGCGTGGCACGTGGGCAAGGTCGTCGAGTGCGGCACCCTGGCCTGTGAGACTCGCGGCCCAGGCGTCATGCTCGCGACCATCAGAAGAGACCACGCCATCATCGAGCCGATCGGTCCGGACCTGCGCTGCACACCGATGACGGTCGCGGCGCACAGCCTCTACGAGAACCCCGACCCCTACCTGTTCCACGAGGCCTCCGGCACGCTGGACATCCGAAATGCGGTCTTTCACGCGGAGACGGATACGAGCGTTCGCATTTCGGGAGCCCAATTCCATGCCGCGGAAAAGTACAACGTGAAGCTCGAAGGAGCGGAGCTGGCCGGCTACGCGACCGTCATGATCGGTGGCATTCGCGACCCGTTCATCCTCAGCCGGCTCGATGTGTGGCTGGGTGGTATCACCCGGTACTTCGAACGCACGGTGAAAGAGGTGCTCGGCCTCGGACCGGATGATTACCAGTTCGCGCTGCACACGTACGGCCGGGACGGGGTCATGGGGGAGCTCGAGCCGGAACGCGAGTCTCAGGTTCACGAGGTCGGGGTCGTGTTCGAGGTGCTTGCGGCGGACCAGCGCACGGCGACCGAGATCGCGAAGCTGGCGCGGCAGCCGCTGCTTCATTTTCCAGTTCCCGAATGGACCGGGGCGGTCACGACCATCGCCTACCTCCACAACCCGCCGCAAATCGAGCGAGGGCCCGTCTATCGATTCAACATGCACCACGTCGTCACGCCGCGAACCCGTGAGGAGATGTTCCGGATCGAGTCGATCGAAGTCGGCGCTGGGTCCGCCTCGGTCAGAACGCGCACCGCATGAGACTCGACCGACTGGCGTCGCTGGTCCGCAGCAAGAACGCCGGGCCGTTCCAGCTCACCTTCGACATTCTCTTTTCCGACCCCGCGGTCTACGAGAGGGTCAAGGCGTCAAAGGTGCTCAACGCAGAACTGATCGCCCATCTTTACGACTGCGACATCGACTCGGTGCGGTTCTTCGAGTGCGACAACGCCCTGGCGTTCAAGGCGACGATTCCGCGCCGCCACGTCCAGGGTTCCTTCGGCGACCCGGACCTGCATGGCGGGCAGCAGCACGCCCCCCTGATGGCGGTGGACATCACCACCTAGCCCGCCCTGCGGCCATTCGGGCACAAATGGCCGGATGCCGTGTTGCGGAGGCGGCCATTCGGGCACAAATGGCCCGATGCCGGGCTGCGGAGGCGGCCATTCGGGCACAAATGGCCCGGTCCCGGGCTCCGGATGCGGCCATTCGGGCACGAATGGTCGCGGCGCTGCGCGCACACTTCGGGGTTACGCGACGATTTCGACCCAGCCGCGGATGTCGTCGTCGCTGATTTTGGTCAGCAGGTCGGGGTGATCCGTGCGCAGGTGTTCGCGGATCTTGGTCACGACGTCGTCGTCGGTCGCGGCTCGGGCGATGTATCCGCACTCGCACTTGACCTGTCGGTTCATGGCGGTCTCCTCCGTGGCTTCTGGCGGCTCGCTCGATTATCGTCTAGGCAGCTTGCAGCCGACCAGGATCCAACTGTGCGGGCCGTACGTCGTCGAGCTCGAGGGCCGGCGCGTCGAACCCTCGCTGCCAGGACGCCAGGGCAGGCTGCTGTTCGCCTACCTGGTGCTGAACCGCGACCGGCCGATCGGCCGTGGCGAGCTCGTCGATGCGATCTGGTCACAGGAGCCGCCGCGGGACCCCGCCGACGCCCTCGCCGCGCTGCTTTCGAAGGTGCGGACCGCCCTGTCGAACCGCTGGCTGGAGGGACGCAGCCGCATCACCTTGATGCTGCCGCCACACGCCGAAGTGGACGTGGAGCGCGCGCTGGCTGCCGTCCACCAGGCCGAGTCGGCGTGTGCGCTCGCTGACTGGCCGAGAGCGTGGACCGCGTCCCTTGCCGCGCAGAACATCGCCAAACGAACGCTCCTCGGGGAGTACGAGGACCCCTGGATCGAGACCTGGAGGCGGAGGCTGGACGAGGTCATGGTCAGCGCGCTCGAATGCTACGCAAGAGCCTGCCTGGGCCTGGGCGGAACCGAGCTCGCGGGTGCCGAGCGGACCTCACGGCTCCTGGTTCGATTGGCGCCGCTGCGCGAGAGCGGCCACGGCCTGTTGATGGCGGCCCTCGAAGCGCAGGGCAACGTGGCCGAAGCCCTCGTCGTTTATGAAGCGCTGCGCCAGCGCTTGCGGAGCGAGCTCGGGGTTTCGCCGGCCGAACCGCTGCAGACCGCTCACCGGCGCCTGTTGAGCGCGTCGAGCGGAGCCTGACCCCAACCTTTCCCCAAGGTTTCGCCCGGGTCCCCGCAGGAGCGGGCGCCCACCCTGTGGCTGCGCAGGCAAGACGAGAACCAAAGGAGCAGCCAGATGTCTACCACCAGGTCAAAGCTGGACCCCGCCGCCGTCGAGTCGCTCGGCAAGTCTTTACGGGGCGATTTGATCGACCCCGTTCATGCGGAATACGAGGCGGCGCGCCGCGTCTACAACGCGATGATCGACAAGCATCCGGCGGTCAT